>CAZOWW010000031.1:0-42746 GCA_964583765.1 uncultured Kineosporiaceae bacterium
GCCACGGGCCCTGGCCACGCCTTTGCCCACACCCACCCCCACCCCGGCCGCCAGCCCCCTCGCGGGCACCCGCCCACCAGCCAAGGAGCCACACCCATGCACCCCCAGCCCCTCGACCACGACGCCGCAGCGCCTGGCACGCCCGCCCGCGGCCAGGACCGCTGGCTCACGGTCGTCGCCTGCCGGCCGGTCGCGATCGAGGGCCGCTGACATGTCCCGCCGCTACCAGCTCCCCGGAGCCACCGACGCCGTCCTGGCCGCCCTGGCCGGACGCCTGGACACCCTCGAACGCCACACCCACGACCACACCCAGACCCTGACCGCGCTCACCCGGGCGATCGCCGACCTCACGGCTCTGGCCCGCACCGACCGCCACTTCCTCGACGACAGCGGTCCGAGCCAGCCCGGAACGGCCACGGCCGCCGGCCCTGGCCAGCAGCTCACAGTCGACGAACCAGGCGAGGGCGAGACGTTCGAGCGGGCCGCGCGCCTGGCCAGCACGCCGAGGCCCTCGACCGGCAGCACCGCGGCCGCGGCCAGTGACTCGGGCAAGGGCCAGCGGGACTGGCTCGCGGTCGGAGACCCCGCGGTGGCCCGCCTGTGGCTGCACCAGGCCGACCAGTTCACCCGCACCGTCCTGGCCCACCACGGCTTCACGGCCAGCGGAGCGCTGCCGTCGTGCTGGGCCCTGCACCCCGGAGTCGTCGCCGACCTGCTGGCCCTGGCCGGCGAACACACCGCCGCATACACCGGCACCAAACCCACCCCCGTCAGCGAATGGCTCACCCGCTGGCTCCCCGCCGCCCGCGAACGCATCACCACCACGCTCCAGGCCTGCCGGAACGAGCGCGCCCACCACGAGGCCGGGCGCACCTGGGCCCACGAGGACCTCGACCTGGACTCCGTCGCCATCTGGTGGGCCACCGACCGCGACCGACCCGCTCACGACGCCTTCCAGCTCACCCCCACCCACTGACCCTTCGAGGGAGACCCCGCCATGACCACCCACGCTGATATCGGCGTAATCGCCTCGCCCGAGCCATCGAGTCGGGCCACGGCCCGCGTCACGCAGGACCCCGTGATGGTGCTGCGCGCGATCGCCGCACTCCTGACGCCGTGCCTACCTCCGGACACCGCGGCCGGGTGGGATCGATGCGCCCACGCCGAACGGTGGCCCTGCCCGACGACGCGCGCCTACTGGCTCGCGGCCAACATCGCCCCCTCGAGCGGGTCGTAGCCGTGACAGCAAGGGCAGCCGCAGGTGGCGGCCTTCGGCCGGTTGCCGCCCCGGGGCGGCACAGCGACAGCGCCCGCGCACCTGTCGGGGGGCGGGTAGCACCACCGCCACCCCCGACACCTTCCAACTGGCCTCCGCCCCCTGACCTCCGAGGGAGACCCCTGCCATGACCACCACACCGAACGCCCCCCAACCCCCGGCGGGCCAGGACGAGACCCTCGCCGCAGCCCTGGGCTATGCCCGGCGGGGCTGGCACGTCCTGCCGATCCTGCCGGGCACCAAGCGCCCCGCGATCCCGCGGCACGACGAGGCCAGCTGCCCGCACACCGATCCCTACTGCGCCCGCGCCGGCCGCCACCTCGGGTGGGAGTCCCGCGCGACCACCCGTCCCGAGCGCATCATGCACATCTGGTCCGTCCTGCCCGACCACGGGATCGGCATCGCGTGCGGCCCCTCCCGGCTCGTGGTCATCGACTGCGACACGCCCAAGGGCGACACCTGGCCCGACCAGTGGCGCATCCCCGGCCTCACCTGCGGAGCCGACGTCCTGACGTACGTCGCGGAGTCCCTCGGCGAGCAGATCCCCGCCACCTACACGATCGCCACCCCCTCGGGCGGGCGGCACCTGTACTTCCAGCACCCCACCAGCCCCGGACCGGCGATCCGCAACACCATCGGCACCATCCACGGCCCCCTCGGCTGGCTCGTCGACGTCCGCGCCACCGGCGGACAAGTCTTGGCACCCCCCACCACCGGCCCGACCGGCTCCTACACCGTCCTGGACGGCCGCGCCCCCGCACCCCTGCCCGACTGGATCGCCCACAGGCTCCGTCGCACCCCCGCACGTCCCGCCACCACCCCGACAGACCAGACCGACACCACGGCAACCCCGGACCAGTACGACAACCGGAATGCCACGACCAGGCAGCCCCGATCTGCCGTCGGTGAGGACCCATGGGCGCCGTCCCGGCGCCGCCGCTACCTCGACGCGGCGATCGACGCCGAGGCCACCCGCGTGCGCGAGGCCGTCAAAGGCGAGCGCAACCACACCCTGTTCCGGGCCGCCGCGGCCCTGGGCGAACTCGTCGCCGGCGGCGAACTCGACGCCGACCACGTCCGCGACGTCCTACTGGACGCCTCCGCCACGCACCTGACCGACCCCGACTACCCCCGCTTCCAGGCCGGCCAGACCATCACCTCCGGGCTCCGCCACGGAGCCACCCGGCCCCGGCGCTACGCGCACCGGGCATGACCCGGGCCGCTTCGGGCTGCGGCCTCCGTTCGAGCGCCGCAGCCCGCCCCGCACATCGGCTCCTGAACCCCACGGAGTTCGTGTTGCTCACTCTCATTGGCTGGTCCTGCGGTGCCGGAGACGCCACCCAAGGGGAGGCCCTGGCGCCCGGCAGCCGCTCGATCCTTGCCGGCTACACCTCGCTCGATCTATTGGCCACCCCTTCTTCAGACCCCCACGAGTGGGTCCCCGAGGTCTGGGACGACCGGTTCCCAGGTTCATACCAGCAGTCGTATGCCCAACACGTCGCGGCTCGTAGCTACCACGGCCCCGCAGTGCTCGCAGCTGAGTGTGGAGGGCCGGACAAGGTTGGTCTGGATCGAACGCTCGCCGCTCTTCTCGTGCTGGCGACAGGAGTAGCCCAGCCCGAGCCGAGCCCACGGCTCCTGCACCAGAGGCAATGCGGGCTGATCCCGCTTCTCGTCGTGGAAGGGTGCCCACCAGTAGTCCACGACCACCCGCAGTGCCAACTCCTGAGCCTTGATCGTGTAGTCAAAGGCAGAGATCCGCACAGGCGCGAAATGCGGACCGCGTTCCTCATCGGCCGAGCAGATGCCGCGTTCGGCCCCCCACACCAGCGTCGTCGTGCGGCCCGTGCGCTCACACACGAAGCAATCCACGCTCAGCTCCAGCTTCTTCTGCCAGTGCAGGTTGTGGAACGACTTCCCGTGCATGGGGCCGACAACCGTGGCCGTGATCTCGACGCAACGCAGCACCGACGGATGCTCTCACGGTCCCGTCCGGACTCCCAGCGTCAGGGGTGCGCATGGCAGGCCACGCCCGCCCCCAGTTGGCTTGTGCCTGCCGAGGCCGCTGCAACGGTCTCCATGCTCGGGCTACAACGCAGGTTATTCGCAGTTCGCCGCTGCTGCGCGGCCGGCGCAGTTCGAGTCCTACTCGGGATTGATCAAAAGCATGAAGGCGGGCAGAGAGGTCGGCAGCGCCTGCCCTTGCTCGTCACGCTGGCCGGGCTCCTTGTCCCACTCGATGAGGGCAACCCGCACACGCCAACGACCGACAGGAAGCGGGACCTGCAGGCCGACGTCCCCCATAGCGTGGACGTACTCGATGCTGCTGACCACACCTACGCCCGGGGAGAGGAACAGATAGGGGTCGGAGGACACGAGCAGGTAGCGCCGTTCTCGGTCGGTGAGCTCGGCGGGAGCATCGCTCGACCCGACCCGCACGGTGATCTTGAAGTCTCCGTCAAGTCCGCTGTTGATGGGCACGAAGGCGCCAGCGGCCACGTGCCTCGCGATGTCCTCGTCGCTCGCCAGCTCCGCTTCCCAGGAGTCGTAGTCGCTCACGTGGCCGAAGGCGGCGGGCGACCACAGACCGAACATCCCCGAGTTGGTCCTCATCATGCCTGCGATTTCCACAGTTGCCGCCTCCTGGCTCTGCTGCTCCCGCCCTGCCTGCCGGGCTCATCGTCTCCGCTTCCGGCACGGCGCCGACAACCCCGACCTCGCCAAGTGGATCACACGCGCCTGGACGAGGCGACGAGGAGTCCCGCCCATCCCGCTCCGCAGCCCCACCAGCAACCCGCTCCCTTGATCCCCTGGAGTCACCGGATGGTCACCCCAGCCCTCGCGGCCGCACCGATGCCCCCCGACCTCAGCACCGCCACGCCCACGCTGAACGTGTTGTCGTTGTTCGCGGGGATCGGGGGCCTGGACCTGGGTCTGGAACGCGCCGGGATGCGCATCGTGGGCCAGGTCGAGATCGACCCGTTCGCCCGGGCCGTGCTGGCCCGGCACTGGCCGGAGGTACCCCGCCATGACGACGTCCGCACCACCCCCACCTGGTGGACCAGCACACCAAGGCCTGCTGTTCACGTGGTCGCCGGAGGGTTCCCCTGCCAGCCGTTCTCCCGCGCGGGCCGCCGGCGTGGCCTCGCGGATGAACGCTGGGGCTGGCCCTGGATGTTCGACGTCATTCGCGCACTACGACCCGACCACGTCCTCGTGGAGAACGTCCCAGCTCTCCTTGACGATCGAGACGCCTTCGCCTGGCTGCTCGGTGACCTGGCCGACCTCGGGTTCGATGCGCACTGGAGCGTGCTCTCAGCGTGCACCGTGGGCGCCCCACACACACGTGAACGCCTGTTCCTGGTGGCCCACCCCCACCGCCTCCCTGGGCCGACGCGGCTGGGGACTCGGACGCGGCGGACGCTACCGGCCCGCGACCGAGACCAGAGTCCGTGGACTGATCCGGACCACCTCACGGTCGTGGAGACCCACGCCCGAAGCCATCGAATGGCTCATGGGATTCCCCCAGGACTGGACGCTGCCCGCATCCGAGCACTCGGCAACGCCGTCGTCCCACAGCTCGCCCAACACATCGCCCAACTGATCACCGGCCCACTCGACGACGACGCGGACGAGACCCCATCCAGCGCCGGCGCCCCCACCGCCACGACCGACCTGGCGGAGGCCAGTACCACCACGATGGTCCCGACTGTCCGGCCGGCCGAGGTGCCCCCCGAGGGGAGCGCGGCCCGATGACCACCAACTCCACCCCCGGCCGCACCCGGACCCGGCTCCTACTGACCGTGGGGGTCCTGCTGACCATCGTCTCGTTCGCCGGGTCCTACACCCACTGCGTCCAGATGGTCCGCACCCACGGCCAACCCGGAGCCATGGCCTTCGTCATCGCCACCATGCCCGAAGTCTCTGTGTTCCTGTGCGGCCTGGCAGCCCTGGGCGGCAGGCGCGGCGTCGCCGTCTACGTCGTGGGCGGATCCAGCTTCGCGTTCACCATCATCGCCAACGGCACCACCGCCGGCCCCGGACCCCTCGGCATGGTCGTCGCCCTCTGGCCCGCATGGTCCGCCATCGGCGCCCTCTGGCTCACCGGAGGACACACCACCACACCCCCGAGCACGACCCCAGCAACGACGGCGACCACGAACGCGCCGGCCGCCACCGTGGCACCGGCCCTGACACCCGCTGTGCCGGACGTCCGTCAACAGGCTGGCGCCCCTGACCACCACGCGCCCCGCCGGGAGCCCGCCGGCTCTGCCGCCGCGCATGATCTGCGCGAGCTGACCGCCCACACCGCCCAGCCGCTCAATGGCGCCGCCGGCCATCGCCCGACGCCAGCGAACTCCATCCCCGTCCCGCCGTGGGTGACGCCGTCCCCCGATTTCAAGCCTCAGCCGATCAACCCGACGCCCGCCGACTCCGATCAGGCCATCCCGTCGACCGCCCGAACTCGATTGGCGTCCAACCCAGCGACCGCACCCGATCCGATCGAGTCGGCGCCCAACCCGGGTCCGATCGGGTCGGACCCGACCACCGATCGGATCCCCGACCCGACCCAACCGGCCGCCAATCCCGCCGACCGGCCGACGCCGTTCCCCGGCGCGAGCCGATCGGCCAGGCCCGAGGACATCGAGCGCGTCCTGCAGTTGGTCGCCGAGGGCGAACTGCCTGCCACCCCGACCGCTGAGGCGATCCGCAAGGCCCTGGGAATCGGCCTGGCCTACGCCCGCGCCACCCGCGACGAACTCCCCGCTCACCTCAACCACCGGCCGGCCGCGGTCCCGTAAACCCCCATCGGCGCCGGGCCCTCGCCCGGTACCGAGGTCGCAAATACACCCCCGCACCCCGCGGCGCCGGGCCGTCGTCCGAGGCCCGGTCCCCCGCGACGCACACCCACCAGAGGCCGCCCAGACACCGCCCACAGCAACACGCAGACCAGCTCCGAGGAATTCCCACAACGTCATTCATGCATTCAATTCCCAAGCATCCAGAGACTCTCAGCTAAATCCCATTTATGTAATCAATTGACGCCCCAGAAGAAGTGACAGACCCAGGCATCACGATTGAGCAGGCCAGTTCCATGATCCACTTCTGTGGAGCGGGAACGCCTTCCGGGCAGCATTCCCACCCGGCGCCGGCTCACGTGATCCCAGCAGACAAGGAAGGAACCCGCAGGTGATCACGGCGAGCCAGATCCGCGGCGCGGCCGGTGCGGAGTACTACTGCGCCGGGGGCGCGGAGGCCCCGAACGCGCACTCGTACTACCTCGACGCCGTCCTCGACGGCGAGCCGCCTGGCCGGTGGTCCGGGCAGGGCGCCCAGGCCCTGGGGCTGTCCGGGGTCGTGACCGACGAGGCAATGCGATCGGTGTTCGGCCGCTACACCGCTCCGGACGGTTCGCCGATCGGGCATCGGGCGCGCGGGTTGGCCAACCAGGCCGATCGGTTGGCCGCGGCCCTGGCCCGCGAGCCGGACGCCACTCCCGATCGGGTCGAGGAGATCTGCCTCGGTCTGGAGTTGGCCGATCGGTCGCCCGTTACCGGGTACGACTTCACCTTCTCTCCGGTCAAGTCGGTCACGGTCGTGCACACCGCGGCGTGGCGGGCCGAGTTGGCCGCCCGAAGCTCCGGCGATCGGGTGCAGGCGGATCGGGCCCGGTCGATCCGATCGGGTATCGAGTCGGCAGTACAGGATGGCGCACGCGCAGCGCTGGAGTACCTGTCCGCACACGCGACCACCCGCGTGGGCCGGCACGGAGCCGGAGGGCAGGGACGGTGGATGGCCGCGCCCGGCCTGGTGATCGCGTCGTTCTTCCAACACACCAATCGGAACATCGACCCCCAGCTGCACCAGCACAACGCCGTCCTGAATCGGGTGCTCTCCGCGGACGGCGTCTGGCGGGCCCTCGACGGGCGGGACCTGCTGCGCCACCAGCACGCGGCCGGCGCAATCGCCCGCGCCGTGGTCCGTGAGCGCCTGGCCGCCGCAGGCCTGGACTGGGAACTGCGCGACAACGGGCACTGGGAGCTGACCACCGCGCCCGAGGCGCTGAGCCGGCTGTGGTCCTCACGCGACGTGGAGATCACCGAGCGGTTCGCCGACCTCGTCCAGGCCACCCGCGAGCGGCTCGGCGGGCGGGACCTCACCCCGATGGAGCTGGCCCGGGTCAAGGAGCTGGCGACCCTGGGGACCCGGCGGGCGAAGGTCCACGACGCCGAGACAGTGGATGAGCGCGCGGACCGCGTCGTGGCCGAGTGCCACGCAGTAGGCCAGGACCTCACCCGCGTCTACGCCGGGCTCGACCGGGCCTGGGACGCCGGGGCCATGGGCATCGAGGAGTGGTCGCCCGAGACGGTGATCTCCCAGGCGATCGCCGCGTGCGGGCAGGCCTCGGCCACGTTCCGGGCCCCCGACCTGACCGCGCAGATCCTGGACTTCCTGCCCCCGGTGCTGGGCCTTGACCGACCCCAGGTCATCGAGCTGGCGGAGCGGCTCACGCAGACCGCGCTGAGCCATCCGGACCTCGTCCAGGTCACCGGCCGCGACCTTCCTGACGGCGGCCCGGACGGCGAGCCGGTGTGGTTCGCGCGTCCCACCGACACCCAGTACGCCGCCGCCTTCACCCTGGAGGCCGAGCAGGCCCTGCGCCGCCTGGCCATCGCCCGCGGCGCACACAGCGTGGACGCCGACGCCGTCCACACCTGGCTGGACGACCACGTGCCCACGATCGGGGCGGACCAACGGTCATCGGTCGCCGGGATCGCCGCGAGCGACGCCCGCGCCGTCGTTCTGGTCGGCCCTGCCGGCACCGGCAAGTCCTTCGCCCTGGGCGCCCTGGCCGGCGCCTGGGCCGAACTGAGCGAGGGCGGGCGGGTCATCGGCCTGGCCACCTCCCAGATCGCCACCCAGGTACTGGCGGACGACGGCATCCCCGACGCCGCGAACATCGCCGCCTTCCTGGCCGCCCAGCAGCGCCTGGACGCCGGCACCCACCGACCCCTGGACCAGCGCTGGGCCCTGGGCCAGCGGGACGTCGTCCTCGTCGACGAGGCGTCCATGGTCTCCACGGCCCACCTGTCCGCGATCCGCGCCCACGTCGAGGCCGCCGGCGCCCGGCTGGTACTCACCGGCGACCCCCACCAGCTCGGCCCGGTCGACGCTGGCGGAGCCCTGGGACTGCTGGACCAACACGCCGAGACCTACACCCTCACCGACGTCCGCCGCTTCACCGAGCCCTGGGAGCGCGAGGCTTCCCTGCGCTTGCGCCAGGGGGACGCCGCAGTCCTGGCCGAGTACGACACCCACGGCCGGCTCCTGGCACATGACACCCTGTCCGAGGCCATCGACGCCACCGCCCGAGCGTGGGTGGCCGACCACCTCGACCACCGCACCGTCCTGGCGATCGCGGCCAGCAATGACCAGGCCGCGGCCGTGTCCCTGAAGGTCCGCGACCAGCTCATCGCCCTCGGCCTCGTCGAGGACGGCCCCGCCGTGCGTCTCGGACGGGACGACAACGTCGCGTCGGTCGGCGACCTCGTCCAGGCCCGGCGCATCGACCACGCCCTGGGCCTGACCAACCGGGAGATCTACCGGGTCACCGCTCTGCACCCCGACGGCGCCGTGATCATCACCTCCATCCGCAGCGGCGAGGCCCGCCACGTGCCGGCCGAGTACGTCGGCGCCGACCTCGCCCTGGCCTACGCCTCGACCGTGCACGCCGCCCAGGGACTGACCGTCGACGCCACCCACCTCGTCACCACCGGCGGCCTGGACCCCGAGACCCTCTACGTAGCCATGACCCGCGGCCGCACCCGCAACACGGCCAATGTCTCCTTGACCACCGCGCCGGCCGGACTGGCTCCCGGACGACGCGGCTTCCAGGAACACCCCACCGCCATGGCCGCGCTGGCCGCCGGCCTGGACCGCGACCCCACCGGTCGCGCCGCCCTGGTCGAACTCGAAGCCGACGCCGAACACCACCAGCACGCAGCGACCGTCCTCGGCCAGCTCGAAACCCTCACCCGTGTCGCCGTCCGAGCCCGCACCGAGACCCATCTGGACCAGCTCGCCGCCGAGGGACACCTCACGCCCGAGCAACGCGCCACCCTGTGCGCCGACCAGGCCACCGAACACCTCTCCCGGCTCCTCCGAGCCATGGAACAGGCCGGCCACGACCCCGAGCAGCTCCTGCGCGAGGCGGTCACCACCCGATCCCTGGACACCGCCCACTCCCTCGCCCAGGTCATCGCCCACCGCATCACCCGGGGACACCCCGTCCCCGAACCAGCCCTGGCGGCCGGGCCGCGGGACGACGTGAGAACGAGCACCGGCACCACGACCGGGGCAGACGTCGAACCTCACGCCGCACCCGGCGCCCGCCGGGGTGCAGCCGATCTCACGCAGGTCGGTACCTCCCCTGTGTCGGCCCACGCCCACAGCACTGGCGCCCAGCCCTCCCCGGGATCCGCCGACGCCCCCGGCTCGCGCTCCAGCTCATGGGCGCCGGCCCTACCCGCCGGGCTCGATCCGACCCACGCGCAGCAGATCGCCGCTCTGCGCGAGAGGGCTCTGGTCCGCGCCGACGTCCTCGGTGCCCGCACCGCGGCCGACGCTCCCGCCTGGGCCCGGACCGCCCTCGGGCCGGTCCCGGCGGCCGGCAGCCCCGAGCGGGACGTGTGGGAACAGCGGGCCGGCATCATCGCCACCCACCGCGAGGCCGCCGGTTGGACCAACCCCGACCGCGTCCTCCCTCCCCCGGTCACCGGCGTGCACGCCACCGAGCGGCGCGCCTGGTTCATGGCCGCCTGGGACGCCGCCGGCCATCCCCCATTCGCCCGGCCGGCCGCACTGCTGACCGATGGGCAGCTGCGGATCCGGATCCGCGCCGCCGAGCAGGCCCGCGCCATCGCGCCGCGGCACGCTGCTGCCGACCTGCGCGAGGCCGAGCAGGCGCGCGAGCAGGCACGCCAGGACGCCGTCCTCACGGAACGCCGTGCCCAGCAGGCCGAACAGGACGGCGACCGTGCCCTGGCCGAGCAGCTGCGCGCCGAGGCCATCGAGCACCGCGACCGCGAGACCCTGCACGAACTGGCTGCCCTCGAATACGCCCGCGAAGTCGACGTCCGGGGCGAGTGGGCCGCCCTCTACGCCCCGACCCTGGCCGAGGCCGACCATGCCTTGGCCGAGGCCCATGCCCGCCGACTCAACCTCGACCACGAACCCGACTGCACGACCGCCCAAGAATGGCTCGCCCTCGACGCCGCCCACTGGGCCCAAGACGACGAGCACCGCCGGATCACGGAAGCGGACCTCCTCCACGAGCACGAGCCGGCCGCCGACAGCGGTCACGACCATGGCCGCCTCGACGTCGTTGACGACCACGAGCACAGCCCGCGGCCACCTCTCGCTGTCGACGACATCAAGCAGCACCGCCGACGCGACCAGCTCGAGGAACTCGCGCACGAATCCAGATCCGGGCACGGGGACAACGACCACGAGCCCCTTCCGTCAACAGCAGCGCCCACCGGCCACGCCGACTCCGCCCCGCCCGCGGACGGCGACTCGGTCGAATGCCAACAGGACGCTGACGACCACTCCAACACGCCCCGGACGTCGGCGAGTTTCGCGGCCAACAACGACGGCCACGGGGAAGAACGAACCGTCCTCATCCGCAGCCGGCTCTCCGCGCAAATCGAGCAGCGGAACACCGACACGGCATCCGCCGGCCGAATCGGTCAGGCCGCCGCCGACCTCAACCATGTGGAACTCTCCGTCCGGATGGCTGACCTTCGCTCCCACGACGCGCAGGAACCCGTTGACCAGGCCGAGGACCCCTCCCCTGACGCAGCTCGTCACCACAGGTGGGTGCTCGACGAGGCTCTCCGTTCAGGAGCCGCGGAGGCTGTCGACGAGGACATGTGTTGCCCGTGACCCTTGGTGTCGGGCGTCGGTGTTCCGCAACCGTCGCCCAGCACCAAGGCAGGAGACGCCAACGCCGAAGCGCGTCTCACGACACGGTGATCGTCTCGGTTTCACCGAGGAGCCAGCGAAGACCGGCCACCACACCGTCCAGATACTCCAAGATCACCGGGCCGACCCCCGCGTGGCACAGCTGCACCGCGCGCGTCAAGGCCTGCCGGGCCACCCCCTGCTCAGGCGCCCCAGTTCGTGCCTGGGCGAGGGAAGCAGCCAAGGGCGCTTGGCGCAGGCCGTAGACCCACCAGAACACCGCAGCCATGCCGAACGCATACAACGCCCGCGCATCCCAGTCCTCGAAGCACCATGTCGCCGACCAAATGTCCGGATCTCCATCCGGGTGCAGCGCCCCGCACACGAGCTCAGCGCGCTCCCACTCCTGAGTCACCGTTGGCGCCAGCGGCACGCACCACGAAGGAGCAACGACGAACCTTCTCGGATGCACGATGTCGTCCAGCTGGAACTGCTCGATCCGGCACTCTTCCGCCGGTTTC
The DNA here is from genome assembly GCA_964583765.1 of uncultured Kineosporiaceae bacterium. GTDB lineage: Bacteria > Actinomycetota > Actinomycetes > Actinomycetales > Kineosporiaceae > CAZOWW01. Next base: position 11,761 of record CAZOWW010000031.1, read on the forward strand.
ACCGCTAGCCCCGCCCATGGCGTCGACTCATCGCCGTAGAGACGACCCACCGAAATCGACATGACGCGCCCCTTCCCGCCCGAAGGCCGTGAACCAACATCACGACGGTAGGCGCTGGGACTGACACCTTCCGTGGGTTGCGGTCCCCCCGGTCCCCCCAGCCCGGCGCTGAGCGTCTCCGCCGCCACCAGAACAACCCGGAAGACCCCCGCCGTCAGGCGCCCATCCACATCTCGGGCAGAAACGAGGCTGCGTTGGCCCGCTCCCGCCCTCCCCAAGAAGATGCTCGACGAACACGCTCCTCGGGCGGGGGATGTAGGCGCGGATGACCCCGGTTCCGGAGATCTCTCGTACTCAATCTTGGAGATGCCATCCGGCCCTGACGCAAGTGGAGGCCTCAATCACCCTCGGGGCAGTCAGCCCGGACCAGTGCGCATGATCCAGGGCCGTCCCGGGCCTGGTCAGGTCGTGCGCCGCCAACGACTCCAGCATGGCCGCATACGTCGTTGCCGCCGCGACAAGCGCGCTGGCGTGACCGCGCCACGAGATCACCTGCCCCCGGCTGAGCAGGGTTTGGACATCGCCGGGAACCACGGTGTGCAGGAGCGCCTCAAACGTCTGCCGTGCGCGGTCGGCGTCACCGGCGCGCCCTTGCCAATAGGCGATGCTGCCGCGGGTGAGCAACGTGTCGGGGTGGTCGGCGCCTAGCACCCGTACGCGATCCGGCAGCAGCTCCTGGAACAGCTCCACGGCATGGGCGACGTCGCCGGTCTCGCCTCGCAAGGCGGCCAGGTTGGCCCGTAGGGCCAGCGTGTCCGGGTGGTCTTCGCCGAGCACGCGTATCAGGTCGTGCCGCAGCGTCTCGGTGATGCTGGCTGCTGTGCGAAAGTCACCGCCCAGTCCGATCCAGTACGCCAGGGCGCTGCGGGTCCGCAGCGTGTGCAGGTGGTCGGGACCGAGCGCGCGTTCCATGTCGGGCGCCAGCGCCCTCAGCGCGGAAACCGCTGCCTCGGGGCCCTGCAGGCGCCCGTTCAGCTGAGCCAGCAGGAACCGGAAGCCCAGCGTGTCGGGGTGGTCCGGGCCCAGGGCGGAGCAGGCTTCCTGGAGCAGGACCATGACCTGGCGGTGTGCCTCGAGGATGTGGCCCTGGAAGCCGATGTAATGGGCGAAGTGGCCACGCGCGCTCACCGTGTGCAGGTGGCTGGGGCCGAGCAGACGCAGCGCCGTCTCCGCCATCTCCTGGAAGTGCACCACCGCGGCCTCGACCAGGCCCGCCCCTGCGAGACTGTCGCCGAGCCGGAAGAGCAGAGTGTGGGCGCCACCGGTCCACAACGGCTGGGGGAAGCGGCGCAGAAGCGTGGCAGCGTTGTGCCGCAGGCTGCCCGCGACACGGTCGCCCAGATCCGCTTCGGGCCAGACCTCGACCAGCGCGTCAGCCGCCACTCGCACGACCGTCGCCAACTCCGTTGGAGACAGGTGCTGCAGGCTTGCCCGCTGGGTGAGGGCATGCATCCGCACGGCATGCGGGCCGCCTCTGGGAGCGTGGGTGAGCAGGCTGAGGCGATGCAGATTCCGAAGCGCTCTGCGGGCGTCCGGGGTCGAAGTCACCGGCACAGGACCGGACGTCGGGCATGCGCGCTCTCGGTGGGCAAGGTAGTGCCGGCAGGCGAGGGTGGAGAACACCTCATCGGGGATCCCGTCAGGGGACAGGACAGCGGCCAGCGGTAGCAGTGTGCCGGCCAGGCCTTGGGGGGCCAGGGCGTCGGCGGAGCACAGGGCGAATGACCAGGTGGTGGCCACCGTCCTCCCGTAGTCGTCGCTGCTGTCGTCGGGAAAGATCTCCCTTAGATCGCGGACGACGTCGGTCAACTGGGCGCGGTAGTCCGCGCAGGTCACGGCATCGTTGGCAATGACGGCGCTCGCCTGGGCCAGGGCGAGCGGCAGGTGCCCGAGATCGTCGGCCAGGTCCGCGGCCCCAGTCAGCACTTCGGTGGGCAGGCTCTGGTCCGCGGAGAGCTTGCGGGTGAGGTAGTCGAGGGATTCGCGGGGGGTGAACGCCCCGACATCGATGACAGGGTGCGTGCTGCGGCCCGCCAGCGCGGCATCACGCCGACGGGTCGTGACCAGTACCGTGCCGGCCCCGACCGGCCACAGGCCGAGCGCGTCCCCGGGCGCGCGCAGGTCGTCCAAGACGACGATCCATGGCTCGGTGGTGTCACGCAGCCATTCGAGGAACGCGCTGGCCTGGCGAGGTCCCTCGCCGTCGCTTCCGGGGTGCGTGGCCAGATAGGCGCGCGCCAGTGCGGAGATGATGCTCAGCTGGGACGTCGCGGTGATCCATACCCCCAGGCGGGCGCCGCCCTTGAGCGCGCGGTCGAAGACCGCTGCCGCGAGCTGCGTCTTGCCGGTGCCGCCGTCGCCAACCAAGATCTGCGTGCAGCCCCCGGTTGCCGTGTGCACGACGCCCTCGATTGTCTCAAGGAGCGCCGTCCTGGGCTGGAAGGCGTCAGCGAGAAGCGGTGACCGACCGACGAGGATGAGCGCAGGAGTGTCCGGCGGTGTGCCGGGTTCGGTGCTGACGGTGGTGCTGGTCGAGATCGGGTGGGCCGGAGCGGCCGCCAGGACCGTGCGGCGGGCGTGGCATGCGCCGCGCCAAAGGTCGAACCAGGGCTGCCGGGGCCGCCCGGGGGCGATCACGTCGAGGGCGAGCACCAGTTCGTTTTCGTGAGCGGGCAACCGGTCGCCGCTCTTCCAGGCGCTGAGCCTGCGTGGCCACCGCTCACAGGCCTTGCCCAGGTCGCGTTCGCGATCGGGACCGGGTCGGCGGCCTTCGAACTGATGTTTCGCGATGAGACCACCGATCTGCTTCTGGGTGAGCCCCCGGTCAGCGCAGGCATGGATCAAGACCTGCCCGAACACTTCCGCGAATCCGTCCCGCATTGTCACCGGTGCTCCCAGCGTCGACCGACCGCTCGCCGGCGGGGCCGGGATCGCGGACGAATCCGCGGATCGCCCATGACCAGCGCGGACATCATGCGATTCGATCAAGCCTAACCCTTCGGGCTCCGTCTATGTGTTCCTTTGGGTGAGGTCGCGTGCGTCGTCCGCTGATGACGGGTTGGAGCTGCTTGCTCCGCGTTGGAGGTCCAGTGACAGTCAAGAATGTGGTGCCTCGTTGCTGGTCGGCAGCGGGCCTGCGCACGCTTCTGGGCGGTGGGGGCCTCATCGCCATCTTCGTCGCCCTATGCTTCTCGCTGTCGGCCGGCCATCAGGTCGTCAGCGTCATCCTGCTCGCCGTGACGCTGCTATGGGTGGGTCTCAACGAGGCACCCGAGATCTTGCTCTACATCAAGTTGGGCCCTGGGCGGACCCCTGGGAGCGCGGAGGGCGTCGTCAGCTCGGTGCCCAGGTCACGCCCCTTCCCACGGCATGACCGTGAGGCGATGCCCGGCCCATGGCGTGAGCCGCTGGCGCTTGAGGCCCCACCATGGGGGTCACCGAATCCGCTGTTGTGCACGTCCCCGGTCCTGGCGCCGGGGCCGAACCCACCTGAACAGGTGCGACAGCCGCGCCTGCGTCGCACGGAAATGGCGCCACTCCACGATGTATGTGCAGCCCCTCCCCACGGGCCGACGCTGTTGCACCCCCAGCCCCGTGACCCTGGTTGTGAGGTAGCGCCACACCAGGACACGGAGGCGGCCCCAGCTCCCGATCTGACGCCGTTGCAGCTCAAGCCCGTCGCCCCTCGTGTGGCGTCGCCACTCACTGCGGAAGAGGGCGCGGCTGGAGGATCCCCCACGATGCCGTTGGGCATCGTGATTGGGGTCGGGACCGGCTTCCTCGCCTTCGCCGGAGTCCAGAAGTTGCTGGCCCGAAAGCGTGGGATGGCGCAACCGCAGGCTCCCGACCGAGCCCTCACCAGTGGCAGGAGGGGGGAGGGCGTCGAGCCCGCAATCGATGGGGAGCAGCAGCCCCAGCGGCCTCCCCCGGACGGGACGCTGTTGAGGGAGAGCGGCTCGGAGGAGATCTACCGTTGCCGCGACGGTTGGCGCCAGCGTGTCTGTTCGGAAGACGCTGCAGACGTGAGCACGGTGGTCATCGTGGGCAACGGCTTCATGGCCGCCGTTCCGCTTCGAGAGCTGCCCTCGCCTCCTCAGGAGACGAGACGGTGATGATCTTGCAGGATGCGCACGAAACACTCCAGGACCAACCAAGGAGACCGATTCACACCAAGCTGACCAAAAAGCGCCGCTGGGGGCTCGATGCGCCGCCGCTGGTCGAGGGCCGATTGAGGTGCTTGCGAGTTGAACCCCCGTGGTACCAGCGTGGTTCACGAAGTGCAGTCGCCCCGAACGGGCCACCGGCCGACCCAGGGGACATCCCTTGAACCGGACCGAAACGCTGCACCCACGGTCAGATCACGCTAGGCTTCCGATCAGCCACCCATGGTTGCCAAGAGGGTAGTGGGACTCGCACGGTCGTAGGTCCATAGACCGACGTCCGAACCGACATCGCGCCAATCAGCGAGCGTTAACACATTAGACGCTGGCCTCGGCGACATGAATTGGCCAAGCTCGGGCAGACTGTCGGTGACTCATCCACCAATACGAGATTCATCGAACCAATCAAACGATCCAAACTCGGGGGCAATCCATTGACTGGAATACTTAGCCAAACAGATATCTCGTCCCGCAAGAAATACGCCCGGAAGGGTTGGCTCACCGTGAGGAGATACGCGCTCCTCATCCCTTTATTGCCAACGTGAGGACATGACATACAGGGCCAAGAAGGCCTGAATCTCACTGCACTTATAGCGCTCAGGAAGGAAAGGGCAGGAACGCCGATGAGCTCTGACTCGACAGGGAAAGAATCCCGAAATCTGGTCGTCTTCCTGGATGGGACGAGAAACGAACCAGAGACGGGTACAACGAACGTCGCCAGAGCCTTCCACCTTACAGAGAAGAACGATCAACAAATTGTCTTCTACGCCCCGGGTGTTGGGACTATCGGCTCACATTCAGCTCTTACAAATGCCGGCAAGGTCGCAACCAAATTGGCCGGACTCGTCGGGGGTTATGGGGTTCGCCAGAACATCGAAGATGCATACAGATTTCTCGTTGCCAATTACCGACAAGGTGATCGACTGTACTTCTTTGGATTCTCACGCGGCGCCTACACCGCCCGAGCCCTTACGGGAATGCTACGAACAGTGGGTCTCCTACGACCGGAGGTCCAGAACATGACGCCCTATGCCCTGAAGCTCTACCTGAAGTCTGGACCAGGCAAGGGGGCCGATGAGAACTTCTGGCGTATACGCCGAGAATTCTCAAATCACTTCGGCAACCCTGGCTTCCCACGGGCGGCGGATGGTTCTCATCCACAAGTCCGATTCCTCGGAGTCTGGGACACAGTTAAGTCTATCGGTTCGCTCACATGGCGAGCACAGATTCAACAAGTCCGCTGGCCATTCACAGCGAGTCTTCCCAATGTCCGATACGCGCGACATGCCATGGCGATCCACGAACGACGTCGGTCCTACACCCTATATCGATTTCGCCCGAAGAATGGCTCGAAATTCGAGGATCAATATCGGGAAATGTGGTTCGCAGGAACGCACGGGGACATCGGAGGCGTCTTCTCAGAAGATCGAGGACTGTCTGACGTAGCGCTTGCCTGGATTATTACAGAGGCCGCTCACGCAGGCCTGCAAGTTAGTTCAAGGCGTTACAAGGCGCTCCTTGACCATGAAATCTTCGCGGACATACCAGAAGACGTGTCACTTGGCGAGATCCACCGTGCTAGCCGGTATTGGTGGTTGCTGGGCGGATGGAAGGAGCGACAGCCAGCCCCGACGGACCTGCTTCATCCGCTCGCCCGACTTCGGCTGGCTCAAGGCAAGACGCCGTGAATATGCGCCGGCTCGATGAACTAGTTCACGAAGGAGTGGGGCGATCCAGATGATTGTCAGCGAAGAGACGATCACTAGGGTATTCGCTAGCGTCTCAGAGACCACAGAAATCCCAACGCAACGCCCAAGGACCCTCCCCACGCAGGAGATCCTTAAGTTTGCCCACTCGGTCCTTGACTGCGACGCCGTCGGGAAAATCGTCCTGGGCGAAGCGGAGCGGCACCCCGCAAACGCATCTTTGCTCGCCAAGGTTCTCCTTGAGCGTTTAGCTGAGGATACCGAGGGACAACGGAAGCTCAAGGACCTGGCAGACTCGGTACTTGCAGACGACGCTCTCGCAAGTGACGAATCAGAACCAGTGCATGCCCCTCAGGCCGCTCCTCCGAGTGCTCTTGAACGTGGCACGGCATTCGAATATGAGGTTGCGAGCCTTCTCTCGAATCCGCAGCGGAGGATATCCCACGAGACATATGTCGGACACAAGCGCATTGACCTGCTAGTGGAAGAACCCCGGCATAACACCGTGATATTGATGGCCGTCGAGTGCAAGGACTATAAGTCCGCAATTGGAAACTCCGCCCTAGCCCAAATATGGGCGGATTATCAGCCGCTTGTTGCCGTCGGGCAGATTCACGAACTCCTTGTGGTGTCTCGGGCTGGCTTCTCTCCCGCCGCTCGATCACTCGCCAAATCCACCGGAAATCTATTCTTGCTTGATTACTCCGATCTGCGTCACCAAATTCTCGACCTCAGAGGATACGCGCGATCGCTAATCGATTCATACGATAATGACGAAGACGGCTTGAGCAGCTATTTTGTCACACCGCAGACCAGCGAGGGTATCGACGCCCTTAGCCTGCTTAATGATTGGATCATGGACGAGGGTTCGCTAGACAGCCGCCGACCGGTGGCGGTCTTAGGGGGATACGGCATAGGCAAGACGTCACTGGCCCGTCACCTTGCGGCACGGCAAGCTAAAGAATTCCTCGACGGGTCGACCCGCGCTCCTGTCTACATTCGCCTCGGGGAAATTGCGGGAGAGCAGAGCCTTGAAGGTCTTCTTGGTGCACATTTTACGGCGCTCCATCCAGTCGTAGGATATTCATTCGATGCCTTTCGCCGGGCAAACACCCAAGGCCGCCTAGTCGTAATTCTTGATGGCTTCGATGAAATGAAGCAACTTCTCACGTGGGAACAATTCAAGTATAACATCAAGACGCTAAATAGACTCTGCGAAGGGGCTGCGAAAGTCATATTACTGGGAAGGCCGACGGCCTTCGAGACGGACGATGAGCAGGAATTTATCCTTCAAGGTAAGGTTAAGAAGAAGGAGTTGATGTATACCGAGCCGGGCTGGCCCGACTATCAGGAAATGACACTAAAGTCGTTTGATGCTCCCCAGATCACCAGCTTCCTAGCGGCGTACTGGTCTTATCGTGCTAGAGTTGACCCGCTCTTCGTCCCCCCCAATGAGGAGATGAAGAGCGCACTTTCGCGAAGGCAGATTCGGGATCTTGCCCGTCGCCCAGTTCAGTTGCGAATGCTCGCCGAGATGCTCCCTACGTACTCCGGCGTAATTGACGATCTTGATCAGGGCGAGCTGTACGACTCCTTCATCGACCACATGATCGACCGAGTGATGATGCGCGAAGAAGACAAGAACTCACGGTTGGCATTCACCCGCGCTCAACGTCGAGATTTCCTGAGATGGCTTGCCTTCTGGTTATGGGAGAGCGACCTCGGCACCACGGTTGCGGAGGAGCGTGTACCCGATAAGCTCGTGAAGCCGTTTGTTGGCAGCAACGAGCCGAGTGCAGTCAGGCGCGACCTCATTCAAAGCTGCCCCCTCGATCGTAGGCCAGGTGAACGGCTCTCGTTCCCTCACAAGTCTTTCCAAGAGTTCCTGGTCGCCGAAGAGATTTGGCTCAGGATGCGAGATGAGACCATCACAGCAAAGGAAGCGGATGCGCTAATTTCCGATGAAGTTGCAGCCTTTCTCATGACGGTTCGCGGGGATACCGAGGCAAGGGCCGCCGAAGCTCGGATGAAGGAGTGTGAGGGAACTCTACACGCCCGATCCGTGCGGGCCTTCTGCCCTGTAAGCGATGATTGGGCCACAATTCGAAGTAGCCTGTCAGGACTAGACAGCTGGCGAGTCATCTCGTGGATCAGCGAAGTGCTAAGCAAGGGTCATTCACGCTTCGACTCGAAGTGGCTAGAGGAAGTGGTTTGGAGATGGTCGCATCTAAACCCCTACCTGAAGGTCTTGGCCGCCGCAGTTGGACCCGACCCGAATACTCGTCTAATTGAGGACGCGGTAGGTTCGCTGCTGCAGGCCTCTGAATTGGAATCCGTGACAGCAAGAGCGGTCGATGCTGGCGGGGTGCACGAGCTGGACAATCGGTATGTTGGGACGATGAGTCGCCCGAGGATGCAACTGGGCATAATTACAGGGAGAGGCCGAATCGCACGCGATCAGAAGACCAAGAATTACCGACTCTATGACGTAGATCGGATGGGAGTCCGTTGGTTCAAGCCATCCTCTTTGCTTGCGGTTGAGAAATTGAACTTTCCGAGACGGACCAATGGGGTATTTGATCTCGATATTCGTGGTCTTCGTTCCATTATTGCGCGAGAATGCTCTCGGGATCGGTTCATTTCGGAGTGGCTTGATGAGGGTCCGAATCTGACCAGAGACTTTGAGCTTCCGAGTCGGATCGAACTTTACGATCAGGAGATTCGGACACGGACACTGAGCCTCCTGGCGGCCATTCACGACTACAAGGAAAAGCGCGCACGGATCCTCAAGGGCAATGGTGCTTTCACATGGACCCACTTGGATGGAGGCGGCGACAGGGGAGCTCGTGAGTCCGCGGAGCCACGTCAGGGCCAGTGAGGACTGCCGCAATCGCGTTTGATCCACTGATTCGGGCTTGGGCAGGTCGAGATCCTCCAACTGCTTCTCATATAATGAAGGACCGAGATACAGTCGGGTGGCCGGAGAGTCATGTCACCGAATGCCCTGCGTGGGAGTGAGTGCGAGGTCGGCCGAAGCTGACTTTCAGGTCCTTGGTGACTAACCTTGATCATTCGCGGGTGAGGTTCGTTGGCCTGCCCAGTCTCCCTTGTTGATCTTCTCCTCCTGTGGGTGAGGGCTCACGCCACGCCCCCGGGGGACGAAAGATCGAGGCTGACCTGGCGCACTCGCTCCCAGCCAGACACGTGAAGCGCGGCGCAGAGCACCCATCACCCCACACGAGCACCAGAGACCGACTACTTGATCTCCTGACTACACCTTGGAATGCGAAGAGCCCCTAAACCCGACTTTTCTCGTGGAGGCCTCGGCTTGAGATGCCATAGGTGCGCGCCTATCTTCCGCCTCCCCGGCGACGTCTGCGGCTACCCGCATCCTTGGCAGTAGGCACGAGTCCAAGCACTTCTCTATGATGCCAGGCAAGGCCGAGACAGGCCTTACCGCCAGGTCGAGTGGCAGGGTTGTTGAGATAATTGCGGATCACTGCTTCCTTGAATGGTCTTCCTGGGATCAGTGTTCCCTCATTGTTGATCTTCACCATATCGGGAAACGTTCGATCGAATGCGCTTGCCGTGAAGACGGCCACTGTCAGCAATTCAGGCTTCCACGTTAGAGGGTCAAGACCAGCCCCGAGCACATACACCCGAAGATCGCCGGATTTCTTCGCATCCATCAGCCTGCGGTAGGGCACCTCGTGTTCGTAGTCAATCGTGCGGCCGCCAACCCCCTGAGCGTCATCGACACCCAAGAATTCCTCGGCGTACTCGCGAACGATATTCCTCCAGATACTGAAGTCGCTCTCGATTGCTTCGATGCTGATGTCCGACGGTGTGAATTCTCCCGCAGGAACCACGTGAAATAGTTCAGGAGCCAGCACAACACGTACCGAATCCCGCTTGTGAAGAACAAAACTTGATCCTTCCGAGGAAACCCGCACCGTCAGGGTCAGTACCCCGAGACTCGCAACCCTGTTCACTAGATCGAATGGATCCTTCAGTCGCGACCTCAAGCTTCGATCTCGCCGCAGGTAACGCTTCCGCAAACTCCGTCCAGCCGCTTCATAGGCCAAGACCTCACTCGTATCCAGGTATTCGAAATAGCAGGCCTGAGAGAACCTCATAGTCCTGGAGTTCTCCGAGAATTCTATCTCTACAGGTCGGTATATCGTCCCGTTGAACAAGTGGCCCATCTCGGCGAAATCGGTGAGCGCCTCACTGTAGGTGACCTTGCGTGTAAGTCCCGCCCCCGGGATAATTCGTCCGCGCTCTACCAACTTGCTCGTGTCATCCCTGCTGTAGTCGGACTTCCATTCGATGGTCAACGAGTCGAGCGGCCATGGTTGCGAGGGAATCCAAGATTCCTTCGACAACATGGGGATTCCGTGCCTCTGACTCCGCCACTTCTTGGGAGCGTCCTTGAGTACCGCGTCAGTCAATCTTAGCTGATTCCGCTTCAATTCTAGGAATACCCTCATGAATTGATCGATCCGAGCGGATCTTCTGCTTGACTTCCAAGCATTTAGTGTCGAAGGGGTGCCCACAATGGCAATCACCAACCCTGCAACTCCCAGCAAATCAGCAAGCGACACTCGAACTCCCTAATTGATGAACCTTCGGTCGGCTTTCCCTACCGGCAGATCAAGACACAAGGAGAACTTCCCTCCCCAAAGGAGAAACCCCGGGCAGGCGGCCGTGACTCGAAGCAGTGGCACGTGGATCCTGCATTATTGCGCTGGCATCCCACGTCGTATCCGTGGTTGCCACAGTCGATGAGAACCCTCAAGGATTCACATTGAAGGCATGCCCTCTAGCGGTTCAACGGGAAGTCCCTGTGCGAGACGGATGAGTTCGATCAACAATGACTCATGTCGCTCAAGGTCAGATGGAACTAGCTGGATTCGGTACTTCCCCCACCGCTTCTCATACGTCAAGACGTTCAGGCCCGCGCCCTCAAGTCGTGCGTCAAGCTCATCGGTTCTCTCCACGCGCAACTCCCAAAATACATACTTCTTCCGTGGCCTAAATGTCACAAAGTTGTCAGTAACTCCGTCCCGCTGCACTCCAATATAGTGTTTATTATACTTGAGCGAGAATCGGGGCCCATTCATATTTGCGATGCCTAGTATCCGGTCGGTCAAGGCGACGAGCTCGGGGGTGCTCTTCTGCTGCCAATACCCGCGATCCGTCTCTTGCCCCGGTTCATCCTCCTCCTCTGGTGCAGGGAGTGCGAGATCCAGAACTCGCGTGGCGGTGAGGGTGAGAACTCCGTCAACGTCCAGCGCACTGATCTGAATGGCGATTAGGGGGATCGCCTGATTGAACAGGTTGATAACATTCAGGAATCTTCCAGTGACCTCCTCTGCCACAATCACGGCAACATGTTCATATTGAGGAAAACGCCTACGCTCCGTATCCCAATACTCAAGCGTTCGGATGATATGACTCTCATCCGTTGCGCCGAGCTGAATTTCCACTTCATATCGAGTATTCGACTCCGAGTCAGACAGCAGGAGATCCAGCCGCCCGGCGCGAGGCTGTCTCCGCTCGACGTCCTTGACGGCGAGGTCGCCAAGACCCAGTAGTTCCACATCACTGACTATCTGATGCTGCAACCACTTCTCATTGAAGCTCGGGTGTGCCTTGAGGCTGACTCTGGTCGAGCGTTTGTACTCCACATGACTGATCCTCTCACCCCCGTGGGTGCGAGATCACGAACTTCCAGGTTCTCGCTGCAAGCGCCTCTGGCCGCCACCCAAGGAGACGACGCCCAGGAAGAGGACGGGCACGTCGTCGCTCGCTGCGGACCAGTCTCGCCGATCAGTACAGGGCCCCACCCCAGAGAGCACTTGCCTGCGCTCTGACGGCCGGTGTCCGAGCCCAGAGATCAGGCCCACGCACCATGACCGCCCTGGTCGACCTCCCATCAGGTGACCTCGCCGCCACGTCACGTGGAGCCATCCGTGGAGCGAAACCCCGGCTACAGGTGTGGTTCCAGGGCATGGAGCTACCTTCTCTGTTGCCGAAGTCGCAGGTAGAGGGCAGGTTCTACCGGACGACATCCCCTCATAATCCGTCGGTCCTGGGTTCGAACCCCAGCCGCCCCACCACCAGAAGTAGCCCCTGGCCTGCGACGACACCGTCCAATACCAATCGTCCGTGTCCGGTTGGGTCAGGCCACGACCGGCTCGTTACGGCCGTCCGCCCCAAATCCGCCCCAAAGTCGAGTTCCTCGCAGGTCAGCGGGTCCCCGCGGCGACCAGGTCGCCGCCGGCCGCGCCCGCGATCAATGCGTCGGCTCCCGCCGGGACAACTCGGGCGGTATGTGTGCTCGTCCTACAGCGCCCGCTGCTCGAAGGTCGCCACGGAGGTTCGGTAGGTGCTGTTCGGGTCCTGCTCAGGATTGATCAACAGTGTGAACGCAGGCAGGGCGGAGGGCAGCGGTTGCCCCTGCTCGTCCCGCTGACCGGGCTCCTTGTCCGACTGGATCAGGGCAACCCTCACGCACCAGCGACCCATGGGAAGCGGGACCTGCAGTCCGATGTCCGCCAAGGTGTGGACGTATTCGATGCCGCTGACCACGGCAACTCCCGCGGAGAGGAACACGTAGGGGTCGGAGGTCATGAGCAGGTAGCCGCGTTCGCGGTCGGTGAGCTCAGCAGGATCCGCGCTCGACCCGACCCTCACAGCAATCTTGAAGTCGCCGTCGAATCCGATGTTGACGGGCACGAAGGCGCCGGCGGCGAGGTGCCGGGCGATGTCCTCGTCGTCCGCCAGCTCCGCTTCCCAGGAGTCGTAGTCGCTCACATGACCGAAGGCAGCGGGCGACCACAGCCCGAACATCCCCGAATCGGTCCTCATCACGCCTGCGATCTCCACCATTGCCGCCTCCTGGCTCTGCCGCGCCGGCATTGCCTGCCGGGCCTTTCGTGTCCGCCTCTGGCCGGCCCCAACAGCCCCGGCGCCTCCCAGTGGATCACACGCGCCCGCTGCCGGTCCCGAGCTCCCTCGGCACGGTCGTCGTACCCTGCTCACCCGCCAGAAACACCGACACCAGCAATGGCTCAGCGTGATCGGCAGACCAGTGCTGGCACGACCGGGGTGCCGCTGCTACTGCTCGCCAGGAAGCCGAACGACGTCGAGGCGCCCGGGACGACGCTCCCGTTGTAGCCCGCATTCGTGGCCACCGCGGTGGCCCCTGTCGTGATCACTGTAGCATTCCACACCTGAGTGACCATGTTCCCGGACGGCAGTGTCCAACTGACGGTCCACCCGGACAGAGCCGATGAACCCGCAGAAACCGTCACGCTCGCCTGGAAACCACCCGACCAGGTCGAGACCACGCGGTAGGACGCCGAGCAGCCGGCGGTCGTCGTCGCGCTCGTCGTCACCGTGGTGGGTTGGGTGGTCACGCTCGTCGTCACCGTGGTGGGCTTGGTCGTCGTGGTGGCCGGCGGACAGACGTAGACCGGGCGCGCGCTGAACCCGCCCTCGCTGAGGAGGAGGTTGTCCACCTCGAATGCGGACGGGAGCGCGAACCCCGGACAGGCAGCCGAGGCGACAACCCCCAACTGCAGGGACGGAGCAGCCGACGTCCAGGTGAAGTCGGTCTCCAGCCAGCCGTAGCCGTGACCGTCACCGAACCAGGTGTCTGTCCATGGCCGATCCGGCACGGTACTGAACTCGTGCAGCTGGAACTGCCCGGTCGTGTCGGCCGGTGTCAGCCAGCCAGACCCACGGCCGGTGTAGGACTTGCCGACCGTGAGCAAGGCCGGGTTCACGTCCACGACAGCGCCCTGACCCGGCGCAGTCACCCCGGAGACGAGCAGACGGTGTGAACCCGTGGTCGGGTCCGTGACCACGCTCAGGCGGGTGCCGCCAAGGGGTTTCCATCCCTGCGTGGTGCCGTCCTCGAAGTCGTAGAACGTCAAGTAGCCGTTCGGGGTGCTGGCCGTGGTCTTGCTGCTGGTCGTGGTGCTGGTGCTGGTCGAGACGGCGCTCGCCGATGCAGCGGTCACGACCAGGGCAGTAACGACAGCACAGGCGGCAGCAGCAGCGCGGCCAGGTGAGGTAGTCGTCACGGCATCCCCTTGGATTTGGAAGGGACGAACTGGACGCACGGAGGGTACGACCACGACCGCTTCGGGGACACCCTCGTGTTTCGGGGACGCCCTTGCGTCAAGCACCGGAGTCGGGCCCGTCGCGGCGTCGGCCGCCGAGCCCCCGCAGACCCCGCACCACCCGAGCCTGCGCCCGACCCCACCCCGTGGACCGGCCCCCACATCCCGGACGCGGGACCTGCCCTTTGCTCAGCTGCCCAGCCATGCCTTGACCGACGACTCCGAGGTACGGAGCACGCCCACGCGTTCATCTGGCCGCGGGAGAAGTGCACCAGGGCCGCTGTCCTCCGTGACGCGACGCACCGGGACGAGCACAGCACATTCGACGTCGCAACAGGCCCCGCTCTTGCACTCCCGTGATCCCGCAGCAACTGGGTCCAGCGAGGCCGCCCCAGGCCATGACAACCACTTGCTGTGACAACGGCTTGCCGGCGGTGTTGCCCGACGAGCGCAACGGCGTCCACAAGATCGATCGTTGCCTGTCCGTGATCGACGACAGGCAGCGCCTCCCGCGTGTCGGGAGCACGGATGCGTGAATTCCTGGACACATTGATCACCGGCTGACGCCCTGGTTGTCGAGCTCGCCCGGGCCAAGCAGACCGCATCTACGTCATCGACGCCGTCTGCCCGTATCACCGACCGGGAGCGGTGAGGCAGGCGCGCTACACGACCTTGCGGCACCCAGATCTTCGGGCCTGCAGAACGACCTGATGGACATCGGGGCCACGTCCCTGGCGACCACCGAGGCAGACGTCCGGGCCAAGGTGAAGGTCGCCCGCACGGCATCAAGGCCGATCTGAGCCGCACCTGACAGCTACTGGACCGTCCCCGTACTCAGCAGGCCACCACGCACGAGACGGATCGGAGCACGATCCCGCCGTGGTGGGACTCGGGGACGTACGCTGACGTGGTCGCTCGAGTCCCCGGTGATGGTGGTCCGCGAACACGTGGGCACGTTTCCCGAGGAGAGGTCCGCGATGAGCGAACGAGCTCGGCCCCACCTGCCGTGCGGTGACTCCGCCCACCGGGAGACCGTTCCCCGGCGGCCGGAGTGAGTTCCGTGACCAGCCCAGCCGCCGACCAGGCGGCGGACCGCCTGAACCCGAGGATCTGTGCCGGTGAGATCTTCAGCTTGCTGGGCCCGAACGGGGCGGGGAAGACAACCACGACAGGGATGCTCACCACCCGCGTGGTACCCACCTCCGGGCAGGCGTTCATCGGGGATGCCGATGTCGTGGCGCATCCGGCCCTTTCGAAACAGTTGACGGGCATCGCCTCTCAACGGAACGCGCTCGACCGGCTGCTGGCGGAGTACGAGCAGATCGCGGTGGTGACCGACCAGTCCTTCGTCGCCCGCGCCGGGGTGGTGACCGGCTTCCCGGACACCGACGGTGCTGGCGAGCTGGTCATCCGCGGAGGATCTTCGAGCCGGACCGCCCGATCTCGGGCACGTTGCGGAGCGTTAGGCATCGCCGCACCGCACGCTGCTCGGACCACTGCCCCCGGACCTGAGTCTCGTGCGAAGACTCCACAGGAGGTCGACCCCATGCCCGAGGTCATCTGGAAGGCGGCGCCCGAGGAACACGACTATCCGGCCGCAGCGAACTACCTCACCCTGCTGGCCACACCCGCGGAGGTCGAGAACCTGGTTGCCCTGCTGCGAGCCGCCCCGACCCAGCACTGGAAAGCCAAGGATCTCCTGCGCGCATCCGGACTGGCGTTGTTACCGGTCGACAACCCTCACGTCGCCCTCGATCTTCAGAAGATCGCGGCCAGGAAAGCACTCGCACCGGTTCTGCTGGTCTGCGGGCACCTGTCGGACCTGCGCCCCTTGCAAGTAGCCGACGGCTACCACCGGATCTGCGCCAGTTACCACGCGGACGAGAACACCGACATCCCCTGCCGACTCGCCCGTCCCGACATCAGCGGCACGGGTAGGACCGCGGGGAGTTGACGTGAGTTTCGCCCTGCTCGCACTGATCTGTGTGGCTGGTCTCCTCGGGCCCCTACTGGCGGTCTCGCACCGCTGGGGGGCACCCGTCGTCGTCGGGGAACTCCTGGTGGGGATCGCCCTCGGTCCGATGGGACTGGACCAGTTGCAGAGCACCGAGCCCACCTTCGCGTTACTGGCCAACGTCGGGTTCGCCCTGGTCATGTTCGTCGCCGGCTCACACGTTCCGATCGGCGACCACCGGCTGCGTCGTGGCCTGCCGGTCGGCCTGATGCGAGCCGTCGCCGTGGCAGCGGCAGCCGTACCGCTGGCACTGGTCATCGCCCGCACCTTCGGAACCGGCCACTCCATGCTCTATGCGGTACTGCTGTCCTCCTCGTCGGCTGCGCTGATCCTGCCGATCATCGACGCCCTGCATCTGGAGGGCACGCCGATCCTGCAACTGCTCCCCCAGGTCGCCACCTCGGATGTCGCCTGCATCGTCGTCCTTCCGCTGGCGATGGATCCCGCCCATGCCTTGAGCGCCGTCTGGGGAGCCCTGGCCATCGTGGCGTGCACCGTCGTCCTGTTCGTCACCCTGCGATTCGTCGAACGACGCGGATGGCGAAGAGGGCTGCACCGCCTGTCCGAGCGGCGCAAGTTCGCGCTCGAGTTGCGGATCAACATGGCCGTTCTCTTCGGACTGGCCGCGATCGCCCAGCTCACGCGCGTCTCGATCATGCTGGCAGGGTTCGCCTTCGGCCTGGCCGTCGCTGCTGCCGGGGAACCGCGGCGTCTGGCTCGCCAGCTCTTCGCCATCACCGAAGGTTTCTTCGGCCCGCTGTTCTTCATCTGGCTGGGCACCTCCTTGGACCTGCACGCTCTCGCCCACCGCACACAACTGATCGGTTTGGGCGCGGCCCTCGGAGTCGGTGCCGCCGCCACCCACCTCGTACCACGGCTGATGGGGCAACCGGTCTCACTCGGTGCCTTGGCCAGTGCGCAGCTCGGGGTCCCGGTGGCCGCTGCCGCCCTGGGTACCCGGTCACATCTGCTGGCAGCCGGCGAGCCGGCTGCCCTTGTCCTGGGCGCCCTGATCACCATCGCGATCGCCTCCGTCGCCGCCACCCGTGCCGCGCGAGCGTTCCCCGCCGCACGCGAAACGAGTGCTGCCGCTCCACCGCACCCCCCGTGAGCGACGGGGGAGCGCCGACGGCACGTCCGGTGTGACGGCCCCCTCCACCTGGGCTGAACCGATCGGCGCAGATCACGTGCCGCTCCCGGACCGACTCGGCACACCGAGACCAAAGTCCCTAGTAGGTTGAACATTCAATCCTAACGTGATCGGCATCACCCTGCGACCTTGGTTCCACCCCCAGCGGACTCACCCTCGGCGCCCCCGCCGAGCACCCCCCATCCGTGGTCTCGCACCTCGGTCGTCGCCCGGCAGCTCCCGCCGCAGAGAGGAAACGGTGCTATGAACCGCCTCGGCCTCCCAGTCAGTTCCGGACTGATCAACCTCGATGGGCAACCCCACTACCTGCACTGGGGCTTCGTGCAGATCTCGTGGGCCAATCTGATCGTCATCCTCTCGATGATCGTGATCTTCATCCTCGCCCTGGTCATCCCCTTCCACGGCCGGGGAAAGCGATGAGCGTCGAGGCCGAACCCGTGGCGGGCAACTGGACCGCACGACTGCGCACACGCCTTCTGGGAACGCTCACCGCAGAAGACGCCTTGCCCGACCGGCAGCCCGCGTACGTGGCGTCCTGGATCTACGTGTTCGGGGTGCTCACCATCGCGGCCCTGATCGTCATCATCGCCACCGGCACCCTGCTCACCCTGCGCGGACCGACCTGGTGGCATGTGAGCTCCACCGGGCACTTCGTGAACAGCCTGCACCTGTGGAGCGTCGAGCTGTTCTTCTTCTTCATGGTGATCCATCTGTGGGGCAAGTTCTTCATGGCCGCCTGGCGTGGTCGCCGGGCCCTGACCTGGATCACCGGCGTCCTGTCGTTCCTCGTCTCGATCGCCACCGCGTTCACGGGGTACCTGATCCAGACGAACTTCGACTCGCAGTGGATCGGCTCGGAGGCCAAGGACGGCATCAACTCCACCGGGGCCGGCGCGTTCTGGAACGTCCTCGACCTCGGTCAGATGCTGATGTGGCACATCATGTTGCTTCCACTGGCCGTGGGACTCATCGTGATCCTGCACATCGTGCTGGTCCGGGTGCGGGGCGTCGTCCCGCCGCTCGGGGTCGAGGACGACGGCACCATCTCGCCGGAGTGGGCGGGGCGTCTGTCCGGGGGCAACCGATGACCGCCACCGACCCGCACGCTCGCCCCACCACCGCCTCTGCGAAGTCCCGACCTGGTGCCTGGCGAGGTCCCACCCGCAGCTACGACCTGGCCAAGGAGTTCGTGGTCGCCCTGCTGGTGGTCACGCTGGCCACCGTGGGACTCGCCGTGCTCTTCGGATCGCCCGACGAGAAGGGCGCCACGCTCAAGGACTGGGCGAGGGCCGCCCCGAACGACTTCGTGGTCACGACGGTCACCGAACTCGACGGCACCAGTGCCAGCGCCTCCTACGGGCCGCCGTACAACAACGCGAGCACCGGACAGTCCATCGCCGGCCCGATCCGACCGCAGAAATGGGCCGGGGTGCACATCCCGGTCGACCCCGCCCAGGATCTGGTCATCCATCCGCTGTCCACCGTGGTCGGTGATCCGATGGCCAGGGCGGCGGTGGCCCAGTGGCAGGCAGCCACCCCGGACCAGCGCACCGCGTGGGCACAGAAGTACGACGACGCTCTCACCAAGGTGGAGGGCGATCCGACCAAGGTCGTACCCGGGGACTACGGCCCGGTGCCGGAGTTGGCCGGTGCCCTGCTGACGATGGCCCGTAGCGGCGCCCTGGACAGCAGTCTGGTCGATTCGCGGGCGGGGTTCTTCCAGACGGACTACACCAAACCGATGCTCTTCCTGGCCGACGGCACGTACTTCGACGACCGCGCAGGCGCCCAACATCTGCACGGTGACCAGTGGGGCATGATGAACGAGACCGGTAGCTATCCCGGTCAGGCATGGCTGTGGCTGTACACCTTCTGGTACCAGGTCCCGCCGTTCAGCGACGGGTCCGCCTGGGCCGACAACGCCGACGCCATGATCTGGGCGCTGATGATGCTGCTCTCCTTGGCGCTCGCCCTGGTCCCGTTCATCCCCGGTCTGCGCTCGATCCCCAGGTGGGTTCCCCTTTACCGCCTGATCTGGCGGGACTACTACCGCAAGCACGCCGTCCCGACGTCGACCACGCCCTGATCCGCACATTCCCAGGTGGCCGTTCCGCGCGCCGCGGAACGGCCACCTGTCACGGCGGCGAGCCGCTCGGCGGTGATGAGGACCGTCAGAGCGCGGCCGTCACCAGGTGGACGGTGACTCTCACCTGTCCACCGGGCTCTCGACCACTATCGGCAATGGCAACGGTAGCGCCGCCGCCTCCGCTGATTCCCACCCGCAGCGGCCGGGCGGCACCCCTCACCCGACCGGACGAGGCACCCCGCCGTACCGCCGAAGGACCGGGGACGCCGTCCGGCCGGTCATCGTGGAAGGCACCGAGCGACATGCGATGATCTCTGAGCATCCGACGATCGGAGGCACTCGGATCCGGGAGGCCACGCGTGAGACAGCCGTCCGTTCACCACCGAGCGGACGCAGCGCTCCTCTCGCTGGCGGTCCTGGTCGTCCTGGGCGGTTGCGGTACGGGCGATTCCACGCGTTCGATCGGCCTCGCCACACACACCTCGAAGGCGGTCACTCCCGGCATCACGTGCACAGCGGGCACAGGGTCACCCGACTCGAATCGGGCAGCAGCCACCGCGACCGCCGAGGCCTTGATCTCGATCGGCCACGGTGCCGGTGACGTCCTCTACGATCCCGCCCGGGACGCCACCGCGGACATCACCTCGGCCTTGCGCCTGGCCGCACAGCACCACCGGCGGGTACTGATCGACTTCGGGGCGGACTGGTGCCCCGACTGCCGGGTGCTCGGCCAGCTCTACCACGCGCCGGCCGTGGCCCCTGTTCTCGCGCACGACTACGTCCTGGTCACCGTGGACGTCGGCCAGGGCGACCACAACCTGTCGCTGGCGCAGCGGTACGGCGACGCGATCCGCGTGGGCATCCCCGCCCTTGTCGTCCTGGACCCGTCCGGCCGGGTGATCACCACCACCGCGGACGGTGCCTTCGCGGACGCCCGTTCGATGACGGCCGACGACGTGCTCGCCTTCCTCACTCGATGGAGCGCGGGCGACCAGTGAGCGAAAGGCTTCTGCTCCGACCCGTCCGGCCCACGACGAGTTCGCTCACCGCGGTCGTCCTCGCAGTCGTCCTCGCGATCGGACTGCTCACGACAGGCTGTGCCGGGCGTTCGAACGGTCCTCGGGGCGCTTTCACCGAGGGAGGCGTGAGCGTCTGGGCCGAGTTGACCGACCGCGAGGCCTCGACGTCCCTCAGAGTTCGGCTGAGCCCACAGCCCGGATTCCACGTGTATGCCCTCGACCTGCCCCCGGACGGCATCGACGGCCTCGGCAGGCCCACCCGCGTGCAGGTCGCCTCCGGCGGCGCCGTCACCGGCCCGGCAAGAGCGGATCGGTCGACCGTGCTCCTCCGCCCGAGTGGCCTGACGGTCGACCTCCCGGTGTTCCCCGCGGGGCCGGTCGTGATCAACGTCCCGATTCGGCGGACGGGGACAACGCCTCCGACCATCGTGGTGAGCTATGCCGCCTGCAGCCCGACCAGGTGTCTGATGCCCGTGACCCACACTCTGCGCCTCGCCTGATCGACCGTTCGCCCACCAGGTCCGCGCCGTGGTAGATCCCGATCTGCCCACACTGCCCGCGGCATCCCTGGGCATCGCGGGCAGCCTGTCCCGGAGACGGTCGAGTACGACAGGGCTCCGCCGCTGCCCTTCACCCTGCTCCCCCGTGGTCCCAGGGACCGGATCGGAACCGCTCACTCCTCCGGGAGTTGCTCGATGATCGCGGACGCGGCGAGCCCCGCTGCCCGCTCCGGTTCCCTCGCAGCCTCGCCCGACGCCCCAGCGACGTCCCCTGTCACACGGAGACGTCGTGCCGTGGGTCGGGTACCGAACGCCGTGAGGGTCGATTCCAGCAGCGGCAACGCAGCCAGGACGTGCCGGCTGCGGATGAGCAGGTCCCAGGCGGGTTCCAGCTTCTTCCAGGCCCCCGTGTAGGTCAGGTGTCGCAGCCGGTCGCCCCTGCGCGGCTTGGTCGCCGCCGCGCGCCAGATCGAGCCCCAGCGGTAGAAGTCGCGGTACGCGTGCCGGTACCCCTCCTCCAACTGGGCCACGGTCATGCCCTGCGGCGTGTGGACGACGTGCCGGGTGTCGTACCGGTCCCATTCGCGGTGCAGGATCCGGCCCTCCGCGGCCATCCGCTCGTGCAGGCGGGTACCGGGGTAGGGGGTGAGGATGTGGAAGGTGGCCGTCTCGATGCCACCCGCCAGCGCCCAGTCGACGGTGCGGGTGAAGACGTCCGGGCTCTCGCCGTCGAGACCGAAGACGAAGCTGGCGTTGACCATCGCACCGACCTCGTGGATGCGCCGCACGGCCTGGTCGTAGTCGGCGTCGAGATTGTGCGCCTTCCGCTGGGCGGCGAGTCGGACCTGGTCCACGGTCTCGAACCCCACGAAGAGGCTGCGCAGTCCGGACCGCGCGGCCCGCTCGAGAAGGTCCCCGTCCAGCACGCTGCGCACGGTCGCCGCCGCCTGCCAGACCCGGCCCAGGCCGCGCATGCCGTCCATGAGAGCGACGGCGAACCGGCGATCGGCGAAGAGATGGTCGTCCAGGAAGAACAGGTGCCGCCCCGGGAGCCGCTCGATCTCGGCCAGGGCCGCGTCCACCCGCTGGGTGTAGTACGAGCGGCCGCCGGCGTAGAAGGCGTCCTTGTAGCAGAAGTCGCAGTGGTACGGGCACCCGCGGGAGACCACGATCGAGTTCGGGGCCAGGTACAGGTTCCGCCGGATCAGGTCACGGCGAACGGGCGGGACACCGTGCAGGCTGCGCGCCACCGAGGCGTACCGGGACAGGGGCCGGCCACGGCGGAAGTCCTGCAGGAACACCGGCCAGGTGTCCTCGCCCGGCCCGAGGAACACGGTGTCGGCGTGCGGTGCCGCCTCGTCCGGCAGAGCGGTCACATGAAGACCCCCCAGCGCCACGTGCACCCCACGGGCCCGGTAGGAATCGGCGATCCGGTAGGCCCGTCGGGCCGAGGTGACGTACACCTGGATCACCACCAGGTCCGGCCGGTCGTTCTCCAGGTCCAGGCGCTGGACGTGCTCGTCCAGGATCTGGACGTCGTCCTCGGCCGCGAGGTAGCCGGCGAGCGTCGCCAATCCCAGCGGCGGGAACAGCGAGTACTTGATCGAGCGCGCGATACCGTCCGTCGCCTCCGTCAGGGCAGGAAGGATCATGGTCACGCGCATCGGGCAACCCTAGACGGGGTGAGGCCCTTCGACGGCAGACCGCGCACGATGCCACCTGGACGGCCGTCACCGGGTCCGGAAGCCGGGCCGCCGTCCCGACCGACCCGACCGTCCTGGGTCACCCCGGGTCGCCCCGGAGCACCCCGCGCAGGCGAGACGGGCCGCCGTCCCGGCACGGACCTCGGGGCCGACCCGTCCGGAGACGGACCGGCCCCGAGGAAGCCGAGGACCGAGGAAGCCGAGGATCAGAGCGCGTCGATGCCACGCTCCCCGGTCCGCACCCGGACCAGATCCTCGATCGGGGTGACCCAGACCTTGCCGTCACCGATCTTGCCGGTCTGGGCCGCACCGACGATCGCCGAGACCACCGAGTCGACGTCCGTGTCGTCCACGACGATCTCGAAGCGCACCTTGGGCACGAAGTCCACCTGGTACTCCGCCCCGCGGTAGATCTCGGTGTGCCCGCGCTGCCGCCCGTGCCCCTGGACCTCCGAGACGGTCAGACCCTGGATACCGATTGCGTGCAGGGCGTCCTTGACATCGTTGAGCTTGAAGGGCTTGACGATCGCAGTGATCAGCTTCATCCGCTGAACCTTCCCGTGCTGGTGGTGGCACCGAGCTCGTAGGCGGACTCGGCGTGCTGGCTGGAATCCAGTCCCTCGATCTCGTCCTCGTCGCTCACACGCAGGCCGATCACCGCATTCAACACCCTGGCCAGCAGATACGTCGCGCCGAAGGCGAACGCCGATGCGGCCAGCACCCCGACGGCCTGGTAGCCGAGTTGGGTGAGCCCTCCGCCCAGGAAGAGCCCCTTGTGACGGACGTCGGGGTTCACGACCGCCGAGGCGAACAGGCCCACGAAGAGGGTGCCGATCACACCGCCGACGTAGTGCACGCCCACCACGTCCAGGGAGTCGTCGTACCCGAGGCGGAACTTCACCCGGACGGCGAGAAGGCAGACCATGCCGGCGACGAAACCGAGCAGCAGCCCGGGGACGGCGCCGATGTAGCCGGCCGCCGGGGTGATGGCCACCAGGCCCGCGACCGCGCCGGAGACCCCGCCGAGGGTCGTCGCCCGACCGGTGATCCGCTTCTCCAGGAGCAACCACCCGAGCATGCCGCCGGAGCCGGCCAGGTGCGTGGACACCGCCGCGCGGGCCGCGAGGTCACCCGCGGTCAACGCCGACCCCGCGTTGAAGCCCAGCCAGCCGAACCAGAGCAGCCCCGCGCCCAGGATGGCCAGCGGCAGGTTGTGGGGCGGCATCGCGTCGCGCGGCCACCCTCTGCGCTTGCCGAGCACCATGGCCAGCGCCAGCGCCGAGGCACCCGAGCAGATCTCGACGACGGTGCCACCCGCGAAGTCGAGCAGGCCCAGTTTGTGCAGCCACCCGTCCGGGGAGAACGACCAGTGGGCCAGCGGGGCGTAGACGATGACGGACCAGAGCGCCGCGAAGGTGACGAAGGCGCCGAACTTCATCCGGTCGGCGACCGCGCCGCTGAGCAGCGCCGCCGTGATGATCGCGAACATCAGCTGGAACAGCATGAAGGCCATCGGGGGAATGCTCAGGGATTCCAGGCCGGGCAGAGACTCCCCCGCATGGTCCAGGCCGACCAGGTGCAGGTCACCGATGATCCCGCCGCCGGCGTCCTTGCCGAACGCGAGGGCGTAGCCGATGATCACCCAGGTCACCGAGACCACGGCGATCGCCACGTAGTTCTGCATGAGCATCGCCAGGACACCCTTGGCGCGCACCATGCCTGCGTAGAAGAAGGCGAGCCCAGGGGTCATGAGCAGCACCAGCGCTGCACAGACGAGCACCCAGGCCGTGTCACCACTGTCCACGGCATGCGTGGCAGCGAGCGCGAACATGTCTTCCCCTGTCTGTAGGCGGCGGCTAGCAACTTGGTGGCTCGAGGTTTCACCTCAGTTCCACTCCTGTTTCCGGTGTGTTTCTCAGGTTTCCTCGGGGTGACCGGATCGGGGCCGGAGGACCTTCGACCTGTGAGAGAACCGGAATCGCGAGGGCAGACCGGGGCAGACGGGGCCCGCTCCGCGGGGAGAGGGGCCGGCGCGTCCCCCGGATGGACGGACCCGCACGGATGCCCGCCGGAGACCGGGTCCGGGCGACGGGCCGACAACCCGCCGACGGAGGCCCGACGCAACAACGGGCCCACCTGGGGTGGGCCCGTCGACAGCTCCCGCGGAAGGACTCGAACCTTCAACCTGCCGGTTAACAGCCGGACGCTCTGCCGATTGAGCTACGCGGGATCGGCGGCTCGAACTGTATCAAAGCTCGGGGGTGCCGCGCTCCGCCGATACCCCGAACGGCGTGGCGCGCTCACCCGCCCAGCTCGGCGCGGAGCCCGGCCGAGGCCTGACGGACGCGGATCGCGACCTCGGGATCGGCGAGATCCACCCCGGGATCGGGCAGGACCTGCACGAACACCTCGCCCTGCGGATCCCGGCGCAAGGCGAGCCGCACGGCCCGCCCTCCACGCACCTCCAGCCGCGTGCCGAGGACCACGGACGCCTGGACCCGGTCACGGACGACCTCGGGCACGAAGGACCGCTGGTCGAGCTCCAGCGGCGTGATCGATCCGTTGACCCACTGCACGGCCAGGGTCCGCGAGTCGGGGTCCCAGGCAGCATGATCGACCTCGTGCCACGGCCGGTCGATCCGCCGGCCGAACGGGGTGAGCACGTACAGGCCGGACGGGGTGGCCGCGGCGAACCCGCCGCCCGCCAGCGCCGACCAGGCGAGCACCCGCTCCCCCGCGCCGATCCCCAGCTCGTCCCGCACGGCCGGCGGGATCCTTCGACGGCGCCGTATCCAGGTCACCGGCCGGGCCCGGTGGGAGTGTCCTGACCGGAGTCCGCGGGTTGGAGCCGCCCGGCAGCGATGATCCGGGAGAGGAACTGCCGGGTGCGCTCACGCACGGGGTCGCCGAGCACCTGCCCTGGCGGCCCTGCCTCCAGCACCCGCCCGCCGTCGAGGAAGCACACCCGGTCGGCGACCTGCCGGGCGAACCCCATCTCGTGGGTGGCGACGATCATCGTCATGCCGTCCGACTTCAGGTCCCGCAACAGGGCCAGCACCTCGCCGACCAACTCCGGGTCGAGGGCCGAGGTCACCTCGTCGAAGAGCATGAGCTTCGGGTCGTTCACGAGCGACCGTGCGATCGCCACCCGCTGCTGCTGCCCACCGGACAACTCGTCCGGGTGCGCCGACGCCTTCGCTCGCAGGCCCACCCGGTCCAGCAACTCCAGCGCCCGAAGCTCGGCCTCCGCCCGCGCCACCCGGTGCACCCTGCGGGGCGCCAGGGTCACGTTGTCCAGCACGCTCAGGTGCGGGAACAGGTTGAACGCCTGGAACACGATCCCCATGCGGGACCGGACGGCGTCAGCGTCCACCCGGGGATCGGTGATGTCGCGCCCCTCGAACTCGACCACGCCGTCGTCCACCGTCTCGAGCAGGTCGATGCACCGCAGCAGCGTCGACTTGCCCGAGCCCGAGGTCCCGATCAGCACGACCACCTGATGCGCGTCGACGTCGAGGTCCAGCCCGTCGAGGACGACGTTGCGCCCGAACGCCTTGCGCAGGCCCCGCACCCGCAGCAGGGCCGCGCCGGCCGGGTCCGCAACGGCCGGGTCAGCGCTCACAGGCGCCCTCCGCTGGGGACGAAGCCGTAACGGCGGGACACCGCGTCCGTGAGCCGGGTCATCGGAATTGTCAGCAGCAGGAACAGGAGGCCCGCCAGGACGTACGGGGTGAAGTTCGCCTTCCCCATCTGGCTGATCTGGGCGTACCGGATGACGTCGAGCGGGATGCCCAGCACCGAGATCAGGCCCGAGTCCTTGGTCAGGCTCACCAGGTCGTTCAGCAGCGGCGGGATCACGTTGCGGATCGCCTGCGGGAGCACCACCAGCCGGAGGGTCTGTCCCGACGACAACCCCAGGGACCGGGCCGCGGCGCGCTGGCTGGGATGTACCGACTCGATCCCGGCCCGGAACACCTCCGCGACGTACGCGGAGTACGACAGCGTCAACGCGATGATGCCCAGCACCACGGGGTCGTCGGGGATCCCCTGCAGCCGCAACCCCGGTAGCCCGAACCCGACCAGGTACAGCACGAGCAACAGCGGGATCCCCCGGAACACGTCGATGTAGGTGACCGCCAGCGCCCGCAACGGCCACAGCACCGGGCCCCGCAATGTCCGGAGCACCGCCAGCAGCAATCCGAGGGCCAGGATGAGCACCGCCGAGATCGTGAACACCTTGATGTTCAGCCAGAATCCCGTGAGCAGATCCGGCAGGCTGGACCGCGCGACGTCGTAGGACAGGAACGACTGCTGCACCCGCGGCCAGCCCGGCGCGGAGGTCACGACGACCGTGAGGCCCCCCACGACCACCACCGTGCTGGAGACGGCGGCCAGCACCGACCGGCGGGCCCGGCCGCGCCGGTAGTCGTCCCGTGCCCGCTGAACCGCCGACGGCACCCACTCCGGCCGGGAAGGCTCGTCCCGGCCGGACTCGTCCGGCCGGGACGCCTCCTCCCCTGTCGATCGGAAGGATGAGCTCACCTGAGGATCGGGGCGCCGGCCGACGCCGTCAGCCACTGCTGCTCCAACTGCCTCAGGGTCCCGTCGCCACGCAGCGCGTCAACTGCCCGGCTGACGCAGGTGGTCAGGGCACTGCCCTTGTCCAGCACCAGCCCGAACTGCTCGGGCGCCCCGGAGCCGTTTTCGAACTGGCCGACCAGCACCCCGTTCTTGAGGTCGGCGTTGGCCTCGTACAGCGCCGTGGGCAGGTCGAGCACGAGGCCGTCGATCTGCCCGTTGCCCAGGGCCGCCTTGGCGTCATCGTTGGTGTTGAAGACGGCGGGCTTGGCCTCGGGCTTGATCACGTCTGTGATGGTCGTGTAGGAGGTGGTGCCCACCTGGGCACCCAGCCTGGCGGTCCGAAGGTCCGCAATGCTCCGGGCACCGGCGATCTTGCTGCCCTTGACCGTCACCACCGCCTGCGTGACGTCGTAGTAGCCGCTGGAGAAGTCGATCGACTTCTTCCGGTCCGCGGTGATCGACACCTCGTTGATGTCGAAGTCGAAGTTCTTCGGCCCTGGGGCGATCACCGAGTTGAAGGTCGCCGTCGTCCACACCACGTCGGACGGGGCGAAACCGAGCTGCCGGGCGACGGCGTACGCGACCGCCGACTCATAGCCCTCGCCGTTGGCGGGCTTGTTGTCCTTGAACCACGGTTCGTAGACCGGGTTGTCCGTGCCGACGGTGAGCTTGCCGGCCGTCCTCACCGCAAGCCGGTCCTTGGCGCAGGACGCGCCGGACGACGTGGCGGCGGCAGCACCGGCAGTCGTGGTCGACGTCTCGTCGCTCGCGGGCGCACATCCCGCGAGCGCCACCGTGGCGACCACGGCGGCGAGGGCAGCGCCCAGCTGGCCACGGAACTGGGACATCGGGACCTCCGGCTGACTCGTCGCGACGGCGCCCAGGGTATCGGCGCCATGTTGCGCCCGGCATGTGTCGGGATTGTTGCGGCGTCCGTGAACGGCAGGGGTCGGCCCGGTGCTCCGAGACGTCAGATGCCCGTCATCCGGTCTCGCACCGCACGGCGGCGTCCCTCTGCCGCGGTCAGCTCGGCGAAGGCGGTCAGCGCGTCCGGATCGTCCGGTTCCATCCGCTGCACCCGGCTGCGCAGGGTCGCGATCTCCCGCGTGACCTGGAGCTCCACGAGCCGCAGCACCACGGTCTCGACGTAGCGGGCGAGCGAGCTGTCCCCGTCCGTCGGCAGTGGTTCGACCGCGAGTTGGGTCACCAGCGCGGCCACCGGTGCGGGCGCGGCGTCCCGGACCGCCTCCGCCCAGGCCTGCGCGGGCAGTTCCCTGGCCGCAACCGGTCCTCCGGCGCCCAGGACGGCATCGTGCACCGCCCGGAAGGCGGGCACGGTGAAGGCGGCCGGGTCGAGGGTGTCGGCGTCCCTCGCGGGCACCAGGCCCGGCACCTGCACCAGGCACCGGAGCACCTCGTACTCCACCCGCACCACCGGGTCACGCAGATCGGGCGGGGACGACGCGAACCCCGGATCGCCGGCAAGGCCCCCCGCGCCGAGGGCGGCCGACCGTGCACCCCGTCCCGCGGCTCTGTCCCCCAGCGGACCGCCACCGGGAAGGCCTGCCGCCCGGCCGCCCGAACTCCCCTGCCCGGGTGCGTTCCCCTGGCCACCGGTGCTCCCGGGACGGCGACCTCCCCCGACCCCACCAGGGGCGCTCCCGTCCGCCGTCGACTCGTTCGCGCCCCGCACGGCCCTGGCCACCGCCCGCAGCACCGGCTCGGGTTCCATGCCGAGCCAGCCGGCGAGCAGGCGGGCGTACTCCGGGCGCAGCGACGCGTCCCGGATCCGGGCCACCATGGGCACCGCGCCCCGCAGGGCAGCCACCCGGCCCTCGGCGGTGTTCAGGTCACGCCCGGCCAGGGTCGAGCGGATCGCGAAGGCGAACAGGGGCTTGCGGGAGTCGACGAGCTCGCGCAGGGCCTCGTCGCCCCGGCGCTGGCGCAGGTCGCAGGGGTCCATGCCGTCGGTCGCGACCGCCACGAAGGTCTGCGCCACGAACCGCTGGTCCTCGTCGAAGGCACGCAGAGCGGCCTTCTGGCCCGCGGCGTCCCCGTCGAAGGTGAAGACGACCTCGGTGCCGCGCGTGCCGTCGTCCCCGAGCAGGCGGCGCACGATGCGGATGTGGTCGGCACCGAAGGCCGTGCCGCAGGTGGCCAGCGCGGTCGTGATCCCGGCGAGGTGGCAGGCCATCACGTCGGTGTACCCCTCGACCACGACGACCCGGCGCAGCCGGGCGATGTCCCGTTTGGCCAGATCGACCCCGTAGAGCACCTGCGACTTGTGGTAGAGCGCGGTCTCGGGGGTGTTGAGGTACTTCGCCTCGATCCGGTCGTCCTCGAAGAGTCGCCGGGCACCGAAGCCCACGGTGTCCCCCGTGACATCCCGGATCGGCCAGATCAGGCGCCCCCGGAACCGGTCGTACAGCCCCCGTTGCCCCCGCCCGGCCAGTCCGGAGGAGACCAGCTCCTCCTCGGTGAACCCACGCCCACGCAGGTGCCGCAGGGTCGCCTCCCCCGAGCGCGGCGCGAAGCCCACGGAGAACAGCTCCGCGGCGTCCCGGTCGAACCCGCGGTCGGCCAGGAAGGCACGGGCGGGCTCGGCCTCCGCCGTGGTCATGAGCTGCTCGGCGAAGTACGCGGCCGCGACCCGGTTGGCCTCCAGCAGGCGCTGTCGCTGGCCGACCTGCTCCCGCCGGGAGGTGGTCCGGCCGTCGTCGTCCTCGTACCGCAGGGTGAAACCCAGGCGGGCCGCGAGTCGCTCGACGGCGTCCGCGAAGTCGAGGTGGTCGACCTTCTGGACGAAGGCGATCACGTCCCCGCCCTCACCACAGCCGAAGCAGTGCCACAGTCCGACCGCCGGACGCACGTGGAAGGACGGCGTGCGCTCGTCGTGGAACGGGCACAGCCCGCGCATCGAACCGACCCCGGCCGGCTTGAGGGTCACGTGCTCGGCCACGACCTCGTCGATGTGCGTGTGCTCGCGGACGTGCTCGACGTCCTCCCGACGGATCCGCACACGCACCTCCTCGGTGTCCTGGTGGACTCGGTCCCCGCATCCCGGGGGACTCGGGCCTGCGTCCTGGTGATCCGGCCAGGGTCCTGGTGGACTCGGGCCCTGCTCCCGGTGATCCGGGCCTGCGCCCCGGTGGTTCAGGCCCCATGTCCGAGAGCCTCCCGGCTGCTGGCGAGTCTAGGACGCCCCGACGGCCAGGACGGCCGGGCCGCGAGCGGACCGCTGGGCAGGCCGCGAGCGGACCGGCGGGCTGCCGGAGAAGGGGGAAAGCAGGGGGGCGGAAGCGGACGAAACCGTCCGGCCACCGGCTGCCCCGGACTAGAGTTCTAGATCACATATCGTGAGCGACTCGGGCGGGAACGTCCCGGTGCCGACGTACGTCCTGACCGATGCTGCGAGCGAGGGTGCCCGCACCCGTCCAGAGGAGCCGTCAGTGCCATCATCCAGCGTCACCGGCATATCTGCCGCCGTTCTAGCCGCCATCGTCCTGCTCAGTCTGCTGCGCTCGATCCACGCCATCGGGGCTGCCGAGGTCGGCCTCGTCACCAAGCGCATGGGCCGCCGTCTGCGGGACGACCAGCCGCTCGCCTTCCACGGCGAGGCCGGTTACCAGGCCAGGTTGCTCATGCCCGGCCTGCGCTTCAAGCTCTGGCCGATCTTCTCGGTCTCCAAGCACCCGTGGGTGCAGGTGCCGGCCGGGGGCATCGGCGTGATCGTCTCCCAGGTCGGCGCCCCACTGCCGATCGGCGCCAAGACCGCCACGTATCACGCGGACTTCGGTAACTTCACCGATCTCGGGGTCTTCCTCGCCAAGGGTGGCCAGAAGGGCATCCAGCGCCCGGTGCTGCCCACCGGTTCG
>CAZOWW010000032.1:0-1934 GCA_964583765.1 uncultured Kineosporiaceae bacterium
TGGTGGGGTGTGGGCAGCAACCACCAACACGTTTTGCCGTTTTGGCGCCCAGCCGGTCGGCTGGTGTCTCCAACCCTGGGCCGGCTCTCGACTCTCGGCTCCCGAGCATCCCCGTCTCCGGGCCAGGGCTCAGGCTCGGACCCCGGCTCCTGGCCCCGGTGACCGGTGGCGGCACAGGTTCGGGGAACATGGGCGTGCGGAGCCGCTGTACCCCAGGGGCCCGATCGGACAGCACGCGGAGGAGTCACTCGTGAGCGAGAAGCGGATCGACCGGCAGGGCTCGCAGGGCGACAACCGCGGTCGTGGCGTATCCCCCCGACGGGCGTCCGGACCGGCGCCTGCCTCTGGACGTACCGGAGCCTCGGACAAGCGCGCTGGGGGTGCCCCCCGCGGCGGCCCGCGGCGGGCAGGCGGTCCCTCGGGTACGGACGGGGGCCGCACCGGTTCTGCCGATCGCCGTGTGGCCGGTGGGCCGCCGAGGAGCGCAGGCCCGCGGCCGGGGGGCGATTCCCGTCCGGGGCGGGCGTCCTCAGGAACCGCATCGGGATCGGGGAGGCCCCCTGGCCGGTCGTACGGGGCCTCCGGCGGTCGGACGAGTCCGACGTCCCGGGCCGGTGCGGGATCGGCTGCGGGGTCTGCCGAGCCCTCGACCCGGGGCGGGCGTTCCGGCACCTCGGAGTGGGGCAACCGCGGGAGCCGTGGACCGGGCGAGGGATCTCGGCCCGGGGGGACCCGAAGCGCGGCGGACGGCGCGCGGTCGGCGGGGTCCGGTGGTGCGGGTGGTTCTGGCCAGCGGCCAGGTGGATCGAGTGCCCGTTCGAGTGGTGTGGGTCCGCGGTCGAGTGGTGTGGGTCCGCGGTCGGCGGGGTCGGGCTCCTGGTCCGGTGGTGCGGGTGGTTCTGGCCAGCGGCCAGGTGGATCGAGTGCTCGTTCGAGTGGTGCGGGTCCGCGTTCGAGTGGTGCGGGTCCGCGTTCGAGTGGTGCAGGTCCGCGTTCGAGTGGTGTGGGTCCGCGGTCGGCGGGGTCGGGCTCCTGGTCCGGTGGTGCGGGTGGTTCCGGCCAGCGGCCAGGTGGATCGAGTGCTC
The DNA here is from genome assembly GCA_964583765.1 of uncultured Kineosporiaceae bacterium. GTDB lineage: Bacteria > Actinomycetota > Actinomycetes > Actinomycetales > Kineosporiaceae > CAZOWW01. Next base: position 1,086 of record CAZOWW010000032.1, read on the forward strand.
GTTCGAGTGGTGCCGGTGCCCGGTTCGGTTCCCGGGACCGGGCTGGTGGCGCTCGCCCCGAGACGCGCGGTGGCTCTGAGCGCCCTGGGCGTTCGACGACGACCCCGCGGGTCGTGGAGCCTGCCCTTGACGAGGACGTCACCGGGCGGGAACTCGACCGCGCTGTCCGGCTCGAGCTCTCGACACTGCGCCCCGAGACTGCGACCGGCGTGTCCCGACACCTCGTCATGGCGGGGCGGCTGGTGGACGACGACCCGCGTACGGCGCTTCTCCACGCCCGGTTCGCCCGGCGATGGGCAGCCCGCCTGCCTTCGGTGCGCGAGGCCGTGGGCCTGGCTGCCTACGGGGCAGGGGAGTACGCGGAGGCCTTGGCCGAGCTGCGCACCGTGCGGCGTCTGACCGGCTCCCAGGCCTATCTGGCGATGATGGCCGACTGTGAGCGAGGACTGGACAGGCCCGAGAAGGCGCTGGCGCTGGTAGCCGAGGGCCTGGCCAGGACGCCGAGTGCCGAGGAACGTGTGGAGCTCCTCCTGGTCGCCTCTGGTGCCCGCGCCGACCTGGGGGAGCTGGACGCTGCGGTGCTGACGCTGGCCGTGCCTGAACTCCAGGCACGTGGGCCCGCGCTCTGGTTGTACCGCCTGCGCCGGGGCTATGCGAGCGCCCTGGAGGCCGTCGGGCGCACCGACGAGGCCGAGCAATGGCGCGTGCGGGCAGCCGAGGCAGGCGCGGGCCTCGTCGAGGAGGACGACGAGGACGACGTGGTGCTGATCGACCTTCTCGAAGGGGAGGAGGACGACACGCCGACGCCGGAGCAGGACATCCCGAGCGCAACGGGATCGGATGCGTCCG
>CAZOWW010000032.1:2034-27401 GCA_964583765.1 uncultured Kineosporiaceae bacterium
AAGCCGAAGCCGAAGCCGAAGCCGAAGCCGAAGCCGAAGCCGAAGCCGAAGCCGAAGCCGATGTCCGCTGACACGCGGGTGGCCGATGCCGGACTCGCGGCCTGTGCCGATGCTCCGGCGAACCACTACGACCTTGCCCTGCTCGACCTCGACGGCGTCGTCTACATCGGCCCGCACGCGGTGCGGGGTGCGAGCGAGGCCCTGGCCGACGCCCGTGCCCGCGGCCTGCGGTTGGCCTTCGTCACGAACAATGCCTCGCGGACCCCGGAGACCGTGGCCGAGCAACTGACCGGCCTGGGCGTGCCGACCGACCCCGAGGATGTCGTCACCTCCGCTCAGGCCGCCGCCTCCCTGCTCGCCGAACGTCTGCCCGCCGGCGCCGCGGTGCTGGTCGTCGGCGGGGACGGGCTGCACGCGGCGTTGCGCGCGGTCGGCCTGCGTCCGGTGACGGGCATGGACGCGGAACCGGTCGCCGTCGTCCAGGGATTCAGCCCGGACGTGGGCTGGCGCATGCTGGCCGAGGGCACCCGGGCCGTGCGCGCCGGCCTGCCGTGGGTGGCCACCAACACCGATCTCACGGTGCCCACGGCATTCGGTCCGGCACCGGGCAACGGAACCCTGGTCGCCGCGGTGCGTGCGGCCTCAGGGGTGGAGCCGGAAGTCGCGGGCAAGCCCCGGCCGCCCTTGTTCCAGGCCGCGGTCCGGCGCTACGGCAGCCGACGTCCCCTGGTCGTCGGCGATCGCCTCGACACCGATCTGGAGGGCGCCGTCGCCGCAGGGTTCGACGGCCTGTTGGTGCTCACGGGGGTCACCGGTGCCGCGGACGCGATCGCGGCCGCACCGCTCCGGCGCCCACGGCTGATCGGCGCCGACCTCGGCGCGCTGCTGGTGCCGCACCCGTCCGTGGACGTGCGGTCCGAGGGTGACGGGTCGGCGATCCGCGGGTCCTGTGCTGCGGCCGAGGTGCGGGTGGACGCCGCGGGGGCGGTGGTCGTGCGAGCCGGCGAGGACCCGGTGGACCTGCTCCGCGCCGCCTGCGCCGCGTCCTGGGACTGGGTGGATCGAGCCGCCGCGGCCGGGCGACCTGCGCGTGCCGTCGAGTCCGGGGAGATCATCAATGGGCTCCGGCGTCTGAGGCCGGACCTCGACTGGGCGCGGTAGCGTGGAGCGGTGACCAGTGCAGACCCGTCTGCCGCCACAGGGGCGGGATCCGCTGACGTGCGTCCGGCGTCCGGCGTCCCGAGGGGACCGGTCCCGCGACCGCCGGTCACCGGGGACCCGCGTATCGACGAGGCGATGATGCGCGTCGTGGCCCTGGTCGAACAGGATCTGGCGGACGGGCCCGACGAGGTCCCCGCGCCCGAATACGGTCACGTGGCCGTGTTCGACGAGGTCCATCGAGTCCTGCAGGACCGCCTCGCCGACGTCGAGGGGTGAGCGTGGCGCAGCGCCGACGGCTCGACGTGGAACTCGTGCGCAGGGGTCTGGCCACCTCGCGACAGCATGCGGGAGAGCTGGTCACCGCCGGGCGGGTCAGCGTGGGCGGCCGTCCGGCCGCCAAGCCGGCCACCCAGGTCGACCCCGCCGAGGCCATCGTGATCTGCGGGGACGACTCCGACCGCTTCGCGAGCCGGGGCGGTCACAAGCTCACCGGTGCCCTGGACGCCTTCGAGCCGTGCGGGCTGGTCGTCGCCGGGCGGCACTGCCTGGACGCGGGGGCGAGTACCGGTGGATTCACCGACGTCCTGCTGCGCCGCGGGGCGGCCCACGTGGTGGCGGTGGACGTCGGGTACGGGCAATTGGTCTGGTCGCTTCAGCAGGACCCGCGGGTGACCGTGCGCGACCGGCAGAACGTGCGGGAACTCGTGCCGGAACTCCTGCCGTACCCACCCGAGCTGATCGTGGCCGACCTCTCCTTCATCTCCCTGGCTCTGGTCCTGCCTGCCCTGGTCCGGTGCGCCCGCGCCGACGCGGACCAGGTGCTGATGGTCAAGCCCCAGTTCGAGGTGGGACGTTCCCGGCTCGGGGACGGCGGGGTGGTCCGGGATCCGGGTCTGCGGGCCGAGGCGGTGGCCGGGGTGGCCGCCGCAGCGCTGGAACTGGGGCTGGGAACGCGAGGCGTGGTCGCCAGCCCCCTTCCCGGGCCCAGCGGCAACGTGGAGTACTTCCTGTGGTTGGCGCAGGGCGCCGGGCCCCTCGAGGTGGCGGCGCTCGAACGCGCGGTCGCCGAGGGACCGCAATGAACGCCCTGATCCCGGACGACGTTGGCCCAGACGACGTTGGTCGGGATGCCGTGGTCCCGGGTGAGGTGGGTCGGGGCGAGGTGGCCGTGCCCGGGGAGACGGGCGGGGAGCGTCCCGTGCTGGTGCTCGCGCACGTGGGCCGCACGGCCGCGGTGTGTGCCGCGGAGGAACTCGTCCTCGGCCTGGCCCGGGAGGGCCTGCACCCCCGGATGCTGCCGGAGGAGGCCGCAGCCCTGGGCGCGCAGGCCCGAACCGTGCTGACCCCGATCGATCCGGTGGACCCGCTCGATTCCGCGGAACTGGTCGTGGTGGTCGGCGGCGACGGCACGATCCTGCGGGCGGCGGATGTGGTCCGCGGCAGCCGGGTGCCCCTGCTCGGGGTCAACCTCGGGCACGTGGGCTTCCTCGCCGAGGCGGAGCGGGACGATCTGGCCGCCACGGTGCGGCGGATCGCGGAGCGCCGCTACGAGGTCGAGGAACGGATGACCCTGGACGTGCGTGTCCGACGCCGGGGCCGCCTGCACGCCCAGCACTGGGCGGTGAACGAGGCCACGGTGGAGAAGGCCAACCGGGAACGGATGGTCGACCTGCTGATCGAGGTGGACGGCCGCCCCCTGACCTCGTTCGGCTGCGACGGCGTGGTGCTGGCCACGCCCACCGGTTCCACCGCCTACGGGTTCTCCGCCGGCGGTCCGGTCGTCTGGCCCGAGGTGGAGGCACTGCTCCTGGTACCGATCTCGGCGCACGCCCTGTTCGCCCGACCGCTGGTGACCGCACCGACATCCACGCTGGTGGTCCAGGTGCTGGACCACACCGAGGCCGGGGCGGTGTTGTGGTGCGACGGACGCCGGGCGGAGGTGCTCGAGGCCGGCGACCGGGTGGAGGTCGCCCGCTCGGCGGAACCGGTGCGTCTGGCCCGGCTGTCCCGGGGTTCCTTCACCGACCGGCTGGTCGCCAAGTTCGGGCTGCCCGTGCGTGGGTGGCGGCACGCCGAGGACGCCGGGACCGGCGCCGGCCCGGTCCTGCGGGGCAGCATCGGTGAGGGCGAGGGCGAGGGGGGCCTGTCCGGCGCGGGGGAGAAGGTCGCACCGCGGAACGGGACGACCGCATCCGGTGGGGGTACCGGCGATGGGGACGGGGCCGTGTTCGGCCCGGGGACAGTGTTCCCCGGGTCCGCAGGACGGTTTCCAGGGCACACGGACCGGCTCCCAGAGTCCACAGGCCGGCGGCACCCGCTCGAACCTGACACCGCAGCCACCTAGGCTTCCCTCGTGCTGACCGAGATGCGTCTGCGTGGCCTCGGCGTGATCCGCGAGGCAGTCCTGGAGCTGGGCCCAGGGTTGACGGTGGTCACCGGGGAGACCGGCGCCGGCAAGACCATGGTGGTGACCGGCCTCGGCCTGCTCCTGGGCGGCCGGTCGGATGCGGCTGCCGTGCGTCAGGGGGAACGGACGGCGGTCGTCGAGGGCCGGGTGCAGGTCGATCCCGCGGGTCCCGTGGCGGCGCGGGCCGCGGAGGCCGGTGCCGAACTCGACGACGGCGACGTGTTGATCGTCTCGCGGACCGTCTCGGCCGAGGGGCGCGGCCGGGCCCACCTGGGCGGGCGCAGCGTCCCGGTCGCGGTGCTCGCCGAGCTGGCCGGTGACCTGGTCACGGTGCACGGGCAGAGCGACCAGATCCGCCTGCAGTCCCCGGCACGGCAGCGGGCGTCGCTGGACCGCTTCGCGGGGGTCGCGGCGGCCGGGCCGCTCACCCAGTACCGGATCGCCTGGGAGCGGCTCCGCGCGGTCGAGGCGGAACTGCGCGAGATCACCGAGCGTGCCCGGGAGCGTGCCCAGGAGGCCGAGCTCCTTCGGCTGGGCGTGGCCGAGATCGAGCGGGTGGCGCCGGTCGCGGGGGAGGACCACGAGCTGCGGGCCGAGTCGATCCGGCTCGCCCATGCCGAGGAGCTGCGGGGGGCCGCGGTCCTGGCGCACGCGGTGCTGACCGGCAGCGCCGAGGACGGTGACCCCGGAGCGGACGTGAGCACCCTGCTCGCCGAGGCCCGCCGTTCGCTCGATGCCGTGCGGGGCCATGACCCGCGCCTGGCCGAACTGGCCGACCGCCTCGGCGAGGTCGGGTACCTGGTCGCCGACATCGCGACCGAGGCCGCCTCCTACGCGGCCCGGATCGAGGTGGACCCGTTGCGGTTGGCCGCGGTCGAGGATCGCCGGGCCGTGCTCGGAGGCCTCGTGCGGGCCTACGGCCCGGACATCGACGCGGTGCTGGCGTGGGCGCGGACGGCGGGGGACCGGCTCGCGCAACTGGACGGGGACGACGACCGCGTGGACCAGCTGCGGGCCGAACGGGAGGAACTGCGGTTGCGGGCCGCCGACCTCGCCGCCCAGGTGTCCGAGGCCCGCGCCGAGGCCGCCTCCCGGCTCTCCGACCTGGTCAGTGCGGAGTTGCGGGAGCTGTCCATGCCGGACGCCAGGTTGCAGGTCCTCGTGCGCCAGCGTCCCGACCCACAGGGCCTGCCCGCGAAGGTGGCCGCGGGCGAGGGGCCCTGGGCGGCGGGGACCGAGGGCGTGGACGAGGTGGAGTTCCTGCTCGCCCCCCATCCGGGCGCACCGCCCCGGCCGCTCAGCAAGGGCGCCTCGGGCGGCGAGCTGTCCCGGGTGATGCTCGGCTTGGAGGTCGTCCTCGGGACGGCCGACCCGGTGCCGACCTTCGTCTTCGACGAGGTGGACGCCGGGGTCGGCGGGCAGGCCGCGCTCGGGATCGGCCGCCGGCTGGCCCGGCTGGCGCACACCTCCCAGGTGCTCGTGGTCACGCACCTGCCCCAGGTCGCGGCCTACGCCGACCGGCACCTGCTCGTCGTGAAGTCGCGGGACGGCGGGGTCACCGAGAGCGGGGTGCGGCTGCTCGGCGACCGCGAGCGGGTGCGGGAGCTGGCCCGGATGCTCGGGGGCATCGCGGACTCGGGATCCGCCCAGGCCCACGCCGAGGAACTGATCGCCAATGCCGCCCCGGACCGGGCCCTGACCGGCGGGGTTGCTGCGGCGGCGCCGTCCCGGTGACGAGTCGGTCCCGTGGGACGATGCCGCGGTGAGACTGTCGATCCGCCGGCGGCCCCAGGGTGCCGACCTGGGTGTGGTCGGCGCGGCGCGGGTCGACCGACGCACCAAGCACCTCACCCGCCGGTTGCGGCCGGGGGAGGTCGCGGTGATCGACCACCAGGACCTGGACCGGATGGCCGCAGAGGCCCTGGTGGCCTGCCGCCCCGCGATGGTGCTGAACGCCGCCCCCAGCATCTCGGGGCGCTACCCCAACCTCGGGCCCGAGATCATCTTGCGGGCCGGCATTCCGTTGATCGACAATCTCGGCCCGGTGGTGATGTCCGACCTGGCCGACGGCGCCCTCGTGCGGGTGGACGGATGCGAGGTGTGGCTGGGGGAGCGGCTCGTCGCGGTGGGGGTCCGCCAGGACGAGGGCTCCGTGTCCGCAGCCATGGAGGAAGCCCGGGCAGGTCTGGCCGCCCAGCTGGAGCGGTTCGCGGCGAACACCATGGAGTACCTGCTCAAGGAGCGTGACCTGCTGCTGGACCGGGTGGGCGTGCCCGAGATCCGCACCCCGCTCGACGGCCGGCAGGCACTGATCGTGGTGCGCGGCTACCACTACCGCGAGGACCTGGCCACGTTGCGCCCGTACATCCGGGAGTACCGGCCGGTGCTCATCGGGGTCGACGGTGGCGCGGACGCCATCCTGGAGGCCGGCTACACCCCCTCCATGATCGTGGGGGACATGGACTCCGTCTCGGACCGGGCCCTCACCTGCGGTGCCGAGATCGTCGTCCATGCCTACCGGGACGGTCTGGCCCCCGGACTGGCCCGGGTGCGTGCGCTCGGGGTGGACCCGGTGGTGTTCCCGGTCGCCGGCACGAGCGAGGACGCGGCCATGTTGCTGGCCGACGACAAGGGCGCCGTGCTGATCGTGGCCGTGGGTACGCACGCGACCCTCGTGGAGTTCCTCGACAAGGGTCGGGCGGGCATGGCCAGTACCTTCCTGACCCGGCTGCGGCTGGGCGGCAAGCTCGTGGACGCCAAGGGCGTCTCCCGCCTGTACCGGCAGCGCATCTCGACCTGGCAACTGGTGGTGCTGCTGTTCGCCGGGCTGTTCGCCCTGGCCGTGGCGATGGACGCCACCTCGGCCGGGCAGACGGTCTACTCCCTCCTGGGCGCCCGCCTCGACGACGTGGTCTCCTGGGTGCGCTCCTGGTTCGTGGACGCCGCGCCCGAGTCGATGCGCGCGGTGCTGACCGATCGGTTGATCATCGCATGATCGATTTTCGTTACCATCTCGTCTCCCTGGTGTCGGTGTTCCTCGCCCTGGCCGTGGGGATCGTGCTCGGCGCCGGCCCCCTCAAGGAGTCCCTCGGCACCCGCCTCTACGACGAGGTGACGAGCCTGCGGCAGGACCGGGACAGCCTCAACGAGGAGCTGCGTACCGCCCGGGTCGCCGCCGACCACCGGGACAGCTTCATCTCCGCGATCACCCCGACGCTGGTCGCCCAGCAGCTCGGCGGTCGCAGCGTCGCGCTCGTGCTGCTGCCCGGGACGAACGACGACGGTCACGCGCTCGGGGACGCCCTGACCGCCGCGGGCGCCTCGGTGAGCGTGCGGCTTCGGGTCCTCGACCACTGGGCCGACGCGGACGGGGCGAAGGACCGGGTGACCGCGATCAACCGGCTCGCGGCGGCGGTGCCCGGCCTGCAGCTCACGCCGATGCCCACGCGCACGGCGACCACCACGACGAGCGACGACGACGGCGGCGACGCCGGGGTCCGGCAGCTCTCCCGTGCCCTGTCCTGGGCCCTGGCCACCTCGGAGATCGCCCGGGCCGGACGACCGGACCCCCTCGCCACCACGGTGCTGCGGGAGCTGCGGGCGGAGAACCTGGTGAGTCTGGACGGCGCCTTCGCGGGCCGTGGCACCGAGGTGCTGGTGATCGCCCCGGCCCTGCCCACCGCTCTGGTCTCCGGCGGCTCCACCTCCGCCGGCCCGACGACGTCCCGCCCGGGCGCCCGCCGCTCGGGCCGGGCGACCACCACGACCACCACCCAGGCGGACGACTCCGCCGCACGACTCGCCGCGTGGCTGGACCTGATCGCCGTGATGGACACCGCCGAGTCCGGCACGGTGGTACTGGGCCCGGCCTCGGCCGCCTCGGACGGTGGTCTGGTCTCCGCGGTCCGCTCCGACTCGGTGCTCTCGCACCGGGTGACCACCATCGACACCGGGGAGACGCCCATGGGTCCGGTGAGCGCGGTACTCGCCCTGCGCGAACAACTCGCAGGGGTCGCCAGGGCCTACGGCTTCGCCCGTGGCGCCCATGCGGCCCTACCGTCGCTGAACGCGGTGACTCCGTGAGCCGCCGGCGTGGCCCCGACCAGGGCCCTCGAGTCGACCGGGGCCCTCGAGTCGACCAGGGCCCGCACCCGCGGCAGGATGTCCCGGACGTCCGGTGGCCTCAGGTCCTGCGGGCCGGGGTGCGCGCCGCCGGCGCCTTCGGGGCGGCGGCGAGCCTGCTGCGGGCCTTCCCGCCGGGCGGCCGCGCGCGGTGGACCCGGACGAACCATCGTGGTGAGCCGGTCAGCCTGCTGGAGGGGCCGGCCTGGGTGGCCGGTGCCGTCGGCGGGATCCTCGCCGCGGGGACGGCACCCGGGCGCACCCGGGCCGCCGGACTGGTCGCCGCGGTGAGCGCGGGTGCGTTCGGCGCGGTGGACGACCTGGCCGAGCACGGCAGCAGCAAGGGCCTGCGCGGGCATCTGCGGGAGTTGCGCCACGGCCGGGTGACCACGGGGACGCTGAAGATCCTCGGGCTGGGTGCGGGCGGCCTGGCCGCTGCCGCCCTGCTCGGGGCCGACGATCCGTCGCTCCCGGAGTCGGGTCGCCTGCGCTCGGCTCTGTGCCGGGGAGGCGACCTGGCGGTCCGGGGCGCCCTCGTGGCCGGGACCGCCAACCTGGCGAACCTGTTCGACCTGCGCCCCGGTCGGGCGCTGAAGCTCGGCCTCCTTGCCGCTCCGGCCGCCCTGCCCGCCACGGACCGCAGGGGCTCCGCGGTCCTCGTGGCCGCCGCCGTGGGTTCCTGCGCCGCCGGCCTCGGCGACGATCTCGGCGAACGCACGATGTTGGGGGACACCGGGGCCAACGCCCTCGGAGCGGTGCTCGGCACGGCGCTCGCGGCGCGAGCCGGACGGCGCGGGCGCCTCGGAGCTCTCGCGGTGGTCACCGCCCTGACCCTCGCCAGCGAGCAGATCAGCTTCACCCGGGTGATCGAGGCGACTCCCGGCCTGCGCGAGTTCGACGCCCTGGGGCGCCGTCCACGGTGAACGACCCCAGCCGGCCCGGGCCCGGACGCATGCGGGGCGTCGCCCGGTCGGCTGCCCTGATCGCGGTGCTGACCGTGCTCGCTCGGGCGGTGGGGTTCGGGAGGATCTTCGCCTTCTCCGGGCTGGTCGGTGGCGGGGGGTGTCTCGGAACGGCCTACGCCACCGCGAACCAGGTACCCACGGTCCTCTTCGAGGTCGCGGCGGGCGGGGCCCTGGCCGGCGCGGTGGTGCCCGTGCTGGCAGGACTGCTGGCCCGGGTCGCCCGCCAGGAGCTGGCCCGCACCGTCTCCGCGCTGCTGTGCTGGACCGTCGTCGTCCTCGCCCCGCTGTCCCTGGCCCTCGCCCTGGCCGCGGGCCCGCTGTTCTCCGCGCTCTCCGCGCAGAGCCCGGGGGACGCGCTGACCCAGCAGTGCCCGGGCGGTGCCCGGCTCGGTGCCCGCATGCTGGTCGTCTTCGCGCCGCAGGTGCTCCTGTACGGGGTGGGCATCGTGCTGACCGGTGTCCTGCAGGCGCACCGGCGTTTCATCGGCCCGGCCCTGGCGCCGCTGCTGTCCAGCACCACCGTGATCGGTTGCTATCTGGTCTACGGCCTGCTCGCGCACGGGCACCAGCACCACCTGACCTGGCTGCCGGGCCGGGGGCCCGAGCTGGTGCTCACCCTGGGCACCACGCTCGGCGTGGCCGCGCTCGGCCTGCCGCTGCTGTGGCCGGTGCTGCGCACGGGGGTACGGCTGCGTCCGACCCTGCATTTCCCGCCCGGGGTCGCGCGTCAGGTGACGGTGCTCGCGATGGCAGGGCTGGCCACGCTGCTCGCCCAGCAGGCCGCCGTGGTGGCCACCCTCGCGGTGGCGACCCGGGTGGGAGGCCCGGGGGCGCTGAACGTCGTGCAGTTCGCGCAGACCGTGTACCTGCTGCCCTACGCGGTGCTCGCGGTGCCCCTGGCCACCGCGGCCTTCCCACGGTTGTCCGAACTGGCGGCCCGCGCGGACCGGGAGGCGTTCGCGACCCTGACGGCAGCCACCACCCGGGTCGTCGTCCTGGTCTCGGGGTTGGGTGCGGCCGGTCTGGTTGCCGTGGCCCCGGCCGCCCAGGCCCTGTTCCTCGGGCTGGACGCGGTGGGCGGGAGCGCCTTCCGTGAGATGGCCGCCTGTGTGACGATCCTCGCCCCGGGACTGGTCGGCTGGGGACTGATCGCGCACCTGGGGCGCGCCCTGTACGCGCAGGGGCGGGGACGGCGGGCCGCCCTCGCGACCGCCCTGGGCTGGCTGGTCGTGGTCGTGGCCTCGGTGGGTGGGGTCGTGCTGCTGCGGGCCGCCGGGATCGACGGGGTACGGGCGGCGGTGCTCGGACTGGCGGCGGGCAACACCCTGGGCATGGTGGTGGGTGCGGCCGCGCTGGTCGTCGCGGTGCGTACGGTGAGCGGCCCGGCGGCGATCGACGGGCTGGGGCGGGTGGTGGCGGCGTCCGTGGCGGCAGGGGTCGTGGCTGCCGCGGCCGGGCGGTTCGTGGCCCATGCCCTGGTCGGGCGGGTTCCGGCGCCGGGAGTACGCAGCCTGCCGGCGGCGGTGCTCGCGGCGGCGGCCTCCGGAGCCGGTGCCCTGCTGGTGGCCGTGGTCGCGTTCGGGGCCGTGATCGCGCTGCTCGCTCGCGCGGAGCTCTCGGGGCTTCTGCGCCGGGTCGGACGGGGGCGTCCCGGCGGCGAGCCGGGGTCCCCGGGCCGCCGGGCCGGGTCCCGGAAGCACAGCACCGGGCAGGGGCACCCCGGGGCGTCCGGCGTGACCAGGGACGGCTGGCCGGACGAGGTACTGCTGGTCATGGCGGACAGTCAGGGCGGGATCGGGCGGCATGTCGCGGTCCTGGCCGAGGACCTGCGGGCCGCCGGTGTCCCGGTGCGGGTGGCCGCCCCGCGTGCGAGCGCAGCGCCGCTGGGGCTCGACCGGTCCGGCGGGGATTACCTCGTGCTGCCCCCGCGCGGGTGGCGCCGGCTCGTGACCGGCCTGCCGGCGGCGGTGCGGTTGCGCCGTGCCTGCCGTGAATCGGCCGTGGTGCACGCGCACGGGGTACGGGCCGGGGCCCTGACGATGCTGGTGGCATGGAGACGTCCGGGCGGGGAAGGGCGGCCCCGGCGGGTCGTCACCGTGCACAACGGCCCGGGACCCTCCCCGGTGGCCGCGGTGAGCTATGCCGTGCTCGCCCGCATCGTGTGGGCCCGCGCAGACGTGGTGCTGGCGGTCTCCGCGGACCTGGCGGAGCGGGCGCGGCGTGGAGGAGCGCGACAGGTGGTGTTCGCCCTCGTGCCGCCACCGGGGGCCCGCGGCGGGTCCGGCCCCGAGGACGCGGCGAACGGCGGGAATCCGCAGCCCGAGGATGCGGGGAGCGGCAAGGACGTCGGGGTCCCGGCGCGGACCACTGGCGACAGCACGCCGGGTGGGAGGGGCGAGGGGACGACGGATGGGTGTGCCGACGGGACGGCGCACGAGCTCGCTGCCACTGCCGCGCGGACCAGGGCCGGTCTCGGTGTCGGACCGGAGGACCTGCTCCTGGTCACCGTGGCCCGGCTGGCGCCGCAGAAGGGACTCACCGAGCTGGTCGAGGCCGTGCGGCTGCTCGGGGAGCGTCAGGACGTACCCGAGCTGCGGGTGCGGGCCGTGGTCGCCGGGCAGGGGCCCCTGGAGACCCGGCTGTCCGCGCTGATCGACGCGGGCCGGGTGCCCGTGCGGTTGCTCGGGGAGCGTCGGGACGTGCCCGACCTGCTGGCGGCCGCGGATCTGGTGGTGTTGCCGAGCCGGTGGGAGGGCCAGCCGCTCGTCCTGCAGGAGGCTTTGCACCTGGGCACGGCGATCGTCGCCACCGCCGTGGGGGGCGTGCCCGATCTGGTTCGCGACGCCGCGGAACTGGTGCCGCCGGGCCGTCCGGACCTCCTCGCGGACGCCGTCCTCCGGCTCGGGCGATCCCCCGAGCTGCGGGCGTCGTTGCGACGCCGTGCGCGCGCACGTTCGCGGCAGCTTCCCGGTCGGGCGGAGGCCCTGGCGCAGGTGCTGCAGGTCTATCGGAGGGAACCGACGGCTTGCCGTGACGAGCGCGTGCTGTCCGGCTGATAGGCTCGAAGCCCGTGGTGCAGCCCAAACAGTCGCGGACCAAGCACATCTTCGTCACAGGAGGCGTCGCCTCCTCTCTCGGCAAGGGGCTGAGTGCCTCTAGCCTGGGTCATCTGCTGCGAGCCCGTGGTCTTCGGGTCGCGATGCAGAAGCTCGACCCCTATCTGAACGTCGACCCCGGCACGATGAACCCGTTCCAGCACGGGGAGGTCTTCGTCACGGCCGACGGTGCCGAGACCGACCTGGACATCGGGCACTACGAGCGGTTCCTGGACGTCGAGCTCGACCAGTCGGCCAATGTCACGACCGGCCAGGTCTACTCCACCGTGATCGCCAAGGAGCGGCGCGGGGAGTACCTCGGCGACACCGTCCAGGTGATTCCGCACATCACCAATGAGATCAAGGAGCGGATGCTCTCCCAGGCGAACGGCAACCGCCGGCTGGAGGTGATCATCCACGAGATCGGCGGTACCGTCGGTGACATCGAGTCGCTCCCGTTCCTGGAGGCGGCACGCCAGGTGCGTCAGGACGTCGGCCGGGAGAACGTCTTCTTCGTGCACGTCTCGCTGGTGCCCTACCTCGCTCCGAGCGGGGAACTGAAGACCAAGCCGACCCAGCACTCGGTCGCGGCCCTGCGCAGCATCGGCATCCAGCCCGACGCGCTGGTCTGCCGGGCCGACCGGGAGATCCCGCAGAGCGTCAAGCGCAAGATCGCGCTGATGTGCGACGTGGACGAGGAGGCCGTGGTCGCCGCGATCGACGCCCCCTCGATCTACGACATCCCCAAGGTGCTGCACCGGGAGGGCCTGGACGCCTACGTGGTGCGTCGCCTCGGTCTGAGCTTCCGGGACGTCGACTGGCACTCCTGGGACGAGCTGCTGCGCCGGGTGCACCGGCCGGCACACCGGGTCGAGGTCGCGCTCGTCGGCAAGTACGTGGACCTGCCCGACGCCTACCTGTCGGTGACGCAGGCGCTGAGCGCCGGCGGGTTCGCCGCGGACGCCAAGGTGCAGATCCGCTGGGTGGCCTCGGACACCTGCGAGACGCCCGAGGGTGCCCGGCGCATGCTGTCGGGCGTGGACGCGATCTGCGTGCCAGGGGGCTTCGGCGTGCGCGGGATCGAGGGGAAGCTCGGTGCGCTGCGGTGGGCCCGCGAGAACCAGGTGCCGGCCCTGGGCCTGTGCCTGGGCCTGCAGTGCATGGTGATCGAGTTCGCCCGGAACGTCGCGGGCCTGGCCGGGGCCAGCAGCAGCGAGTTCGACCCCGACTGCACCCACCCGGTGATCGCCACCATGGAGGAGCAGAAGGAGATCGTCGCCGGTGACGGCGACCTCGGCGGCACCATGCGGCTCGGGGACTATCCCGCGCGGCTCGTCGAGGGCTCGGTCGTGCGTGCCGCCTACGGCACGGGCAACGTGACGGAGCGGCACCGCCACCGCTACGAGGTCTCCAACGCCTACCGGGCGCGGCTGGAGAAGGCCGGGCTGGTGATCTCCGGGGTCTCCCCGGACCGGTCCCTGGTCGAGTTCGTCGAGCTGCCGCGCAAGAGCCACCCGTACTACGTGGGCACGCAGGCGCACCCCGAGTTCCGCTCGCGGCCCGGACGCGCCCACCCCCTGTTCACCGGGTTGGTGAACGCGGCCCTGGAGCGGCAGCGGTCCGAGCGCCTGCTGGAGGTGGACACCCCGCCGGTGGATCCCGCCGCGCAGGTCACCGCACCGCTCGCGCCGTCGGCCTCGGCGTGATGTCCGCGCTGCCCCCTGCATCGCCCGCCCCCGGTGGGGACCCTGTCCCCGCCGGGGCGGGGGGGCCGGCGGGCCTCTCGGAGGGTTTCCGGGACGGCCCTCCGGACCCCCGGCCGGTCCGGGAGTCGGTGCTCGTGCACCGCGGGCCGGTGGTCGACCTGGTCCGCGAGAGCGTCGACCTCGGGGCGGCCGGCCTGGTGCGGCGGGAGTTCCTCCGGCATCCCGGCGCCGTGGGGGTACTGGCCCTCGACGAGGCGGACCGGGTGCTGTTCGTGCGCCAGTACCGCCATCCGGTCGGGGCCGAACTGTGGGAGCTGCCCGCCGGGCTCCTCGACGTCCCCGGCGAGCCTCCCCTGGAGGCGGCCCGTCGGGAACTGGCCGAGGAGGGCGACCTGCGCGCCGGGACCTGGGCGGTGCTCGTCGACTGGTACAGCTCCCCGGGGGGCATGTCCGAGGCGATGCGGCTCTACCTGGCGCGGGATCTGCAGGTCCTCCCGGCCCAGCATCGGCATGTGCGCACCGAGGAGGAACAGGACATGGTGCAGGCCTGGGTCACCCTCGACGAGGCGCGGGACGCGGTGCTGTCCGGACGGCTGCACAACTCCGGCGCCGTGGTCGGGGTACTCGCGGCCTGTGCGGCCCGCGCGCAGGGGTGGCGGACCCTCCGGCCGGCCGACGCCCCGTGGCCGGAGCACTCGCCCCGGTGATCGCCGGGCGCGTCCGCCGGGCTCGTCGGACGGCCCGTCCCGTCGCCAGGTCGGTATGTGCCGAAGTGCCTGATGTGCGGTCGGCTCTTTCCGGGAACTTGTCCCGACAGCCTTGACCGCGATCGTCGCGCGCGGTACCTCACCTTCGTCGGCGAGCGCGGGTGCGAGGGCACCGCGGACGACTGCCGGCAGGGCCCCGCCACGGCGGGGAGAGGGGCAGGCCGTCGTGGCGACGATGAAGGCTGTGCAGATCCACCGCTTCGGCGGCCCGGAGGTGCTGCGGCTGGCTCACGTGCCACCGCCGTGCGCCTCGGGCACGCAGGATCTGGTGGACGTCACCTTCGCCGGGGTGAACTTCTCGGACCTGTCCCGTCGTTCCGGCGGAGACGGCGCGCTGTCGCTGCCGGCGGTGCTCGGCGCCGAGGTGGTCGGGCGGCGCCGCGCGGACGGACGCCGGGTGGCTGCGCTGCTGCCGGCCGGTGGCGGCTACGCACAGGTGGCCGCGGTGGAGCGGCAGTGGAGCGTGGAGGTGCCCGAGGCGGTACCGGACGACGAGGCGGTCGCCGTGCTGGAGCAGGGCCTCACCGCCTGGCACGGTCTGGTGACCGTGGGCCGGATGACGGCCGGCGAGACCGTGCTCGTGCAGGCGGCGGCCGGCGGCGTGGGACATCTGGCCATCCAGCTCGCCCGGAGCCTGGGTGCGGGGCGGGTGATCGGGCTGGCCTCGACTCCGGCCAAGCGGGAGTTCGCGCTGGCCTGCGGAGCGGATGCCGTCGTCGACTCGACCGCCCCCGACCTGGCGGGGGAGGTGCTGGCGGCCACGGACGGGGAAGGGGTGGACCTCGCCCTGGAGTCGGTGGGTGGGGCGGTGCTCGTCGCGGTGCACTCGACCCTGCGGTCCTTCGGCCGGGTGGTCGTGATCGGCGCCGCGAGCGACACCCCGACCGCCATCCACGTGGACAAGCTCACCCAGACCTCGACCGGGATCCTCGGCTTCTGGCTGCAGCAGGTGCTGGACGACGAGGAACTGTTCGCCTCCAGCGCCGCGCATCTGCTGTCCCTGGTGGCCGCAGGACAACTGCACCCGCACGTCGGACTGGTGCTGCCGCTGTCCGAGGCGGGGCGGGCGCATGCGCTGCTGGCCGACCGCCGCATGCGGGGCAAGGTGCTGCTCTTCGCGGCGTCCTGAGCCCGTCCGATGACCGGAGCCCCTTCGTGGCGGCCGGTGATTCGCCGTCGCCGGAGCCTTCCGGGCCTTCGCGATGCGGTGGCTCGTGGCCCGGCAGGGTGTGCCTCCGTCGCCACGTAAGGGCTGCGGATGTGGTGCCGGTGCGCTTCCGGCATCCCGAACCCCCAACTCGGGTGGTCAACAGGTACCCGGGATGGTCGACCGAATACCGTACGTGTCGGTAGGCTCGGGCGGAAGATCAGCCACAGTGAAGGAGAGGGTCTTCGTGACCGCCTGGCATCTGCGCACGAGCAGGTTCGTCGATCCGATGGGCGCGTTGCGGTTGGGGCACTTCGTGGATGTGCTCCAGCGCTTCCCCGCCGGACATCTGCTCGACCTGGGGGCTGGGCACGGGCTCTTCTCGAGACTGGCGGCCGACCTGGGGTGGCGTGTGACGGCGGTGGACGCCCGGGACGAGCGCTTCCCCCGGGACGACCGGGTGCGGTGGGTGCGGGCGGACGTGCGCGACTTCGACGAGTACGAGGGTGTGGACCTCGTCGCCTGCCTCGGCCTCTGGTACCACCTGACCCTGGACGACCAGGTGGCGCTCGCCAGACGGATGGCCCCGCGGCCGGTGATCCTGGACACCCACTTCGCCATGCCGCGGCGCAAGGATCACCACCATCATGCGGACCGGGTGAGCGACCTCGTCCAGCAGGACGGGTACGAAGGGCGCCTCTACAGCGAGACAGGGCTCCACACGCGGCCGACCGCGTCCTGGGGCAACGAACTCTCCTTCTGGCCCACGGTACCGACCCTGGAGCGGCAGTTCTACGACGCGGGGTACGACGTCCTGGAGCACCTGAGTCCGCCCCCCTGCGCGGACCGGCACTATGTCGTGGTGCGGAGTTGGTCCCCGGAACACCAGGCCTGGATGGACGGTCTGATCTCCACCTACCGAAAGATGTCCGATCCTGGGGCGGCACCGTGCGACCCGGCGGCGGCGTCCCTGGCGGCGGCCTCCCTGGGGGCGAACGGGGGTTCGGGCCGCGGCCTGGTGGCTGCCGTCGCCCGCCTCGGCCGCGGACGGCGAGGTGGCCTCGGTCGCCAGAGGAGTCCGCAGGGGACCAATCCTCCGGGATCAGGTGTCTCCTCGGCTCGCGGGGCCGGGAGCACGGCGGAGAAGGTCTCCAGCCCGGCCGAACGGATCGGCGCCGGTCTCGGCACGGGGGACTCCGGTCGGGGCACCGTGGAGCAGGACGGCGTGCTGCAGGGAACGGCCCGACAGGACGTGATCGACCTCATCGCTGGCGCGAGGGAGCCCCGGACCGCCGAACGAGGTGAGTCCGGCCGCTGACCCGGTCGCTCGGGCGGCCCACCCCGGCGCGGCTACGCCCGCCGGGGTGGGGGCGCTCAGGGATGTGCCCCCTCGGCGCCGTGTGCTCGGGCGAAAGCTCGGATCCGGCGCGCCGCCAGGGCCTGCACCCGCCGCGCCTCGGCCTCCCGCTCCGGCCCGGACACCGGCGGCCCGTGCTGCCCGACAGTGATCACGATGTCTGCGACCTGCCGGAACAACCCGCGCCGACGTTCGTCCATGGCCGTGAGCATGGCCACCGGGTCGTCGCCGTACCGGGGCCGGTGTGCGCCGCGTCGCTGGCGGGAGGCGAGCTCGGGCACGGAGACGTCCAACCACAGCACGACCGCGCAGGCGAGCACCCGGCGGCACTCGGGCACCTCGACCGTGCTGGCGGCGGTCGCGATGACCGGGGCAGGTTCCGGTGGGAGATCCCGGGCAGGTTCCAGGGACGGGACCGGACGACTGAGGGAAGCCAGCAGGTGGCGGGCCTCCAGCTCGTGCAGGCCGTCCGCGCCGAGCCGGGCGGCGAGCTCTGCGGCGGTGGCGCCGGTGTCCCGTTCCAGGTCACGATCGCTGTCGCGCAGCGGACGGCCCCAGCGGGAGGCCAACCCCCTGGCCAGAGTGGTCTTGCCGGCCCCCATCAGCCCCATCACCACGACGGGCGTCCCAGGCAGCGGATCCGGTCGCCTCGACCCCACGGGCACCCTCCGGGAGATCGACCGGCGGGCCTGGCCCGGTGACGGACAGGACTCCCCGTCTCCGGCGGGTGGCCCGCTCCCGCCTCGACGCCGGTCGGAACCGATCCGATCGGATCGGATCACAGGGTGCCGGACGGCGCGACAGCAGACTATCTGTACCGTGGCGTGGACGATCCTGATCCAGGTCAGGTACGGGTGGCCGACGTCCGGCACTCCTGCTCGGGGTGGCGGGTTCGTGCTCGACCTCGATCGATCGTGCACGAGTCTCGGGATCCGTGCACGAGACTCCGGATCCGTGTTCGACGGTCACCCGCCGTCCTCGGGGCCCGCGATCGCCGGTGCGGGGCCCGTGAACTCGGTACCGTGATCGCACCGGCCGGAATACCGTGGGCGCACCGTGCGCCGGGTCGGGGCCGGCGGGGACCGGACGGGTCGCCGGAGGTGTCGGAGGTGCAGCGCTGACCATGCGTGTCGCCACGGGCAGGTCCGCCGCGGATCACCCGGCCGGCGACCCCGCGGCACCGGACTCCCCGATGGCCGAGGCGGTCGCCGGCTACCTGAGGCATCTGCGGGTGGAGCGAGGGCTCGCGGTGAACACCCTGTCCGCCTACCGGCGTGACCTGCGCCGGTATCTGGCGCACCTGGAGGCCCTCGGAGTCCGCGAGCCGCAGGCCGTCCGCGAGGAACATGTCAGCTCGTTCCTGCGGGCGATCCGCGCGGGCGCGGACGGCCAACCCGCGCTCACCGCGAGTTCGGCAGCGCGCACCGTGGTGGCCGTGCGCGGGCTGCACCGGTTCCTCGCCCTGGAGGGCATCACCGCCGAGGACGCCGCGGCGCAGGTCCGCCCGCCGACCCCGCCACGTCGACTGCCCAAGGCGGTGCCGCTGTCCGAAATCGAGCGGTTGCTCGAGGCGGCCTCGGCACCGGACACCCCGGCCGCGATCCGGGACCGGGCGCTGCTCGAGGTGCTCTACGGCAGCGGGGCGCGGATCAGCGAGGCCGTGGGCCTGGCGGTGGACGACGCGGATCTCGAGCACGGGTTGGTCCGGCTCGTCGGCAAGGGGAACAAGGAGCGGCTCGTCCCGTTGGGTCGGTACGCCGTCTGGTCGGTGCAGAGCTACCTGGTGCGGGGCCGCCCGGTCTTCGCGGCGCACGGGACGGGGACGCCGTCGCTGTTCCTGAACGCTCGCGGTGGCCCGCTGTCCCGGCAGAGCGCCTGGGCGGTGCTCCAGGCGGCCGCCGAGCGGGCAGGACTCACCGGGCGCATGTCCCCGCACACGTTGCGGCACTCCTTCGCGACCCATCTGCTGGAGGGCGGGGCAGACGTGCGGGTCGTGCAGGAGTTGCTCGGTCATGCCTCGGTGGCCACCACCCAGGTCTACACCCGGGTGACTGCGGACACCCTGCGCGAGGTCTACGTCGCGGCTCACCCGCGTGCGCTCGGTCCCGGCTGAGTTTCGACCGGTCCGGGCTGAGATCCCACTCCGAACCTGAGGGCGACCGGGGCGTGGCCCCACGCGGGCCTCGGGAGCCTGTGGCCGCCCAGACCTGAGGATGACCGGGGCGCGACCCCGGGGCAGGCCTCGGGAGCCTGTCCCCGCGGGGAAGCAGATCAGCCGAAACGGACCGTTACCGTACTAGGCTCGTCGGGTCACGGACGAACGAGTGCGGAGCAGGCGACGGGTCGCCTGTGAGAGGGGTGACCGGTGAGCGGTGAGGTGCATGTCGCCCCCGTGGAAGCGGGGACCGTCCCTGGGGCGATCCGGCGCGGACGGGGACGGCACAGCAACGCCACCCGGTACCTGTGCGCGGCGGCGCACCTGGATCCGGGGTTCGCCGAGAAGGTGCTCGACGAGCTGGTCTACCAGCCGCACCGAGCCGTGGCCCCGTCCTACGGCATCGACCTGGGTCCCATCGTGCGGCACTGCCTCGCCGCGCGCCGACGCCTGCTGCGACGCAGCCTCGCCATCACGGCGGTGTTCCTGGCCGCCGTCCTCCTGATCTTCTCGGGCAGTGCCCAGTTGCTGCTCACGATCTACCTGGCGCTGACGTTCCTGCGCTTCGTGCGTGACTTCCTGACGCGCGATCTCACGGGAGCGGCCAGCAACCTGGGTATCTGCCTGGTCATCGCCGTGCTCATGCAGGCGGTGTTCCGGCCGTTGAACAGGTTGCAGGGCCACGGCTCGGGCAGTTCCTTCCGCCTCATGCCCGACCTGGGAGCGCTCGTACTGATCGGCCTGGTCGTCTGGCTGATCCTGTTCGTGGACCGCATCGCCCAGCACCGGATGATCGTGAAGCGACTCGGGCCCCGCACGTTCGCCCCGGAGCGGTCCCCTCGCGAGGGGCGCATCTTCGAGAGCCGCGTGCAGTACCTGGAAGCCGCGCAGCACGGCAACATCACGGTCTACGCCCAGACCTCGACCAACCGCCCGTTCGTCGGGTCGGGCAAGGTCGTGGACGCCTGGTCCTTCGCCACCCCACTCGTTCCCGCCCGGGACACCGAGGAGCCCTCCCTGATCGGCGGCCCGGAACGGTCGTCGTCCCTGCCCGAGCCGGGCGTGGTGGATCTGCGGGAGATCGTCGCCGAGTCCGAGGGTCTGACCACGGACGAGCTCTACGCCCGAACCCGCGCCGCGCTCGCCGCACTGGCCGGGCCACGGTTGCCCGAGGCCGAACGGATGATCGGGCTGTCGGTGCAGGACCGGGTGTTCGTCTCGGGTCTCATGCCCCCCGACCACCCGTTCCTCGACCGCTCCCGGCAGCGGCCGCTCTTCCGGGTGCCCGCGGCAGTGGTGTCCGAGATCGGTCGTCGGGAACGGGGCCCCGAGCGGCACTACCAGACCGTGCGGGTGTCCACCTGGGACGGCGAGCTCGAGGTGACGGCCTTCGTGCACCTGAGCCTGCGCGGACACATGCTGTTCGTGGAGTTCGTCGCCACGACGCTCCCCACGATCGCGGGGGCCTTCCACGCCGTGGACCGCTACGAGCGGCTGAACGGGGCAGCAATGGCCCGGGCCGCCACCGCGTCGTTCCTGGACGTCTTCCGGATGGCCCCGTTCGCGCCCGCCCGGGTGGTGGAGGCCGTGGTCGACGCGATGCGCCGCTGGCAGTTCAGTCGGGACGAGACCCAATCGATCGATGATCACCTCGCCTTCGACTACGGGGCCCGCACGAGCGTGCGCGAGTTGAGCGCGGGCACGGAGGAGGAGATCTTCTTCCAGCGCCTGGACGTACGTCAGCAGATCAACGTCGTCGAGCGGCAGGTGCTCGACGCGCTCGTCCAGGCCCTCGCCGAACGCGCCCTGGACGTCGAGGACCTGGTGCGCCGGGCGAACAGCATCACCGACCACAACACCGTGATCACGCTGGACGCGGACGATGACAAGCAGTCCGAGCCGACCCCGCCCAAGCCTTCGGTCATCCGGACCCAACGGCGAGTGGAGGCGCGACCGCGCCTGACCCTGCGCCCAACGGTAGCGTCACGGCGTCGGCGCTGACCCGGACGCGATCAACCCCGCGGTAGACCGGGCACCTGCCGGCGCGGCCCTGCCTGCGGGACGTCCCACCCACGGAAGGCGAGACGAGGACCTGTCATGACGTGCGTGTGCTGCGGGACCCCGCTGCCGGTGGACGCCCGGGAATGTCCGGTGTGCGGGACCTCCGTGGAACTCGCGGACGAGGAGAACCTGACCGCCCGCTGGCACGACTGGACGCAGGTCCGCCGTACGGAACTCGGTCAGGCCGGCGGCCCGGGCGGAGCGACCGATCCTCGGGACGCCTCGGGGCAACCGAGTGGTGAGGGCAGTCCGCGCTGGCAGGAGCGGTCTGGGACGAGCGGAACGGAACCGAAGGCCTCCGGCGCAGCGGGGGCCGGCGGTCCGGGGTCCGGCGCGGCGGGGCGTCCCTCCCCAGGGTCGGTGCCTGAGTCCGAGGAACACGGCCCCGGTGTCCCGACCAGGCCCCTGCCCGGCACCGCTGCGACCGGTTTGGTCGCTGGTACCGGGGCTGGGGCGGCCGGGATCCGGGAGCCCGCGCTCGTACCAGGGAGGGCTTCATCCGGCCAGGCGCCGCCTGCAGGGGGCGACGACCCGGAGAACGATGAGGACCTTCTCGATCGGTTGGGTGCCCGGTCCCGGACGGTCATGCGGCGGCTGGTTGCCTGGCAACCCGGTCGCGTCCTGCGGGTGCCGATCGCAGTGATCCTGCTCGCGGTGCTCCTCTTCGGAGCCTCTCTCGGGTATCTCATGGCGCATCACGACAACGCGAACCCCAGGGCCGATCATGAGCCCTTGGCCACCCTGTCCGCACCGGCCACCCTGCCCTCGGCGGTGGAGACGGTGGGACCGAGCGGGAGCACCGCCGGAACGACGAATGCGGGCGCCGTGACGGGCACTCCGGCCTCGACCGGGACCACCGCGGACGGTTGCCCGGGCTCCGGCCTGCACAACTGGGCAGCGGATGTCAGGGTGGCAGGAGATCCACCTTCCTCAGGGCAAGTCAAGAACGGCTCCGCGGGACCGACGTGGACCCTGACCGGTCTGGGTCAAGGAGCGGTCCTCACCCTCCACTTCACGGCGCCTCATCAGATCACGTGTGTGGGGCTGGTGCCGGGGCGCATTGGCCCCAAGGCGGGTACTCCCGCGTGGATCACGCGCTACGTGGTCAAGGGCATCAACTGGACCTTCTTCAAGAGCGGCAACTCCGATCCGCAGACATTCCTGCCGAGCCAGGTAGGACGTCAGCGGTTGCCGGTCCACGAAGAGTCCGTGATCGCGGTCGAGCTGAGGGTGGCTGATGTCCAGGACCTGGGTGCGCGGGCCGGGGTGCTCGACGAGACCGTCCTGGGGAACATCTTCGTCGCGGGTCCGAACTGACCCGATCCGCCGGAAGTATCGCCGGCCGGGTGTACGTCGCCTTGCGGGCAGGTGTGCACCAACTTGAGGGTTTGCCGACGCGCCGACTAGCCTCGCATGTGGGTCCTGCCACCGGGTGACATCGATCGTCACCGAGAGGTCAGGTCTGCGGGACGCGCATCTCGGCCGTGGCCGGGTGCCGTCCGGGGTGGTCCCTTGCGTCCGCGATGGGTGGGCGCCGGCCTGAGATTGGACGTCGCGTGAGCAACCGCACCGAGGAGGCGTTCTCGGTCCCCGACGCCGCCGAGGGCCGACTGCCGGGCCTGGAGGGCATGCGCATGCGTGCCGGGGGCCTGGGCCCGACCGGTCGCTCGATGCCGGCCTTCCCCGACCCCGAGCCGTTGAACGGGCACGGGCCTGCCCGCGTGATCGCCATGTGCAATCAGAAGGGTGGCGTGGGCAAGACCACCACGACGATCAACCTCGGGGCGGCTCTGGCCGAGTACGGGCGCCGGGTGCTCCTGGTGGACTTCGACCCTCAGGGCGCGCTCTCCGTGGGCCTGGGCACCAATCCGCACGAGCTCACCTGCACCATCTACAATCTGCTCCTCGAGCGCAATCTGGACGTGCACGAGGTGATCCGCCCGACCCTGCTCCCGGCCATGGACATCCTGCCCGCGAACATCGACCTGTCCGCGGCCGAGGTGCAGCTGGTCAGCGAGGTCGCGCGGGAGCAGGTCCTCGCTCGCGTGCTGCGTCCGGTGATGGACGACTACGACGTGGTGCTCATCGACTGCCAGCCGTCCCTGGGATTGCTCACCGTGAACGCGCTCACCGCCTCGCACGGGGTCGTGATCCCCCTGGAGTGCGAGTTCTTCGCCCTGCGGGGGGTCGCGCTGCTCGTGGAGACCATCGAGAAGGTCCGGGACCGGCTCAACCCGGGGCTGGAGATCGACGGGATCCTGGCCACCATGTACGACCCTCGCACGCTGCACTGCCGCGAGGTGGTCGCCCGGGTCGTCGAGGCCTTCGGCGACCAGGTGTTCCACACGGTCATCGGGCGCACGGTGAAGTTCCCGGATGCCACGGTGGCGGCCGAGCCGATCACCACCTACGCGAGTTCACACGCGGGTGCCTACGCGTACCGGTTGCTGGCGCGGGAACTGATCTCCCGCGGCGACGCGGCCTGACGTGGCCGCCGGTGGACAGGGTGCTCACGCGCGGGAAGGTCTGAACAAGGCGACGCAGCCTGACCCGGGAGCGGCCCCGGCGGGACTGCACCCGACCCGGCAGGGCGGGTTCGCCGTCCATCTGGATGTCTTCGAGGGGCCGTTCGACCTGTTGCTCGGCCTGATCGCCAAACACCGGCTCGACGTCACGGAGATCGCCCTGGCCCGGGTCACGGACGAGTTCGTGGCCTGGATCCGCGCTCGCGGACCGGAATGGGACCTGGACGAGACCAGCGAGTTCCTCGTGGTCGCCGCGACCCTGCTCGACCTCAAGGCGGCCCGGCTCCTGCCCACGGCCGAGGTGGACGACGAGGAGGATCTCGCGCTGCTGGAGGCTCGGGATCTGCTGTTCGCCCGGCTCCTGCAGTACCGCGCGTTCAAGGAGGTCGCGGGGGCGTTCTCCACCGCCATGGCCGCCGAGGCGCAGCGGACGGCCCGGTTCGTGCAGGTGGAGCCGCGGTTCGCCCAGTTGCTGCCCGAGCTGGTGCTCGGGATCACTCCTGAACAACTTGCGGAGATCGCAGCGCGGGCGATGACCCCGAAGGTGGCACCGACCGTGGGGTTGGAGCACCTTCACTCGCCGGCAGTGAGCGTGCGGGAGCAGGCCGCTCTGATCGTGGAGCATCTGCGCCGGATGGAGTGGAGCAGTTTCCGGGCGCTCACCGCGGATGCCGCCTCGACGCTGGTCGTGGTGGCCCGTTTCCTCGCTCTGCTGGAGTTGTACCGCGAGGGAGCGGTGGTGTTCGACCAGGTGACCCCCTTGGGGGAGCTCACCATTCGGTGGACGGGTGGGGACGCCGCGGACCTGACCGCCGTGGACGAGTTCGAGGGCCTGGGCGGCACGGAGGAGACCTCCGGGGCCGGACAGGCTGCCGGACCGGAGGGGGCAACCGGATGACCGGAGAGGGCTACCGGACCGGCGAGTGCCACCGGGCCGGAACAGACACCGGATGGCGACTTGTTCTCGGGGACTCCCTCAGCCCGGACCGGTGGACGGACGACGGAGGTCGATTCGGCGATGACCGAGGTGCCCGTGGAGGATGGACGACGTGGTTGAGCTGATGGTCCCTCTGGAACAGGATGATCCAGTGCTGGTACCCCCGCAGGTGCGGGTGGCTTCTGGCGCGACGTGCGAGACGGCTGGGGCTGCGGCACCGGAGCAGGAGGCGCCTGTGCCGTCCGCTCCGGCATGGGAGGACCTGCCCTCCGGCGTGCGCGGCGCGGTCGAGGCGGTCCTCATGGTGGTGGAGGAACCGGTGACCGAGCTGAGCCTGGCCTCGGCTCTGGGCGTACCCCTGGGCACGATCTGCGACACGATCGCCGAGTTGGTCGCCGACTACGACCGTTCCGGCCGGGGGTTCGAGCTGCGGTGCGTCGCCGGGGGCTGGCGTGTCTACAGCCGGCCCGAGTACACGGGCGCCGTTGAGCGGTTCATGCTCGACGGGCAGACCGCACGTCTCACCCAGGCAGCTCTGGAGACCCTGGCGATCGTGGCCTACCGCCAGCCGGTGAGCCGGGCCCGGGTCTCAGCCGTGCGCGGGGTGAACGTGGACGGCGTGATGCGCACCCTCGTCAACCGAGGCTTGGTGGAGGAGGCCGGCACCGACTCGGAGTCCGGCGCCATCCTGTACCGGACGACCTCCTACTTCTTGGAACGGATGGGGATGCGAGACCTCGACGACCTTCCCGCGCTGGCGCCGTACCTGCCTGGTGCGGACATGCTGGAGGAATTGGCTGCGGGAGGAGTGGCATGAGCGGTCCGCAGCGTGCGGGCGCCTCGGGTTCCGGTGGACGGCGCCCCGGCGGACGTGGTCCTACCGGGCAGGGGTCCGGACGTGGTCCTGCCGGGCAGGGGTCCGGACGTGGTCCTGCCGGGCAGGGGTCCGGACGTGGTCCTGC
>CAZOWW010000032.1:27501-42663 GCA_964583765.1 uncultured Kineosporiaceae bacterium
CGGACAGGCGTCCGGGCGAGGCCCGGCAGCGTGGAGGTCCACCGGACGCGACGAGGGCGGTTCCGCAGGGGGACGTGAGGCGCCCGGCCGCACCGGCGGTCCGGGGCGAGGCGCGTCCCGGCCCGGGACCGGTGGCTTCGGCGCGGGCCGTCCGGGTGCAGCCGGAGGGCCAGGTGCTCCCGGTCGGACGCGGGGTTCGGGTGGTCATGAGCGTGGGCCCAGCACTTTCGGGGGACAGGGCACGTTCGGCGGGCCGAACCGTTCCGGGGACGGTGCCCCCGGCCGGAACAGGGACGGCGTCTCCGGCCGGAACTGGGACGGGGATTCCGGCACCCGTCGAGCTGTCGACCGCGGTCCTGGACGTGAGGGCCGGCCCGGTGGCGCCGGTGGAGAGTGGCGACGGAGCGACGGGCAGGGGACGCGGTCGACGGGCTCGCGGCGACCGAGCCAGGGGGGCACCGGGCGCTCGGCCGGTGGTCCCGGACGGTTCGGGGCGACGGCTCCCGGCACGGCCGGAGCGCGACGCTCGGGCGGTCCTCGTCCGGGGACGGGAGGCGCGCGTCCGGGCGGAGTCCCGTCCCGCGCCGGTGGTGCCTCTGCCACAGGCTGGGGAGGACCGGGTTCGCCGGCGCAGGCGGGTGGCGCGTCGAGCGGGCGTTCCGCGGTGCCGGGTGGTCGTGGCCAGGCTCCGGCCCGAGGAACGGGTGGCGTCGGCGCAAGCCGTGGTGCGGTTGGGCGCCGGGGTCCCGGCATCGGTGTTCCTGTGACCAACCGTGGGCCCAGATCCGACGGCGGCCCCAGATCCAACGGTGGGCCCAGATCGAACGACGGTTTCGCGCCGAACGGGGGCCCGGGACGGGTCCAGGACCGGTCGGCATCCGGGTGGAGCCCTTCGTCGGGCAGCGGCTCGATCGGGGGCAGCCGTCCGGCAGCGGGTCGGGGTCCGGCAGCCGGTCGCGGTACCACTGCCGGTCGCGGTACCTCCGCAGATCGCGGGTCCACCGCGGGTCGCGGGCCTGCGGCACGGCGCTCGGGTCCTCAGCCCCGCCGCGGGGTGAGCGCTCACGTCGTCGCCGGACCGCCCCCGGAGTGGGAGGACGAGGAGACTTTCCTCGACCCCGACCGCGACGTCCACGATCCGTCCGGAGTGCGCCTGCAGAAGGTGCTGGCCCGGGCCGGGCTCGGCTCCCGACGGGCCTGCGAGGAGCTGATCCTGGACGGCCGGATCGAGATCGACGGCTGCGTGGTGCGGGAGCTGGGCATCCGGATCGACCCCAAGCGTGCCGCGGTGCGGTTCGATGGGCTCCGGATCCAGCTCGACGAGTCGATGGTCTACCTGGTCCTGAACAAGCCACGTGGCGTCGTCTCCTCGATGCAGGACGAGCAGGGTCGTCCCGATCTGTCCCAGTACGTGGGGGAGCGCACGGAGCGGTTGTTCCACGTCGGCCGGCTCGATGTGGACACGGAAGGGCTGATCCTGCTCACCAACGACGGCGAGTTGGCGCACCGGCTGGCCCACCCGTCCTTCGCGATCGCCAAGACCTACTTCGCAGAGGTCAGCGGGCAGATCCCGCGCGATCTCGGGCGGCGGTTGCTCGCCGGTGTGGAACTCGAAGACGGTTTCACCCGGGTCGACGAGTTCCGGGTGGTCGACGCCCGGCCGGGCAAGGCCCTGGTCGAGCTGGTGGTGCACGAGGGACGCACCCACGTGGTCCGGCGGCTGCTCGCCGAGGTGGGTTTCCCGGTGGAACGGCTCGTACGTACGCGGATCGGTCCGGTGCGGTTGGGGGACCTGCGGGTGGGCCGCACCCGGGTGCTGGTGCGAGAGGAGCTCGGCACCCTGCTTGCCGCCGTGGGACTGTGATCGGTTTCCGGTGGTGACCGCCGTGGGGCTGTGATCGGTCCCGGGTGATGATCGGCGTCGGCCTGGGTGACGGTCGACGCCGATCCGCTCGTCGGTCACCCGGGTCGGCTACCGTATGGCGGCCCGCGGCGGGAACCCCGGGCGGGGAGCAGCAGGGACCGCGACCGGCGCCGGCCTGAGCGCCGGACGCGGGTCGTGGAGGAAACGCGGGCCGGGTAGGGCCTGCGGGCAGGGCAGGCGGGAGAGCGGCCGGAACGGCGTGGCAGCGTCAGGACCGCAGCGGCAGCATCAGGACGGCAACAGACGGACCGGAGGAGGAGCGGTGGCGGTCAGGGCGATCAGGGGAGCGACCCAGGTCGAGGTGGACGAGCGTGAGCACGTCCTGGACCTGACGCGAGAACTGGTCGGCGCTGTCCTGGCGGCGAACGGGCTCGCGCCGGACGACGTGATCAGCATCATGTTCACGGCGACCGTGGACATCCGCAGCGTCGCACCGGCTCTCGCCGCCCGCCAGCTGGGCCTCACCGAGGCCGCCCTGTTGTGCATGCAGGAGATGGACGTCGAGGGCGGGATGCCCAGGGTGGTCCGCCTGATGGCCTCGGTCGAGACGGACCGGCCACGGAACCAGCTGCGCAACGTGTACCTGCGGGGCACCGATGTGTTGCGTCCGGACACCGCCGCGGTGGACGGGCCCGGGCAGGCGCTACCCCCGTCCGCGGCCTCGTTCGTCCCGGCAGCCACGTCCGTCCAGTCCACCTCGACCGTCCCGGCCACCTCCACGCAGACCTTCACCTCGGCGGTCGCGGCCTCCAGATCTGCTCCCGCACCGGCGCCGGTGGCGGGCGGCGGGAGGTGAGCGCGCCGGGCGGCCTCGTCCCGGTCCCCGGAACCCGGCCGGCCGGTTCTCCGTCCGCCGGTTCTCCCTCTGCCGGTTCTCCGTCCGCCGACGCGGGGCGCGCGAGCGGCGGACAGGCGCGGTCCCGGCCGGCCGGTGTCGCCGCCGAGGTCGCAGGCTTTCTGCCCGGAGGCGTCCGGGTGGTGGGCACCGGCCTGCTCGGCACCAGCATCGCCCTCGGGCTGCGGGCGGGGGGCACCCGCGTGGTGCTGCACGATCCGTCGCCGACCGCTCTGGCGCTCGCCGGTGACCTGGGCGCGGGCACTCCGGACGACGGTCTGGAAACAGTGGATCTGGTCGTGGTGGCCGCGCCGCCGGACGTCACTGCCACAGTCGTGGCGGCGGAGCTGCGTAGCCGTCCGGACGCCGTGGTCACGGACGTGGCCAGCGTCAAGGCCGGCATCATCCGCGAACTCCGAGCGGCGGGCGCGGACCTGACCCGTTACGTGGGGGGCCACCCGATGGCCGGGGCGGAGCGTTCCGGACCGGTGGCGGCGCGTGGCGACCTGTTCCTGGGGCGTCCGTGGGTGGTCTGCCCGCCCGCCGGAGCCCCCGTGGGGGCCGTGGACCGGGTTCGCGGGCTGGCCCTCGCGCTCGGCGCCGCACCGGTGACCATGGACGTCGACCAGCATGACGCCGCGGTGGCGCTGGTCTCGCACGTCCCCCAGGTCGCGGCGAGCCTGGTCGCGGCGCGCCTGAACCACGGGACGGACGCCGCCGTCGCGCTCGCCGGGCAAGGGCTGCGGGACGTGACGCGCGTCGCGGCGAGCGACCCACTCCTGTGGGTGCAGATCCTCGCCGCGAACCCGGGACCGGTACGGACGCTCCTGGCAGGTCTGCGTGCCGATCTGGATGCCGTTCTCCGGGCTCTGGACGATCTGGACGTCGCGGGTTCCGGGACGCCGGTCCTCACGGATGCTCTCCGCGCCGAGCGCCGTGGGGGCGCTGCTCAGGACGTTTCGGCCGGCACGGCGGGGGCTGTCGAGGAAGCTGCTGGGTTTGTCGGGGAAGCCGCCGGGGCTGTCGGGGAAGCCGCTGAGGCTGTTCCCGGTGCCGCAAGGTCCGTCGAGGGAATCGGCCCTCGCGCCGTCCTGGCCCGGCTCATCTCGGCCGGCAACACCGGTCGGGAACGTATCCCCGGAAAACACGGGGCCCCACCGGCGGTGTACGCGGTGGTCACGGTGCTGATCCCGGACACTCCCGGGCAGCTCGGGCAGCTGTTCGCGGACATCGGTGAGGTGGGCGTGAACGTCGAGGAGTTCAGCCTCGAACACGCGCCGGGGCAGCAGGTGGGCCTGGCCGGTATCTCGGTGCTCCCCGCGGCGAGGGCGACCCTCGAGCAGGCCCTGGCCGAGCGCGGCTGGCGCGTCGTCGCCTGACGGGTGTTGTCGGGCCGGTTCCGGAGGCTCGGCGTCGGCAGCGATCGGC
The DNA here is from genome assembly GCA_964583765.1 of uncultured Kineosporiaceae bacterium. Lineage (GTDB taxonomy): Bacteria > Actinomycetota > Actinomycetes > Actinomycetales > Kineosporiaceae > CAZOWW01. The sequence continues at coordinate 31,689 of CAZOWW010000032.1, forward strand.
GGGGCAGCACTCTCTCGCCCGGACCCCGGATCCTTGGCTCGGACCGCGCGCCCGCTGAGCATGGAGGGACGAGATCGCTGACGGGATGTCGGGCCCGGCCGGGCGGTGGCGCACGTCGTAGGGGCCGTCCCGTTCTGCCCGTCGGGTGGTCCTGCGGCCCGTGGCAACGTCGACTCCGAGATGCCACTAGGCTCGCGGTGTTCGTGTTCGACACCAGGAGGCCAGCCGTGTACGCCGACTCTCCGTCCTCCGAGCGCCGTCCCCTCGTGATCGCCGTCGACGGACCGTCCGGGTCGGGCAAGTCGAGCGTCTCGCGGGCCGTGGCCGAACGGCTGGGGCTCGCCTACCTGGACACCGGGGCGATGTACCGGGCGGTCTGTTGGGCCTGCCTGGACGCCGGGGTGGATCTGGCCGATCAGGAAGCGGTCGCCGCACTCGCTCGCAGTCTGCCGTTGGCCGTCGGCACGGATCCGCGTGCCCCCACGGTGCAGGTGGGTCAGCGGGACGTCGCCGTGGAGATCCGCAGGCCCGAGATCTCCGGCCAGGTGAGCCGGGTCGCGACGAACGAACAGGTCAGGGCGGAACTGCGGTCCCGGCAGCGCGCGATCATCGAGGACGCCGGCCGGGGGCCGCTCGGTGGGATCGTCGCCGAGGGGCGGGACATCACCACGGTCGTCGCGCCGGACGCGCCCGTGCGGATCCTGCTCACCGCTGATGCGCGGGCCCGCCTCGCCCGGCGCGCGCTCGAACTGCACGGCAGCGCGGACGACGCCGCCCTGAGCGCGACCGCCGACCAGGTGATCCGGCGGGATGCCGTGGACGCCACCGTCGCCTCGTTCCTCACCGCCGCGCTCGGCGTGGTCGAGGTGGACTCCTCGGCGCTGGACTTCGAGCAGACCGTCGAGGCCGTGCTGGCCGCCGTCCACCGGGTGGCGGAACCGGCCGGCGCTTCGTGAACGGTGGCGGTGCCGGGGCACCGTCCGGATCCGGGGAACGGCCCGTACGTCCTCGGGACACCCGGCGCCCCCGCCCGCCGGCACGGTGGCAGGCCGGGTGGACCCGTCGGGTGGGTCCCGTCCTGCTGAGACCGCCCTGGCGGGTGCACGTGCACGGTGCTGAACTGGTGCCGCGTACCGGGCCCGTGGTGCTGGCGAGCAATCACGCGGGTTTCCTGGACGGGCCGATGCTCGTGGGGTTGTCCCCGCGCGGAGTGCACTGCCTGGTCAAGTCCGAGATGTGCCGCGGTCCGTTGGGCATGGTGCTGCGGGCGGGCGGCCAGATCGCGATCCGACGGGATCGCGCGGACCGGAGTGCCCTGCAGGCCGCGCTGGGAGTACTCGCTCGCGGGGGTGTCGTCGGGATCTTTCCCGAGGGCTCGCGGGGACGTGGTGACATGGCGGAGGTCCGGGCCGGGATCGCCTGGCTGGCGGTGCGTTCGGGAGCGATGGTGGTTCCTGTGGCGTGTCTGGGTACTCGACGGACCGGGGAGAGCCCGCACCGGCTGGCGCCGTTCGGGCGCAGGCTCGACCTCGTGTTCGGGGCGCCGGTGGACGTCACCCCGCAGGAGGGGGCCTCGGGCCGACAGGCGTTGGCGACGGCGGCCGAGTCCATCCGCCGGGTGTTGGCGGAGCACGTCCGTGCGGCGGCTGAGGCGACCGGGCAGGAGCTGCCCCAGGACGACCCGCTGGCGGTCCGCCGCGGGGCGGAGGGCGACCCGGGATGAGCCGGCGCGGGACATGCGGACGGTGCCCTACGTTCGGACGACGCGGGACATGAGGACCGTGCCCTACGTACGGACGGTGCAGAACGTTCGGAGGGTGCAGAACGTAGGACGGTTCGGGGTGGAGCCGTCGGCAGTGAGGACGAGGTCGACCGGCGGACCGCACAGGACGGGCGTTGGCTGGGAGCGTGTGAGCGAAGGGGAACTGCGGTGAGCACGGGTTCGGGCGGACAGGTCGAGGCGGAAGGCGCCGACCTGCAGGTGGCGTCCCTCGCGCCTGCGGTGGGTGCTGGTGATTCGGTGAACGGCAGCGATTCGGTGGGTGCCGGCGATTCGGTGGGTGGCAGTGATCCGGGCAGCGGCGGGGAGTCCCGCGGCACCGGCGCCGTGGCCGGGGGCGGGGAGGCCGTCGGCGGTGGTGACCTGGCCCGGGCGTTGCGTGCGGGACTGGCCGACTACGAGCTGAGCGACGACGACCTCGCGGTGCTCGACGCGGAGGACGACGGGTCGGACCAGGGGGGACCGGCCGGTCCGTTGCCGGTGCTCGCCGTCCTCGGGCGCCCCAATGTCGGCAAGTCCACCCTGGTCAACCGGGTGATCGGACGGCGTGAGGCAGTGGTCCAGGACGTTCCCGGAGTCACCCGCGACCGGGTGACCTATCCGGCGTCCTGGGCGGGCCGGGACTTCCTGATCGTGGACACGGGTGGTTGGGAGCGCGACGTGCGCGGCTTGGACGCCCGCGTCGCCGAGCAGGCCGAGGTCGCGGTGGAACTGGCCGATGCGGTGCTGTTCGTGGTGGATGCCACGGTGGGGGCCACGGCCACCGACGAGGCCGTGGTGCGGCTGCTGCGCCGTTCCGGCAAGCCGGTGGTCCTGGCCGCGAACAAGGTCGACGACCTGCGCGGCGAGGCCGATGCGGCGGCGCTGTGGTCCCTCGGCCTGGGGGAGCCGTTCCCGGTGTCCGCGGTGCACGGCCGCGGGAGCGGTGACCTGCTCGACGCCTGTGTCGCGGTGCTGCCGCCGGTTTCCGCGGTCGGTGAGCTCGCCGAGGGAGGCCTGCGCCGGGTCGCCCTGTTGGGCCGGCCGAACGTGGGCAAGTCCAGCCTGCTGAACCGGCTCGCCGGTGCCGAGCGGGTGGTGGTGGATTCGGTCGCCGGTACCACGCGTGACCCCGTGGACGAGGTGGTCGTGATCGGTGGACGGCCCTGGCGGTTCGTGGACACCGCCGGTATCCGGCGGCGGGTGCACCAGAGCCAGGGCGCCGACTTCTACGCCTCGCTGCGTACCCAGGCCGCGCTGGAGAAGGCCGAGGTCGCGGTGGTGCTGCTCGACGCGGGCGAGCCGATGACCGAACAGGACACCCGCGTGGTGCAGATGGTCCTGGACGCCGGGCGTGCCCTCGTGCTGGCCTACAACAAGTGGGACCTCGTGGACGACGAGCGCCGGCGCTACCTGGAGCGGGAGTTCGAGACCGACCTCGTGCAGGTGCAGTGGGCACCTCGGGTGAACGTCTCCGCGCTCACCGGTCGGCATGCCGACAAGCTCGTCCCCGCGCTCGACCTGGCGTTGGAGTCCTGGGAGACCCGGGTACCGACCGCCCGTCTGAACGCGGTGCTCGCCGAGATCGTCGCCGGGCACCCGCACCCGGTCCGGGGCGGGCGTCAGCCCCGGATCCTGTTCGGCACCCAGGCTTCGATCAAGCCGCCGCGGTTCGTGCTGTTCACCACCGGTTTCCTCGACCCGGCCTACCGCCGGTTCATCGAGCGGCGCCTGCGCGAGACCTTCGGGTTCCGCGGCTCCCCGGTGGAGGTGTCGGTCCGGCCCCGCGAACGGCGTCGTTGAGTTCCCGGGGCCGGATCGGCGGGCAGCGCAGGGCCGGCGGGTAGGGCCGGGCTGCTGGCCCCGGCGTGGGACCGCTCCTGGGTCAGGGTCGACGCCGGCTCAGGACTCGTGCCCCTGCACCGGGTCGGCGGTGCCCACCTCGTAGCTGGGGACTCGCGCTCCGGACGACAGCGGGCCGAGCCTCGTCCGGCCAGGGTCCTGCGCCGGGGTGCGAGAACGGCACCGGCGATGTCCCAGCGCAAGGCACGGAGGTCTCGAGGTGCGAGAAGCCTCGAAATGGTCGATAATCGTCTGGCCACCCGAGCGCGATCGGCCCGTCGCTGCTCCGCGCGTCCTCCGCCCGGGTGCGGTACCGGAGGCCAGGGCGTTCCGCAGTTTTCCGCTCGACCATCAGCTGGGGTACCGATGGACATACGCACCGACCGGCAGGTTCGGCTCCTGCACGAGGCGGTTCTCGCTCACCGGGACCTGTGGACGAGGGGCGGGCACCACGCCGTCGTCCGGCGTCAGCGGGCGGTGTTGGCCGCCGTCGCGGCGGGCTGGACCGACGAGGAACTCGCGGTGGCCCTGGACGTGCTCCCCGACGACATCCGCCTGTGGGCGATGGTGGACGTGCCGCCCGCCCTGCGACTGTGATCCTGGATCCAGGGAACCGGAGCCAGGGGAGTGGCCTGCGCGGGTCCATGACGTGCGTGCAGACCCGCCCGTGGGGCCGAGAAGACCCGATGGGGCCGAGAAGACGGTGAACGGCGCGGGCTCCCTCGCGGGGCCGCAGGCCGGCACGGCGGGGGTTACGGGTGGGCAGCCGACCCGGCGGTGAGCAGCCGGGGCTCCGGGAGCATGAGGTCCTGCCCCCGGCGGAAGGACAGACACACGACGGCGACGTCGTCCAGGGGTGGGGTGTCCCCGAGCAGGTCCTGCAGCAGTAGGTCACTCAGGGGTTCGGGCGCCAGGTGTGCCCGCGCCGTCAGGGCCTCGGCGAGCCGGCTCAGTCCCTGGTCGATCGGTTCGGTCCGGCGCTCGACCAGCCCGTCTGTGTAGAACAGCAGCGTCGACCCCGAGGTGAGCCGGACGGTGGTCTCCGGACGCCGGGGTCCGGTCCCCGTGCACAGCGGCGGGGAGAGGGCGCCATGGAGGTAGGTGGGCGGTTCGCCGGGACAGTGCAGCAGCGGGGGCAGATGCCCGGCGCGGGCGTAGCGCAGGCTTCCCGTGTGCGGGTCGAGTTCCGCGTAGCAGAGTGTGGACATCTGGGCGGCGGGGATGCGCTCGGCGAAGATCTCGATGCGCTCCAGCAGCTCGGCGGGGCCGCTCACGGTCCCGGCCAGGGCGTTCACCGCGCTGCGCAACTGGCCCATCGCGGTCGCGGCCTGCAGGCTGTGCCCCACGACGTCCCCGATCGCGATCGCGATCCGGCCGTCGGGCAGGAGAACCGAGTCGTACCAGTCCCCTCCGATCTGCAGGTGTGCCTCGGCAGCGCGGTAACGCACGGCCAACTGCGTGCCCGGGACGCTCACCGTGCCCGGCGGCAACATGGCGTTCTGGAGGTCCAGCGCCACCTGGTGCTCGCGCTCGTAGAGGAGCGCGTTGTCCACGGACAAGGCGGCCCGATCGGCGATGTCCTGGGCGAGGGCGAGATCGTCCGGCGTGAAGTTCGGGCGTGCCTCGTCGCGCCCGAGCCGGAGGGTGGCGATGACCTGCCCGCGGGCCCGGAGCGGGACGACGAGCGAGGAACCCTGGCCGCTGACCGCGGCGACGTCGCGCGCCCCGGCCGGCCGGCCCGTCCACTCCAGGGTCGCGTGGTCGGCCAGTTCGGGCACGAGCAACTCCGCGAGCAGTTCCCCGCGACGGTCCGACCGCAGCTCGGGGCGCTCCAGTTCGGCGGAGACCTGGGTGACGAGCTCCGCGCGGCGCCGGGCCCGCTGCTCACCCGCATAGGCGTCCGCCCGTGCCAGGGCCTGAGCGGACACCTCGGCGAGGGTCGCGAGGACGGCCACCTGCGGTGGGTCGAACGGCTGCGGAGTCGCGAAGTGCAGGAAGATCCCACCGGGCAGGGGGGAGGAGGGCGGGAAGGGCACGGCGGCCCAGGCCTGATTCCCGCTGTCCCGCAGGAGGGTGGCCACCTGGGGGTACTCGACCCGGGCCTGGTCCCAGTCGTGCAGCAGCACCGGAACCTGCCGGCGGACGGCGTCCGGTAGCGGGATCGTCGGATCGTCGGGGTACGTCCGCCAACTGGTGATCGTGTGCGGGGCCAGTTCGGCGCTGCCCAGGACGTCGTAGCGGCCGATCGCGGTCCGGGAGGACACCGAGCCCGCGCAGGCGTCGGTCGCGAGCAGCCCCTGGTCGGTGATCACCCGGAGAACCTCCTCCTGCGTCGCGGCTGCTGCGATCGCGGTGACCGCCTCCTGCAGGCGGTCGAGCATGTCCGCCTTGCGTTGGCGCGCGAGCTCGAGCCGGATCCGGGTGAGGACCTGGCCGCACAGGGTCGCGGCCGAGGTGAGAAGAGACATCTCGTGGTCCGTGAACCGGCGACGCCCCGACCAGCCCACCACGATGCCGGCCGTCACCACGCCGTCCTCGTCGCAGCTCGGCACGCAGACGGACGAGGTGGCGCCTTCGGCCGTGGTGAGACCGGGGGCCTGCGGGAGCCGGCTCGCGGGGCCGGGCGGCACCCACACCTCGCCGGCGACCGCGCCCAGGGCCCCGGCGAACCGCGCCAACGCATCGGACACCTGCCCGGGACGCTCGGCCTTCGTCAGCCGGTCGGCAAGATCCGCCAGAGCCAGGGCCCAGCGGGCGGACTCCTGCAGCTGACGGTGGTCACGCAGCGACCGGCGCACGGCGGCCCCCACCGTGACGGTGCCCAGAACGGCCAGCGTCGTCTCGATGAGCACGCCGGTGACGGTCCCGCCGAGGACGGGAGGTGTCATAGGCCCTCCCTTGCCGGGGATGTCCTGCCGGGTACGAACGCTTCCTCCACTGAGCGTAGAAGAGAGTCTGCTCTCCGTCATGACGAAGGGGCCTCGGGCATCGCCCGGTGAACTGCTCCGGGATGTCAGTAGGTGAACTGGTTGACCAGTTCGTGCAGGTGCTCGGACATCGAGGAGAGCTCGTGGATCGCGGAACTGGCCTGTTCGATTCCCGCTGCGGCGTCGGTGGCGGCCTCAGCGACGCGATAGACACTCGCGGCGATGAGATCGGTCTGGTCGGAGGCCCTGGCCACATCGTGCGACATCGATGCGGTGGTCACGCCCTGCTCCTCGACCGCTGAGGCGATCACGTTCTGGAAGTCGCCGAGGCGGGTGATGACCTCACTGATCTCTGCGATGGCGCGGGTCGCCTGCGCACTGTCCGCCTGGATCGTGGTGATCCGGTGCTGGATGTCCTCGGTGGCGCGTGCCGTCTCGTGGGCCAGTTCCTTGACCTCGCCCGCGACCACCGCGAAGCCGCGACCGGCATCCCCAGCCCGGGCGGATTCGATCGTGGCGTTCAGGGCGAGCAGGTTCGTCTGCTCCGCGATCGAGGTGATGACCTTGATGATGTTGCCGATCTCGGTCGAGGAGTTGCCCAGCTGCGCCACCGTCCCGTTCGTGGCCTCGGCCAACTCGCGCGCCTGGGCGCCCACGCGTGCCGCCTCCGCGGCATTGCGGGCGATCTCGGCGATCGAACTGCTCATCTCCTCGGCGCCGGCCGCGAGGGAATGGATCCCCGAGGACACGGCGGAAGCCGCGGAGGAGACCTCACCGGCCTCGTTGGAGGAACGCACGGTGGAGTTGGCGATCTCGCCGGCGGTGCCGGTCAACTCCGTGGCGGCGGAGGCGAGGAGCGTCGCCGACTCGGACAGGGCTCGGACCGTGCGCTGGGTGTTCGCGGTGGCCTGGTCCAGGGCCCGACCGGTCTGGGCGATCTCGTCCCGCCCGTGCGCGTCGACCCGTCGGGTGAGGTCTCCGGCGGCGATCGCCGCGCAGGTGTCCCGCACCCGGCGCAGCGGCCCCACCGTGTGACGGGCCGCGCCCACGGCCAGCGCCAGGGCGAGGGCCCCCGCCACCACGAAGACGACGAGGAGACTGACGATCGAGTTGCGGTAGGTGGCGCTGTTGGCCTTGATCACGGCCACGGTCTGCGCGTTCACCGCGGCGACGAGCTCGTCGAGGTGCCGCTGGACGGCGTCCGCCAGGGGTTTGACCTGGGTGTTCCGGAGCGCGACATAGGAGTGCAGGTCGCCGGCGCGGGCGGCCTGCAGGAGCGGGCCGCCGACCAGCGTCTGGTACTGGTTCCAGGAATCCACCAGCTCCGACAGGTGGGCGTGCTGCTCCGCGGTGAGGTCGAGCTGCGAGAAGTGGGTGAGCGCGCCCTGCAGGTCCTCGACGGCGGCGAGGTACGCGGTGTGCTCGGGCTTGGGGGCGTTCGCGGAGACCGTTCCGCTGTCCGGTGGCGGCAGGGTGGCGTCGGCGACGGCGTCCACGCGCACCTGGAGGTAGGACTGCCGGATCTTCTCCAGGGCGAGGACGTTCTGCACGGAGACGTCGGCGATGCGCTGGCCGCGGTCACGGACCTGCCCGAGGGAGAGAGCCCCGGCAGCGAGCACGATGATCATTCCGAGCAGGCCGGCCAGTGTGCCGCTGAGGATCTTCACGGTGACCGGCGGGTCGGTGATCGTTCGCCACCGTCCTCGCCCCGGCTCCCGGAAGGAGTCGTGACCGGTGGCCAACGGCACGGGTCGTTCCATGAGGACCTCCTGATCGCTCCAGGAGGGAATCGGTGCACGGCGTGCACAACTTTACGTGGGGGAGTGCGCCTCACCGGTTCGGTCCTGTCCTGCGCCTGATGCCGGGTGTGCCCCGGGCGTCCAGGTCCCAGGGCAGCCGGGTTCCGGGGTGGTCCGGCCGTCCGGGGACAGCGGATGCCTCGTGGCGATCCGGCGGGCGGGGGGAGCGGCGTGCACCGGCCCGAGCGTCTCAGTACCGGAACCGGCCGATCGCCTTCTGGAGGTCGGCTGCGGCCTCCGACATGCCCAGGGCCGCCTCACGGGTGACCTGGGCGCCCGCCGCGGTCTGGTCCGCCGACTCCGCCACCAGCCCGATCGACCCCGCGATCCCCTCGGTCCCGACGGCCGCGAGGTTCGCGTTGCGATTCATCTCCTGGGTGGTCGAGGTCTGTTCCTCGACGGCCGAGGCGATCGTGGCCTGGTAGTCGTTGATCTTGTTGATGATCCGGCGGATCTCCGACATCGCGGCGGCCGCGGCCTGGGTGTCCTGCTGGATCTGCGCGACCTGGCCCGAGATGTCGTTCGTGGCACGTGCCGTCTCCTGGGCCAGTTCCTTGACCTCGGTCGCCACCACGGCGAAGCCCTTCCCGGCGTCCCCGGCCCGAGCGGCCTCGATGGTGGCGTTGAGCGCCAGGAGGTTGGTCTGCTCGGCGATCGACGTGATCATCTGGACGACGTCGCCGATCTGCTCGGAGGAATGCTGCAGGGTCTGCATCAGGCCGTCGGTGCGGTTGACGATGTCGGTCGCGTTCTGCGCCACGCCGGCAGCCTGTTGTGCGTTGGTGGCGATCTCGCTGATCGACGCGCCCATCTCCTCCGAGCCTGCGGCGACGGTCTGGACGTTCGCGGAGACGTTCGCCGCGCTGGCGGCGGCCGCACCGGCCTGTTCCGAGGACGAGGTCGAGGAGGCGAGCATGCGCGTCGAGGTCTCCGACAGGCCCTCGGCGGCAGCGGTCAGCCCGCGCGCGGTCTCGGCCGTTCGTCGCATGGTCTCGGCCAGCGACTCCGCGGCCTGGTTGAGCGCGACGCCCATGAGGCCGACCTCGTCCCTCGAGCTGACGTCGAGCCGTTCGTCGAGCCGACCCTCGGCCATGGCCTGCAGCACCGTGACCGCCCGGGCGAGCGGTCGGGCGATCGCGCGGGCGACGAGGAGCGCGATCACGAGGCCGGCGACCAGTGAGCCCCCCAGCATGCCGACCGTCAGCCAGTTCGCCGAGCGGTAGGCGGATGCCGCGGTGTGGGTGCTGGTCGTCGTCTCGTCCTGGTTGAACCGGATCAGGACGTCGATGTCCTGGGTGGCCGTGGCGAACGCCTTCGCGCCGTCGCCGCCGAGCAGGGCGAGGGCCTGGCTGGACTGCCCCTTCGCTGCGAGCTGCATGACCGTGCCGTGGGCGCTCAGGTACCCGTCCCACTCCTGGGTGAACCTCTGGAAGGTGTCCCGTTCGCGGGGGGCGAGGTCGTAGGTGGCGAAGGTGGTGCTCCCGGAGGCGACGATCTGCAGATCCTCGGTGATCTTCTTCTCTGCGTCCGTCCGCATCGAGGCGTCGGGGGCGGAGAGGTACTGGAACTCGGCGACCCGGAGATCCTCGGCCGCGGTGTTCATGTCACCGAGAGTCTTGATGCTCGGGATCAGGTTCGTGACCATGTCGACGTTGGACGCATGGAGGGTCCGCAGGGAGAGCACGGACACCGTGCCCAGTGCGCCCGTCAGAAGGAGCACGACGCCCACCGCGCCCAGGATCTTCCAACGGACCTTGAGACGGCCGAACCACCACATGCCATGTCCTTCCGGGTCGCACCGGGCCGTTCCTCGCCGTGCACGGCCGTTCCTCGTGCTGGCCGTTCCCCGCTGTGCAGGACCGTTCCCCGCTGTGCCGGCTCTTGGGGGTCGGGTACGGCTCTCCCGCATCCCGCAGGTCGCACACCGCGCCGTGGGTCCGGCAGCCGGCGGGCACCGGGCGCGACGCGCGGTGCGTACGCCGGGAGTGGGGACACCCCGGCGAGTGTCCCTGGCGGTCCGCACAGGGATCGTGTTCCTCCCTCACGATCGGGACCGCGGGGGACGAACTGTAGGTGTGCTCGACCACCGCCCGGGAATTCCGGCACCGGCCCGGGGAGAACGCCGGCCGCCGCCGGAGGGAAGGTCGGTCACCGTCCTGCGGGAACGTCGGACCCGCAGTTCCCCGGGGGACGGGTCCCGTCGGCATGCAGGAAACAGTCGGTCGGGGAGTCCGCCATCGTGGCCAGGCGCACCGCGATCGCGGCGCCCTCGTCGGCAGTCCGTTGCGGGGCCAGGCCCAGGGAGGCGGTGAGGTCGGTGCGGCACGCGCCTGGTGCCACGGTGTTCACGGTGATGTGGCTGTCCGCGAGCGCCCGGGCGTACTGAAGCGTGAGCATGTTCAGGGCCGCTTTCGAGACTGCATGGGCAGCCAGCACGCCCGGATCCGTGGCCGGGCGCTCGGCCGCGCGGTCGCCGTGGTGACCGAGTCGTCGACGGGGCCAGGTTTCCGCGGGGTCACGCACCGCCGGTGTGCGACCTGCCCCCGGTGCCGCTCGTACTGGCCTGGCCGCAGGAGAGCACCTCCGGGCGGTGGCCACGTTCGTCGACGCTGCCCGGGTCGCGGTCGCATCCCACGCCGGCTGGGCGG
>CAZOWW010000033.1:0-39624 GCA_964583765.1 uncultured Kineosporiaceae bacterium
GGCCGGAAGGCACGGGAAGAGGGAGGCTTCGGCATGACGATGGTCATGTTGGTGGACGATTCGCCCACCATGCTGATGAGCATCTCCACCGTTCTCCGCAAGGCCGGGATGACCGTCGAGACCGCCAAGGACGGTCAGGACGCCCTGGACCGGCTCCGCACCGGGCTCAAGCCCAAACTCATCATCACCGATCTCAACATGCCGCGGCTCGACGGCATGGGGTTCATCCGTGCCGCCCGGGGCGCCGGTCACCGGTTCGTCCCGATCCTGGTGCTCACCACCGAGTCGGAGCACACCAAGCGATCCGAGGCGAAGGCCGCCGGGGCGACAGGCTGGCTGGTCAAGCCGGTGGCTCCCGATGCGCTGCTGAGCATCATCCGCCAGGTCGTACCGGGAGCCTGATCATGATCTGGTCGGTGTTCACGCCCGCGGGGCGGGGGGCGCGGTCGGCCCGTCAGGGGCCGGGGACCGGTGACGACGGCTCCCTGACGGACGCCGCCGCAGCCTCCATGGAGCACTGGCAGCCGGTGCTGGCCGTGCTCGGTGCGCAGGTGGACGACGTCATCGCGCACACCGAACGCGCCACCTGTGCCGTCCTGGAAGAGGTGCGCGAAGCGGACGTCGCGGCCGATCGCCTGGCGGGTCTCGCGCGGGACATGCTCGTCGCGACGAACGAGACGGTCGCCCGGGTCGGTCGCACGACGGGGACGACCGCGACCGCCATCGCGGAACTCGTCGAACTCGTCGCGGCGCAGAACGGTGCGATCCACGACCTGATCGGGGAGGTCGGCGGGCTCACCCGGCACGTCGAGGCGATCGCCGAGATCGCCCGGGCCACGACGGTCCTCGCCCTCAACGCGAAGATCGAGGCATCACGGGCCGGGGCCGCCGGGGGTGGCTTCGGCGTCGTCGCGGACGAGGTGAGGAACCTGGCCCGGGCCTCGGCCGGTGCGGCCGAGGACATCCGCACCGGGATCGACCGCGTGACGACCCTGGCCGAGCAACGGCTCGCGCAGGGACGGGGCGCCTGCGTGGGGGAGGACGGGACCGGGATCGAGAACCGGCTGACCGTCCTCGGGAGCACCCAACAGGACCTTGCGCAGGCCCTGGGGGAGACCACCGGGAGCGCGCTGGCGGTGGCCGAGGACGTCGAGCAGGCTGCGGCCGCCCTCAGCGAGCGGACGACGGCGGTCCTCGCCGAGGCTCAGTTCCAGGACATCATCCGGCAGTCCCTCCAGTCGGTCACCGGTGCGCTCGCCGAACTCGGCGAGCGCGTGGCACTGGTCGCGGCACACCTGCGCGAGTCCGGAGACGTGGGGGGGCTGCGGGAGTTCGACTCCTCGCTCGCCGCGCTCGAGGCCAGCTACGTGTCCCAGCGACAGCGACGCGTGCACACCAGCACCGTGGGCGGCCAGCGGGTCGGTGGGGCCGCAGAACCCCCGATCGAGCTGTTCTGAGCCCGCTCGACCGGGGGACGGGCTCCGGGGCGTTCCTGGATCCGGACCGGGCTACTCCCTGTCGCGCGCCTTCCTGCGGTGGCCGGGGTCGCAGCGGAGTCCATCAGCGGTGATCGGCGTGTCCGGGACGTCCTCGGCCACCTCGGCCTGGCTGCTCCGGCGGATCGCACGACGTTCGGAGTCAGGAAGGCGAGCGGGCGCCGGTGACGGTTGCCACGGCCAGAACCAGCCCAGGGTCGGGGGCAGCCAGAGCGCACAGCAGATGATCACCAGGCAGACGGTCAGGCGGGTCGCGCCGAGCACGGCGTCGGGAAGTTGCAGGTAGCGGCAGGCGAAGAGCGCCCCGAAGGTGAGCCAGGACCAGGCGGGGATCACCCGTCCGCGCCGGGCGTGGATGTCCCAGACCACCGCGCCCAGCAGGATCCCTGCGGTGTAGTAGCTGTAGACGCTGGGATCCAACATGATGCGCACGGCCGAGGCCACCATGACCACGGCCCGCCACCGGGAGCGGTGCACGGCCAGGGCGGCCAGAGCCATGCCCAGACCGAACTGGGCCGGGCGGTCCCAGCCGGGAGTGTTGGGGTCGCTGACGCCCAAGGTCCGCAGGGACGACGACGCGACGTTGGGGATGGCGAAGCGGGCCGCGGTCAGGGTGTGCGGGTCCGCGAGCAGGAACAGCGCCGCGGCGCCGACCACGGGCAGCACCGCCCAGCACAGCGCGAGACGCCGTCCGCGGGGCAGGGCCAGGACCAGGGGCAGGAACGCGATGGCCCAGGGCTTGGCCAGGGTCGCCAGGGCCAGCGCGAGTCCGGTGGCGGTGGGACGACATCGGGTCAGTGCGTACAGGGCGGCGGTCGTGCACAGGAGCGCCAGGACGTCGTCCAGGTGGGCGAACCGTACCGCCAGATTCGTCCAGACCGGCAGGAACACCAGTCCGGCCAGCAGCACGCGCCGGCGCAGCAGGTCCTGCAGTGGCTGGGGAGTCTCACGACGAGCGTCGCGTTCGAGGACCAGGAGCACCGCCCACCCGGCCAGGGCCATGAAGACCTCGGCGACGCCGACCCCGTCGTTGTGCTGCCAGGTGGTGACCACTCCCGCGAGGAGCAGGCTCAGCGGGCCGATCTGCAGTTCGGGGTGGACCGCGTAGACGTGCAGGCCACACCGTGCCGGTTCGTCCGCGTGGGGCAGGCACAGCAGGGAGCGGCTGCCGGTGGCGAAGTAGTGCCACGAGTGCCCGCCGTGGTGCCGGAAGATCGCCACCCACAGGGCCAGCCAGGCCAGGAGCACCAGGTGATGCCAGCTGCGGGTGAGGAACATCGTGATGGTCCGGACGCCAGGGCGCCCGGGCGCTCGGTGGGAGGCGCTCCGCCGGACGGCTGAGGCTCCCGTCGGGATGGCCACGGCCGAACCCCAGGTCGGGTGCGGGGTTCGACCGCCGGACGCGCGGGCGAAGGACCTGGGGCTCGGGGCGGTGTTCACCGGATGTGCGTGCCCAGGAGCGCACGGACCCGATGTCGGCACGGTGGGCACGGCGGGCACGGCGGGCACGGTAGCGCCGGAGCATTCCCGGCGCGAAGAGCGCGACCCGGGCCGGAGCAACCACCGATCGCGTGCGAGCCGCGACCGTGAACTGCGCGGATCACACGGGGTCTCCTTCCCGTGGCGGTGGCCCTCCTGCGCAACCGTTCGGACCGTTCCCTCGTGGTGCGAGAGACGGTGCGAGGCGGCTGTGACCTTCGATGCTAGGTGCGCAGTGCCGATGGGGCACGCCGTGCGCCGGAGTTCCCAGCGTCCGCTCAGGGAGGAGGCGGCTGCCTCCTCGTCTCACTCGCGTCCCAGCGCGGCCAGGCCCCTGGCGGCGAGCACCCCGTGCGTTCGACGGGTGGCCGATCCGTCGTCACGAGGGCATCCCGTGCGAGACGTGTGGCTCACGACCGGAATCGACGGCAGCAGGATCATCACGGTGCCGGCGTAGCTCCGACAGGCCGACCAGGTCGTCCGACTCGGCGTCCGGTACGTCGCGGTCGAAGTGGCGCAGCAACGGGTGCCACAGGGCGATCGCCACGCTCAGGGCCAGGAGCCCCGCGAACAGCAGGTAGGTCAGGGCGATGCCGCGTCCGGGTCCCGTGCCGATCACCTGCCCCACCGTGGGGGCCAGATCGCCGCCGGGTCGCAGGAGCGGCTGGAACAGGCCGCTCAACGACGGACCGACCACCACGAAGCCGATCGGCAGGGTGCACCAGGCGAAGAGGGTGTGCACCGAGAAGACCCGGCCGTGGTACCTGGTCGGCACCTTCACCTGCACGGTCGTGGCGTAGATGGCGTTCATCATGGCCAGGCTGAGGAACAGCCCGAAGACGCCGACCGCCACCACGGGCACCGCCGGACGCAGCCCGATCACCAGGCAGCCGGCGGCCATCCCGAGGGCCGACAGCAGAATGCCCCGCATCCGGTGCTGTGCCGGTCCGCCCCACACGGCCATGATCACCCCGCTGGTGGTCACCCCGGCACCGGCCACGATCGCCACCAGCGTGACGGTGGACAGCGTGCCGAATCCCAGCACGAGCGGCTGCACCATCATCAGCGCGGGGCCGACGAAGAGGTTGGTGATTGCGAAGAAGAGGATCATCGCCCGGAAGCCCGGCCGGCTCATGGCGTACCGGAACCCGGTGCGGATCTCGGCCCCCACCGACTCCCGCCGCCGCCAGCCCATCATGCGGGGGAACCGGGTCGCGGCGACGACGCCGATGACCACGAGGTAGCTGATCACGTCGACGACCAGGATCCCCGACAGCCCGATCGAGGCCAGCATCGCGGCGGCTGCCAGCGGCACCAGGAACTGCGTCACCCCGCCGGCGGTCTGCACCAACCCGTTCGCGTGGCCCAGGAACCGTTTGGGCACCAGTTGCGGCACGGCCGAGTTGTAGGCCAGCCGCTGGAACGTCAGCGCCAGGGAGAGCCCCGCCAGCAACACGTAGATGTGGCCGATCCGCAATCGGTCGGTGAGCACCAGCGCGAGGAAGCAGCCCTGGACGGCCGCGGCCGCACAGTCGCTGATCAGCATGACCGCCCGGCGGCTGTACCGGTCGACGAGGGCGCCCGCCAGGGGCAGGACCAGGATCCCGGGCACCATCCCCACGGCGGAGAAGATCGCCATGCGGATCAACGACCCGGTGTGCAGGTAGATCCACAACGGGACCGCGAACTCCGTCATCGCCGAGCCCAGCATCGACACCAGCTGTCCGGTGGCGACGGCGAGGAACCGGCGCATACCCGGCTCCGGGCCGGACCGCGTGCCGGGTCGCCGGTCGGGGGCGGCCTCGGCCAGCGCCCGGACGGCGGGCGTCGGGCCGGCGGAGGACTGGTCGGGGGGTGGCGGGTCGTCGGCGAGGGAGACCCCCTCGACCCACCAGGTTCCGCCGTCCTCCCGGCGAGGCAGCTCGACCTCGCCACCTTCCAAGAGCGCCTTCCGGGTGCGGGACAGGATCGTCGCGAGCTCGTCCGCACGATGCTTGAGGAAGAAGTGGCCCGCCTCGTCGAGCACCGCCAGGACGGCGGTGTCGGTGAGGAAGTGCCATTCGCGATAGCGCTCCTGGTAGAACGCCGTGATGTCGTCCCGCTCACCGACCACGGACACGATCGGCGCCGAGAGCCGCACGGTCCCGGCCGCCGTCAGGGAGGTGAAGTAGCGCTCGGCCCCCACGTTGTCTGCGCGCAGGCTCAGCACGAGCGTGCGGATCTGTTCCGGCTCCAGGCCCGACAGGTCGGCCCCGAGCGACTTCAGCCTGTTGGTGTAGATGCGGTCGCCGCGCAGGTGCTCCAGCCGCCGCCCCCAGGTCGTCACCCACCCTTCGGGACGCGCGAACGGGAAGACCGCTCCGATGTAGACCGCCTCCACCGCCCGGCCGGCCCGTTCCAGTCCGCAGGCGAGGCCCACGGCCACCGCCCCGCCGATCCCGCAGTGCCCGTACACCATCACCGGACCCTCGACCCGTTCCAGGACCTCGGCCACGCACGTCTCGACCAGGTCGTCGAACGCGAGGTGATCCTCGTCCAGGCCCAGGTCGTGCCCGGGCACACCCACCGCGTACAGCGACCAGCCCGCGGGCAGGGCCTCGGCCAGCGGCCGGTAGACGATGGCGCTGCCCCCGCCGTACGGCACGCAGATCAGCGTCGTCCGCGGCCGGCCGGGGGGTACCGGCGGGGTGAGCTCGTACAACAACCGCCGCGGCTCCCGGGCGGTGACCGGGACCTGCGCCAGCTCGCCGAGTTGGCGCACCGTCGGGTTCTTCAGCAGGTCCATCACGCCGATCCGGCCGGAGCCCGCGGGCAGGGCGGTCCGCAACCGGGCAACGACCTGCGTCGCCAGCAGGGAGTGCCCCCCGAGGTCGAAGAAGTCGTCGTCGATGCCGATGCGCTCGCAGCCGAGCACGGCCCGCCACACCTCGGCGATGGTCCGCTCGAGTTCCGTCCGGGGCTCGGCGGTGGCCGCCCCCTCGGGCCGGCCGGGGACAGGCGCGGGCAGGGCTCGCCGGTCCAGCTTGCCGTTGGGGGTCAACGGGAACGCGTCGAGCACGACGAACGACCCGGGCACCATGTAGTCCGGCAGGGTGGTCCTCAACGCGCGTCGGAGCGGCGCGACCTCCAGGTCGTGCCGGCCGAGGAGGTAGGCGACCAGACGCTGGTCACCGGGCTGGTCCTCGCGCACCGCGGCCACGGCGTCGCGGACACCCGGCAGGTCGCGCAGCACCGCCTCGATCTCGCCGAGCTCGATCCGCTGTCCGCGCAGCTTGACCTGGTCGTCGAGCCGTCCCAGGTACTCCAGCGCGCCGTCGGGCCGGTGCCGGGCCAGGTCGCCCGTGGCGTACATCCGGCCTCCCGGTGGGCTGCCCGCGGGGGCGTACCGGTCGGCGTGGAAGCGTTGCGCGGTCAGCTCCGGCCGGTTCAGGTAGCCACGGGCGACCCCGGTCCCGGCGATGAACACCTCTCCCGGCAATCCCGGCGGCACCGGCCGCTGCCGGGGGTCGAGCACGTACAGGCGGACGTTCTGGATCGGGCGACCGATCGGTACCCGGGCCAGCCCGACCAACGCCTCCGGGCGGCAATCCCAGGAGCTGACGTCGATGGCGGCCTCGGTGGGGCCGTACAGGTTGTGGACCGGGCATCCGAATCGGTCGGCGGCGGCCCGGGCGACGTGCACCGGAAGGGCCTCGCCGCTGCAGATCACCCGGCGCAGCGTGCGGCAGTACTCGACGCCGTCCTCGGCGAGCAGGACGGCGAGCATCGACGGCACGAAGTGGACCGTCGTGATGTGCTGCTCCTGGATGAGGTCGCGCAGGTACGCGGCGTCCTTGTGACCACCGGGCCGGGCCAGGACCAGCCGGGCGCCGGCGAGCAGCGGCCAGAAGAACTCCCACACCGAGACGTCGAACCCCGCCGGGGTCTTCTGCAGGACCGCGTCGTCGGCGCCCAACCGGTAGGTGCGTTGCATCCAGTCCAGCCGGTTGTGGATGCCGCGGTGGGTGTTGACCACGCCCTTGGGACGGCCGGTGGACCCGGAGGTGTAGATCACGTATGCCGCGTTGTCCGGGCCGGTGACCGCCGGCTGCTCGTCCGTGGCCGTGACCTCGGTGGCGGTGTCGTCGGTGGGCCGGGACTCGGGCCGGCTCTCCGGCTGGTCGAGCCGGATGACCGGCATCGTCGGGGGGACCGCGGACGAGATCGCCGCGGCCGCGGTGCCGTGGACCAGCAGCGCCACCGGGGCGGCGTCCTCGAGCATGAACCGCAGCCGATCGGCCGGGTACTCCGGATCCAGCGGCAGGTAGGCGCCCCCCGCCTTGACCACCGCCAGGATCGCCGTCACCAGTTCCGGAGAGCGCTCCGCGCACACCGCGACGATGCTCTCCGGCCGGACCCCGGTGCGCCGCAGCACCCGGGCCAGTGCCTCGGCCCGGGTGTCCAGTTCCCGGTAGCTCAGCACCACGTCCTCGAAGACCACCGCGACGGCGTCCGGCGTCCGGGCCACCTGGGCCTCGACCAGCTCGGCGAGCGTCGCGGGCTCGCCGATGTCCACTGTGGTGTCGTTCCAGCGGTGCAGCACCAGTTCCCGCTCCGCCGGGTCGAGCAGGTCGATGTCGCCGACCCGGACCGTCGGGTCGGCCGTGACGGCGCGCAGCAGTCGCCCGAGGCGGGCCGCGAGCTGTTCGATCGTCTCCGGGGTGAACAGGTCGGCGTTGTAGGTGAGGTAGCCGCCGATCCCGGTGCGGGGTTCGAGCAGGTACAGCTCGAGGTCGAACCGGGTGGCGCGGTGCTCGGACGGGAACGGTTCCACCCGCAGTCCCGCGGGCGGGCTGGTGTCGTGGGCGTAGTTGAGCACGCTGAAGGTCGCCTGGAAGATCGGCGAGCGGCTCACGTCGCGGGGCAGGCGCAACTCGGCCACGATCCGGTCCAGCTGCGCCTCCTGGTGGGAGAACGCGTCCAGCACCGTGTCCCGGACGCGGTCGAGCAGCTCGGCGAAGGTGGGGTTGCCGGCCAGATCCGCCCGCACGGGCAGCATGTTGGCGAACAGTCCGACCGTGCGTTCCAGTTCGGGCAGGGTCCGGCCGGCGACCGCGGAGCCGACCGCGAAGTCGTCCTGCCCGCTGCAGCGCCACAGCAGGGTCTGGTACGCCGCCAGCAGCGTCATGTAGGCGGTGGCCCCGTGCTCCCGGGAGAGCCGGAGCACCCCCTGGGCCAGGGACGCCTCGAACGACACCGCGCAGGCAGCGCCGCGGAAGGTCTGCTCCGCCGGCCGCGGGCGATCCGTCGGCACCGCCAGCGGCGGTACCCCGGCCAGCTGCCCCAGCCAGTAGGCGAGATCCTCGTCGGACCGCTCGCCGCGGTAGCGCTCCCGCTGCCAGGCGGCGAAGTCGCCGTAGCGGGCGCTCGGGGTGCGTCCCCGGACGGCGCGGCCCTCGGCCGGAGGGACGGCGACCTCGTCGTCAGGGACTGTGACCTCGTCGGAAGAGCCATGGTCCTCGGCCGCGTCCCGCACGAGGTCGTCGTAGGCGGCGAACAGGTCACCCAGCAGCACGCTGATGGACCAGCCGTCGAAGACGATGTGATGGACGACCACCGTCAGCACGTGGTCGTCGTCGGCCAGCCGGACCAGCACCGCCCGGACCAGAGGGCCGGTCGCCAGGTCGAACGGGCGGCTCGCGGCCTCGGTCACCACGTCGACGGCGGCGCGCACCCGGGCCTCGTCGGGGAGCCCGGTGGGGACGTCGACCCGCTCCCACCCGATCCGGACCTCGTCGTCCACGACCACGACCGGCTGCCCGTCCGGGGTGGCCGGGAATCGCATCCGCAGGGCCTGGTGGCGGGCGATCGTCGCGTCCAGGGCCGCGATCAAGGCCTCGGGTTCCAGGCGTCCCCGCAGGCGGACGGGAGAGGAGATCACGTACGCGGTGCTGCCGGGTGCGAACTGGTCCATGAACCAGAGCCGCTCCTGGGCGAACGACAGCGGCGGGGCCGTCCCGTCGGGCAGCCGGGGGATCACCGAGGACCGGTCGCGCGCCGCCCGCAGCCGCTGCCGCAGGAGCGCGGCCCTGGCCGCGGCGGGATCCGTCCCCGTCACGTGGTCGGCCGACGTCGTCATCGGTGTCCTTCCGTCCCGGCCAGCTGGCGGGTGACCTCGTCGTCGGTCAGTGCGGCGATCTGGGCGTCGAGCAGGCGCTCCACCGCCTCCGCGACCTGTGCCACGGTCGGCGTCCTGAACAGCACGCGCAGCGGCAGCTCCACGTCCAGCGCGGCCCGCAGGCGTGCGGTGACCCGGGTGGCCAGCAGCGAGTGGCCGCCCAGCTCGAAGAAGTGGTCGTGGACACCGACCCGGTCGAGCTCCAGCACCTCGGCCCAGATCTCCGCCACCAACTCCTCGGCGTCCGTGCGCGGGGCGACGTAATCCCGCCCCCGCACCTGCACCGCCGCGCCCGGGTGCGGCAGTGCCCGGACGTCCAGCTTTCCGTGGGGGGTCAGGGGCATCCGTGCCAACGGCACGAACGCGGTGGGCAGCTGATGGTGCGGCAATGTCCGGCCCAGGTGTCGGCGCAGGTCGTCGGCGGTCGGGTCACCGCCCGGCGCGGCCACGAGGTAGGCCACGAGCACCGGTTCCGTCGCGCCGTCCCTGCCGGTGTCCCGGACGGTGACCACCGCCTGCGCGACCTGCGGGTGGGTCAGCATCGCCGCCTCGATCTCCCCCAGCTCGATGCGGTACCCGCGGATCTTGACCTGCCGGTCGGCGCGTCCCAGGAACTCCAGCTGCCCGTCCCGGCGCAGCCGGACCAGGTCACCGGTGCGGAACGTCGAGGCGCGGGGATCGCCGTCCGGATCGGGCCGGAAACGTTCGGCGGTCAGTTCCGGGCGCCCGAGATAGCCGGACGCGACGCCCACCCCCGCGAGGTACAGCTCTCCCGGTACCCCCACAGGCACCGGCAGGCCGCCCCGGTCGACCACGGAGGCGACCATCCCGGTAGCCGGGGTACCGATCCGCGGACGGCGATCGGCGTCCTGGGCGGTCAGCCTCGCCATGGTGGCCACGACGGTGGCCTCGGTCGGACCGTAGGTGTTGAGCAGGTGGACCCGGTCGCCGAACAACGCCCGCCAGGCACCCACTGTGGAGGCGTCGGCCTCGGCACCTCCGATGATCATCAGGCGCAGGTTCGGGGGCCACAGCTGGGGCGGCAGGTCGTACACGAGCCGCTGCCAGTACGCCGTCGGCAGGTCCAGGACGGTGAGTGAGCGACCGGCGGGACTGGACAGCCACTCCGGAAGCAGTTCGCGGGGCACCGTGGGCAGCACGAGCACCCCACCGGCGGCCAGCACCGGGAAGATCTCCTCGACGTGCGCGTCGAAGCCCACCGACGCGAACTGCAGCACCCGGTCCCCGGCGGTGATCGGGTACTGGTCACGCATCCAGCGGACCCGGGCCGCCAGACCATCGCCCGCGATCGCGACCCCCTTGGGAACACCCGTGGAGCCGGAGGTGTAGATGATGTAGGCGGGCAGCCGGGGATCGCCGGACGACGGTGCGTCCTCCGGTCCGTCCCCGTCAGCCGGCGGGTCGGGCCGGACGAGTGGGTCGGGCCGGACGAGTGGGTCGAGCCGGACGACGGGGAGGAGGTCGCCGTCCAGCAGGCTCTCCGCCGAGCTGTCGGCGAGGAGGAGCGCGGCCCCGCTGTCCCGCAGCATGAGTTCCAGGCGCGCGTCCGGGAAGGCCCGGTCCAGCGGCAGGTACGTCGCCCCGGCCCGCAGCGTGCCCAGCAGGGCCGCGACCAGGTCGGGTGAGGGCTGGACGCAGACGCCGACCACGGTTCCCGGAACGGTGCCGTGCGCCCGCAGGGCTGCGGCGATCTCTGCCGTGCGCGCGGCGAGCCGGGCGTAGCTCCAGGTCTCCTCACCCTGGACCAGGGCCGATGCGTCCGGTGTCCGGCGGGCCCGGGCGAGGACGATCTCCACCAGCGAAGCGCCGGCCGTGACGTCCGCGCCCGTGCCTGCCGTGCCTGCCGTGCCTGCCGTGACGTCTGTGCCGTCCGTGTCTGCGGCGCCATCGGCACCGTCCGTGCCGGCCGTGTCGCCCGCGCCGACGAGGTCGTGGCCGCGGTTGTCCAGCACGGCCCCGGACTCGCCGGGCCGGAGCATCGTCAGCCGGCTCACCGGCTGGTCCGGGTCCTGCGCCGAGGCGGCGAGCAGCAGCAGGAACCGGTCGGTCAGGTCCGCGACGGTCTCGGGGTCGAACAACTCCCGGTCGAAGGTGACCGTCAGCAGCGCCGTGTCGCCGCCCGGCCACAGGTCCATGGCGAAGTCGCAGCCGCGGGTCAGACCGGCCGGTTGCGAGGCGCCATCGGCGGCGAGTTCGGTCGGCCACCACATCCAGTCGGCCGTCAGTTCCGGTGCCCAGACCTCACCGGTCTCGGTACCGGTCTCGGGACCGGGACCGGTCTCGATCTCGGTGTGCATGTTGAACCAGGCCTGGAACAGCGGATTCCGATCGCCGTCCCGCTGCCACTCCAGGTGGGCCAGGACCTCCTCGTACGGCACGTCGAGGTGCCGCTGGGCGGCCAGGACCGTCGCCCGGGTGCGTCGCAGCACCTCGGCGAACCCGGGATCGTCCGACAGATCGCCCCGGATCACCAGGATCCTCGAGAAGTTCCAGATCATGGACTCGTGCTCGGGCCGGTTCCGACCGGCGGTGGGCACCCCGACACAGAGGTCGTCCTGGCCGGAGAACCGGTGCAGCACCACCTGGTAGGCGGCCATCCACACCATGAACGGGGTGCAGCGATACGTCCGGGCGAGCCGGTTCACCGCCGCGACCAGCTCCGGCGGCACGGGCGTCCGCCACATCGCGCCGCGGTCGGGGGCCGGCGACTCGGGCCGCTGCCGGTCGGTGGGGAGGGCGAGCATCGGGACGCCGGCCAGCTGCCGGAGCCAGTACTCCTGCGACGCGACCGCCCGGGTCGCCGCCTCCGGGCCCTGGGAGGTCAACAGTTCCCGGGCCGAGACCGGCAACGGCGGCAACGGGGACGGCTGTCCGGCCAGGAACGCCCCGTACAGGGCCGCCAGTTCGCCGTGCAGCACGGCCAATGACCAACCGTCCGCCACGATGTGGTGCAGACAGATCCCCAGCAGGTGCTCGTCCTCACCGGTCCGGGCCAGCCCGACCCGCAGCAGCGGTGCCGCCGTCAGGTCGATCGGTCGGTCGCTCCACCGCCGTAGCAGGTCGGCGACCCGGGCAGGCCGGTCGGACGTTCCCCGCACGTCCAGGAGTTCGAACCCGACCTCGGCCTCGTCGAGGATCTCGAGCACGGGGGCGCCGTCGATCTCGTGGAACCGGCTGCGCAACCCGTCGTGTCGACGGACGATCTCCTGGACCGCCCGCTGGAGGACCTCGATGTCCAGCGGGCCGGTCAGACGAGCCGACACGAAGATGCGGCACGCAGGATCCGTGGCGTCGATCTGGTTCATGACCCACAGCCGGCGCTGCCCGGGAGCGGGCACCAGCAGATCGCTCGTCGCCGGCCGCTCGTCGACGGTCACTGGAGCCCCTCTCGCAGGTGCTGATCGGTGTGGTGCTGATCGGTGAGGTCCTGATCGGGATGGACCTGCCGGACGGGGGCCTGTGCGGCCGCCGCGCCGACGACGTAGCCCTCGACGTCCCGCGCGAAGGCCTCCAGCGCGGGTGCCGGCATCCGGCGGGTGTCTGCCTGGCACGCCAGCACCAGGTGGTCGGACAGGTCCTGGATCTCGACGTAGAAATGCCAGTTGAGCGCGGGTTTCGGGACCCAGGTGAGCCGGCTGGGGGGTGCCGGTCGGCTGATCGGCCGCGCGGTCCAGGGCAGATCGGTCCGCAGGTCGTTCAGGCAGCAGCGCGGGTCGACGTCGGTGTCCGTGCCCCGGCCGGACCGGGCCAGCAGCGCGTCCATCGCCGCCTGGTCGTAGCGGGCGTGACGGTAGGCCTGCAACGCGGACCGCCAGGCCGCAGGGATCACCGTGTGCAGGGTCTCGGGCCGGGCGGGATCGCCCGCGGTGACGTCGAGGGAGAGCAGGCCGAGCTGGCTCATCGGGGCGACGATCCGGTCGTGGCCGGGCTGGAACCGGTTGGCCACGACGATCAGCAGACCGCAGCACGCCAGGCCGGCCCGACGCCCCAGGACGACGGCCACCGCCGCAGCTGCCACGGCCGCCGTCGAGACCTGGTGTCGGGCGGCCAGTTGGTCGAGCGCGGGACCCAGGGTCCAACTCGCGAACCGGCATTCGAGAACACCCGCCGGTCCGGTCGGGTCCATGACCGGCAGCTGCTCGGACGCGAGGTCGGTGTAGGTGCGTCCCCAGTAGTGCAGTGCCCGCTCGGTGGCCCCGGCGTCGGTCCGTTCCCGCGCCGCCAGGTCCAACGGACGTTCGCCCACCGGTTCGGTGATCGTCCGTCCCCGCAGCACCGTTCTCAGCTCGCCCAGTAACCGTTCGGTCGCGTGCTGGTCGAGCGCGACATGGTGCACGACGAGAACGAGGTACCGCACATGTTCGTCGACGGTGACGAGCGTCGCGGTCAGGGGCCAGTCCCGGTCCGGTTCGAGCGGGGTCGCCACCCGCTCGGCGACGATCGCGTCGATCACGGGGGCGTGAGCCGCCGGCACCCACACGGGGGTGTGCGTCTCCGGGACGAGGGCCGACGGCTGAGGCGGCGCGGGCGCCACCGGGATCACCCGCACCGCCAGGCTCCCGGTCGCGTCCACGACCTGGCGCGGGCACCCGTCACCGTCGACGATCCGCGTGCGCAACGTCTCGTGCCGGGACACCAGCGCGGCCAGGGCCTGGGTGGCTTCCTCGACCGTGAGTCGCCGGGAGGCCGACACGGTGACCAGGCGCCGGACGGTGGGCCAGAAGCCGTCCCGGGCCAGCGCGACGACGGAT
This sequence comes from uncultured Kineosporiaceae bacterium, assembly GCA_964583765.1. Classification (GTDB taxonomy): domain Bacteria; phylum Actinomycetota; class Actinomycetes; order Actinomycetales; family Kineosporiaceae; genus CAZOWW01. Next base: position 13,905 of record CAZOWW010000033.1, read on the forward strand.
TTCCAGATCGCCTGCTGCCCCCAGGTCAGCGGTCCCGACCCGGACCGTTCCCCGGTCACGGGGACGGTGACCGTCCGGACGGCGGCCGCCGGCACGGCGACGACATCCGTCGTCATCGGGAGCCCTGCGTCCGGGCGTCGACCAGCCCGGCAATGGCGATGACGGTGTCCTGGGCGCTCAGCTCGGCGATGTCCAGCTCGATCCCGAACTCGGCCTCCAGGGCGTCGATGAGCCGTAGGAAGCCCATCGACCCCAGGCCCAGCGCGCGCAGAGACACGTCCGGGGGGATCTCGTGCCCCGCCAGGAACCCTTCCGCGGCCGCCTCGACGAGCGGGACCACCCTCCGTACGGTCTCCGAGGTCAGATCAGGCACGTCGTCACCTCTCCACCTGCCGCCACGACGGCGGCGATCTCCCGGATGGTCGGGGCGTCGAAGAACACGTCCAGGGGGATCTCGACGCCGAACTGCTGGTGGATCCGGCCGGACAGCCTGGCGATCGTGAGGGAATGCCCCCCGAGATCGAAGAGGTCCTCGTCGATCCCGACGTCCGGCACCTTCAACACCTCGCTCCAGAGGGCGCGCAGGCTCGCGATGAGATCGGGCGGCCCGTCGTCCGGCGCGCCGGATGGGGCCGCGTCCGTGATGTCAGCGTCAGCGACCTCGGTGGCGCCCACCGGGCCGCGCGGCGGCAACGGGCGCTCGGCGAGCGCGGTCCGGTCGAGCTTGCCGTTGGGCGTGTGGGGCAGGGCATCGGTGAACTCCCAGCGGGTGGGCACCATCACGGCCGGCAGCGCTGCCGCGACGTACGCGCGCAACTGCGCCGCCGCTGCCGACGGCGAGTCGCCCGTGATGAGGTGGCCCGTGGTGGTGCCGCCAGCGGTGGTGCCGTTGGCAGCGGTGTCGCCGGCAGTGGTGTTGCCGGCAGTGGTGTTGCCGGTGGTGAGGTAGGCGACGAGTTGCTGCGCCGGCCCCTCACCGTGGAGCACGACCGCGACATCGTCCACGGCCGGGTGCGTGAGCAGCCGGTTCTCGATCTCGCCGAGCTCGACCCGGTGCCCGCGGATCTTCACCTGCCCGTCGCCGCGGCCGAGGAACCGCAACCGGCCGTCGGACAGCCGCACGCACCGGTCGCCGGTGAGGTACATCCGGCTGCCGGGCGGCCCGCACGGATCGGGGACGAACCGCCGCTCGGTGAGGTCCGGTCGGCCGAGGTACCCGACCGCGACCCCGGCACCGCCGATCGCGAGTCCCCCGGGGACGCCGTCGGGCAGCATCCGGGTGTGCTCGTCGACGACGTACGCACGGGTGTTCGCGATCGGGCACCCGATCGTGACGTCGTCGACAGCGGCGGGGACGTCGTCCGCGGTGGACCAGATGGTGGTCTCGGTCGGGCCGTAGACGTTCAGCAGCCGAGTGACCCGGGACCGCAGCTCCACCGCCACGGGTAGGGGCAGTGCCTCACCCCCGGCGAGCGCCACGAGCGGCTCCCTCCCCTGCGCCCCCAGGCCGGCATCGAGCAGGATCCGCCACTGCGAGGGGGTCGCCTGGACGTGGGTCGCGCCCGCCGACCGGATGAGCCGCAGGACGGCACCGCCGTCGGCGCCGGTCACCGCCGAGGCGACCACCACGGTGCCGCCGGTGACCAGCGGGAGGTAGAGCTCCAACCCGGAGATGTCGAACGAGAGCGTGGTGAGCTGCAGCCACCGGTGCCGCGGCTCGGCCCCCACCGTCTCGGCCATGCCGCCGAGCAGGTTCGCCAGTGCCCCGTGGCTCACGGCGACGCCCTTGGGCCGCCCCGTCGAGCCGGAGGTGTACATCACGTAGGCGACGTCGCCGGGCGCCGCCACGCTGTCGGGCGCCACCACGGCGTCGGGAGCCGCCACGTCGTCCGGTCGATCCGCGGGGGCGCCGGCTCCCGGAGTCGGTGGGACCAGCTCGGCGATCGGGACCAGCTCGGTGACCGGGACCTGAAGCAGGCCCGGCACCGGCTCCGGCCGCTCGTCGCGTGCCGCACCCGGAGCGACGACGACCAGGCGCGGTGCGCAGTCCTCGAGGATGAGCTGCCGGCGAGCTGCCGGGTGCGCGGGGTCGATCGGGACGTATGCCGCGCCGCACGACAGGACGCCGAGCAGGACGGCGAGCGCGGAGGCCGAGCGCGGCAGTTCGACCGCCACCCGGTCCCCAGGAGCCACCCCGATCCGGCGCAGCGAGGCCGCGACGATGGACACGGTCCCGGCCAGCCGGCGGTAGGTCCACGTGCGGTCGCCGTCGACGACCGCGGTGGCGTCGGGCCGGGCCGCAACGGTCGTGGCGAGGAGCTGGAGCACGGTCCTGGTCGGGAGCTGCGGACGGACCGGACCGGTCGCGGCGTCCAGGGCCGCCGCGCGTTCCGCGGGCGGCAGCAACGGCAGTTCGGCGAGCGGGACCGTCGGCGCCGCGGTTCCGGCGTCGAGCAGTTCGACGAGGTGGCCCCCGATCCGGGCGGCATCGTCCCCGTCGAGACCGTCGAGCCGGTGGCGTACGAGGACGTCCAGAGGTGTGCCGGGCCCCAGGTCGACGACCTGGATCTCCAGCGAGGCCCGGCTCGCACCGGTGGGTACGATCCACTGCACGTCGATCGTCAGGCCGGGGAACACGGGGGGTGGCGCCGGTCGGCGGTAGCCGAGCACGACGGGGCTCCACGCCGTCGTGGGGCGTAGCCCGGACACCGCCCGGCCCAGCGGGACGTGCCGGTACCGGTACAGCTCCCGCAGCGCGGCCCGGACGGCGCGGGCGTGGTCACGGAGCCCGCCGGTGGGTGCGGGAGACCGGAAGGGCAACTCGTTGACGTCCAGGCCGATGTGCCGGGCGGCGTCGTCCGTCCGGGGTCTGGTCGACAGCGGCAGGGTGAGCACCGGGTCGTCCGACCCGTAGCGCACGAGCAGGGCATGGACGGCGGCCACCAGCACCTCGTAGGTCGAGGCGCCCCACCCGGTCGCGGCCTCGCGCACGCGGTCGGACAGCGCGGTCGGGATCGCGACCGATACGCAGGCACCGTCGCCCGGACCGTCCGGGACCCGCCGCAGCCCGGGCAGCAACACGTGGCCGGAGGTGTGCCCGATCCGGTTCCAGTAGCCGCGCGCGGCCTCCAGAGTGGCGAGGTCGAGCGGCTGCGGTGACGACGGGACGGGACAAGCCGTGTCCTCGGACCTCATCCCGGCCGTGTCCTCGGACCCGGCTCCGGCCCCGCGGTCGGCGTCGTCCGGCGCCACGAGGTCGGTGTAGGCGGCGGCGAGATCGGCCAGCAGCACGTCCTTGGAACCGCCGTCGAGCACGAGGTGGTGGGCCACCACCAGCAGCAGCGCCCGCCGCGGTGAACGGACCAGGATCCGGAACCGGACGAGCGGACCGTTCGCCAGATCGAAGGGTTCCCGCAGGTGCCGCTCGACATCGCCCAGGACCAGAGGACCCCGCAGGACATCGCCCCCGTCGGACCCGGCGTCGAACATCTCGTGCAGGCAGGGAGCGCCCTCCCGTTCGACGACGGCGCACCGCAGCACGACGTGACGGCTCACGACGCGCCGGCAGGCCCGCTCGAGAGCGTCGTCGTCCCGTGGTCCGTCGAGCCAGACGCCGAGGGCCACATGGTGGGCCGGGTGCGCGCCGAACACGCGTTCGGTCAGCCACAGTCCGAGTTGTGCGTCAGAGATCGGGACGGGCATCGTCGGGTGTCCTTCGGTTCGGGGCCGGGGCAGGCGGTGCGGGGTCAGAGGCGGGTGGCTCGGGGTCAGGGACCGGTGGTGGTCGCGAACAGCCGAGGAAGCTCGTGCTTGACGACCTTGCCGCCGTCGTTGCGGGGCAGACGGTCGACGACGGCGAGGCAGGCGGGCAGCTCGTGGTCGGACAACAGGCCCAGGAGCGCGCCACGGATCGCGGGCAGGGTGATCTCGGTCGTGGCACCGTCCCTCGGGACGACGACCGCCCCGAGCACGGCGCCGAGCACCGGGTGCGGCAACGCCACGACGGCGGCGTCGGCGACTGTCGGCAAGGTGAACAAGGCCGACTCCACCTCCAGGGTGGACACCTTGAACGCCCCGGACTTGACGACGTCGTCCTCGCGCCCGACCAGGTAGAGGTAGCCGTCGGGATCGAGACGGCCGAGATCGCCCATGCGGACCCACCCGTCGCCACCGAACGTGGCCTGGTCCGCGTCGGGGTCGTCGAGGTAGGACCGGGCGTGCGGGGCTCGCAGCCACACGTCACCGACGGTCCCGGCCGGCACCACCCTGGCCTCGGAGTCGCAGATCCGCAGTGACCCGGGCGCCGCTCGGCCGACACAGTCGGGCCGGGCGGGGTCGAAGATCATGGACGCGACCGCGGGGGCAGCCTCGGTGGACGTGTAGTAGTTGACGATCGCGGCGTGCGGGAAGGTGTTCGCCAGCTCCAGCGCCACGGCAGGCGGGAGGGCCGCCGCGGTGCACCCGACGAGCTGGACACCGGTCAGGTCGCGCCCGGCGAGCGCTCCGGAGCGGAGCAGCTCGATGGCGGTCGAGGGGACGAGGAACACCGTGCAGGCGCCGGCGGACTCGATGAGCCGGGCGAAGCGGTTCGGGGTCGGCCTGGTCGGCGTGAGCACGGTGGGCCGGGCGGTGAGCGCGTGTCCCAGCATGGTCTGGGCAGCATTCGTCCCGATCGCGAAGGCGTGCACGAGTGCGGCCGAGTGGCCGAAGGGCATCCGGCGCACATCGGCCCGGAAACCCGCGACGAGGTTGTCATGGGTGGCGGTCACGGCGCGCGGTGCCCGGGTCGTGCCTGAGGTGTAGAGGATCTGCGCCGGATCGCTCCCGCGATGGCCCAAGGACGGCTCGACGACATCGGGCTCGACGACGTCCGGCCCGTGGGGCGCCTCGACCAGGTCGAGCGGGACGAGCCGCGCTGTCAGGTCCGGTCGCTGCCGGGTGCCGGGACCGTGCACGGCGAGGGCGGCACCGCAGTGCGTGAGCCGGTACTGGATCTGCGGTGGCGCCAACCGGTCCGACAGGGGGACCGCCACCGCTCCCGCCCGCTGGACGGCGAGGCAGGCGACGGCGTAGTCGACCCAGTCCTCGGCGGAGAAGATCAGACCTACCCGGTCGCCCGGTCGCATCCCGAGATCGACGAGCCCGACCGCCACCCGCCTCGAGCGGTGTTCCCACGCCGCGAACGTCAGAGATCCGACCCCCGGGACGGCCAGCGCCACCTGATCGGGGTGGTGGGCCGCCCGCCAACGCAAGACACCAGGCAGGCCTGGCGACGGCATGGCAACCCCCTTTGTCGAGCGCCGACCACCGTGCAGACCGCGGGGTGTGCGCCAATGCTTCCGACAGTGTGAGCCATTGGTTCCGACTTGGACAGGTCTGTGATTCTTCTGATATTCAGCCGTGATTGATCGCCAGACACGCCACTTCGTGTGGTAGAACTCGCGGGGGTGTATTCGGTGGTCCGGTGATCCATGCGAGACCCGGCTGATCGGAAAGACACGGGAAGCGCCGGACACCTGATAACAAAATGAAGGCGCGCATGGGTCCGCTGATGCGGGACGCAGGTCGGACGCGGCTTCCTTACCGGTTCAGCTGTATCGCGTCAGCTGCTCGCCCGGGGCGTGGAGAGGCTGTTCAGCAAGGCGCTCTCCCGCTCGGTCCGTACCCTAGGCGCCCGAACCGGGCACCGTCGAGGCCGTTGCCCGATAGTGCGGCAAGAGCGGGCAATACGGGAACGATCGGGCAACCCGCAGGGGTACTCACGATGACGGCGTCCCGGGTTCGGCCGAGCTGCCGGCGACGACCCGAGCCTCAGAAGGATCCAGCGCCCGGGAAGACGGCTGACGTCAGTGCGCTACCGAGGCGGACGTCCCAGGTCCCGCCGTGGGGTCGCTGCGGACGTGAGGGACAACTACGCCCTCACGTCGTTCGGCGTTGCCGCCACGGGGCCGAGTTGGCCTCCGTGGGCGTAGGGCCCGCTCGGCACTGGTGTGGACGGCCGGACCGAGTGTTTCGCGGCGAACGTGGGTGGTCGCTCAGGCTCGCCTCGCGGGGCACGACCTCGGACCGGTCCTGCCGCAGGTGTCGGAAGAGCGCTTCCGCCGGGACTCCCGAGGAGCGGTCCGTGCGTCCGCCGCTCCGGTGACACCCTTCTCGGTCGGTACGCTGCGGACGGATTACGACCTGGCACGCGTCGACGCCCTGACTCCAGCCGGGCTGACGACACGTCGCCGCCGTGGGCCGGGTGACCTTCGGCCTCCATCCGGGGCAGCGACCGTAGCCGCGTCGTTGGTGCGCTGCGCGATGCTGGAGATCCGGGTTCTGCGTTACCCGCACCTCGTCGGATGCGTCTCCGGGGCGACGACGTCCGCGAAGGCGTTCAGAAGGCGCCGCCAGGGTCGGGATCGGGGCAAGGTCGGGTTCGGGGCACCGGCGAGGCCGCGCCGTTCCCCGGTGACCTCCCTGACTCCGGGTGGTGCTGTGCGGCAGGTCCGGCCCAGCAGGCCCTTGCCGCCCACCGCGTCGCCCAGCACGAGGAGCGGGCGATGTTCGGCCCGGATTACCGCGACCACGACCTCGTCTTCTGCCTGCCATACGGTGTGCCCTTACGTCCGAAGAAGATCACCGAAGCATTCAACGCCCAGGCCGAGACGTGCGGGCTGCCCGCGATCCGGCTGCACGACATGCGCCACGGCGCCTGCTCGCTGCTGCTGGCCGGGGGAGTGCCCATCGAGATCGTCCAGATGATCATGGGCCATGCCTCCCCAGAGATCACGCGCAAGGTCTACGCCCACGTCATGCGCAAGGCCACTGTCGAACTCGTCGAACGCGCCACCGGACTGCTGACCCGGCACCGGAGCGCAACCCGTGCCGGCGAAGTACCCGATGCCGCGGAGCCGGCGGAGCGTGTCCTCGGCACTGACGGATGACCAAGGGGCCGGACGCGGCCGGCGACGCTCGGACGCCGGCCGGTCCAGGCCCATCCGTATGCCGGCGTCCAGTGGGACCTTCGGTCGAGATCCCGCGGAGGTTCTCCAGCCGGTCGGGGTGGGTGGCGAAGATCAAGGTAGGAACGGACGGATGACGGAGACGGAGGACGCGTGGGCGAGCAATCGGCACGGAGGGTTCGGCCTCCGGATGACTTGCCACGATCTCCCTCCGGCCGGGTGCCGAAGTGGGTCGTGTACGAGGCGCAGGGCCGCCGGAGTCCCGACGCGGTGCCGTGGCGGGCGAGCGCGGACCTGACCCCGCCCAGGGGCCGGCATGGACGCACCGGACGGCGATCACGCGGCAGGTGGCAGGGCCAGTGGGTTTCGTGGGCATCCGTCATCGTCATCGTCGGTTCGCTGCTCGGGTGGGCCTTCACGCACGGCGGGCTCTCCCCGATGCGCCCGGTCAATGTGAGGTTGGCGAACGCTCCAACGCCGGGTCGCGACGAGGCGAATCATCCGTTCGCGCATCCACCTGTGGTGACGGCGAGAAGCTCTTCCTACCGGTTCATTGCGCACCAGGCGGACGGGAAGTCCCCGGTGGCATACGACCCATGCCGCCCAGTGCACTACGTGGTCCGCGAGAAGGGCACACCAGCGTTCGGCCACGCGCTCCTCTCGGAGGCCTTTGCGCGGGTGTCGCAGGCCACGGGTCTGCAGTTCCGCGACGACGGCACCACCAGCGAGGATCCTTCGGCGCAGCGTGAGCCCTTCCAGAAGGCCCGCTACGGGAACCGGTGGGCTCCGGTACTGATCGCGTGGGAGACCTCGCAGGAGAACGCGGACTTCGCCGCAGACGTCGCCGGTGAAGCCGGGAGCCAGCGCGTGTCATTGCCCGGCCATCCGGCCGTGTACGTCAGCGGTCAGGTCGAGCTCGACACGGCGAAGGTGTCCGCGATGCTTGCCCGGCCCGGAGGGCGGGGCCTCGCCAGGGCCCTCATCGGACACGAACTCGGCCACCTCGTGGGCCTGGCCCATGTCACCGACCCCACGCAGGTGATGTACCCGCAGGTCCAGCGGCGTGTCGCGGACTTCGGTCTGGGGGACCTCGCCGGATTGGCTGCACTCGGCCAGGGTCTCTGTGCGCCCTGGCTGTAACCCTCGGCAGGCCAAGGTTGATCGCAGCAACGAGCCCACCCGCAGGACGCGGAAGACTGCCGTGGTCCCGGTCCCTGATCGTGACTTTCATGCCCGCGGGCTCCTGGTCCACCGCACTCCGGAGCGCACCAATTCCCCGCACCACCCGCCCGTGGAACGCATTCTCCGCATTCGTCCGGACGTCTATGGTGAGAAGCGTCAAGATCGGAAGTTCACGGGCGGGCAGTGACTGGGTGATGGCCGCGAAGGAGTCGGGGGTCTACCGGGGTGAGTACGCCCAAGCCCTGGAGGATCGCCGGGACACGCTCTGCCGAGAGCAACGTGAGGACGAAGGATTGACCATCGACCTCATCCAGCCTGACGAGCCGCGGACCGAGTCTGCCGAGCCGGGCTGAGTCGTGAACCGACCGGGCCTCACGTGGTCCTGTGTCCGCCCCGGCTGTCCCGTCGCGCGCGACACCGCCGTCAGCGGCGCCCAGGGCGCGCTGGCCCCCGTGGCGCGTGGATTCCTCAAGGGCCAGTGGGGGCGCGTCGATGGATTCATCGATACGTCACTGTCATCGTGGCCGGGGAGCACGCCATGGTTGAGCACCCTTCCCGGCTTGTGATCATGGTGACTACGGGGATCGAGGAGTACCAGGCCAACCTGTTGAGCGGGATCCAACCGGTCCTGGACGCTCATGGGCTGGCTCGGGCGATCTACATCAACTGGGATGTGGATGCGAAGTTCCCCGACGGCCTGGTGCGGCATCTGCGATACGGCAACCCGCTGGGGATCATCGCCACCCAACGGTGGGAGCAGGACCATCTCCAGCGGCTGACCGAACTCGTCCACGAGCGGGACCTGCCCCTGGTGGTCATCGGAGCGGAAATTCCTGGCGTGGCTTGCGTGCGCGGGGACAGCAGTCCCGGGATGCGCGCGGTGATGGCGCATCTGCTGGACGAGTGCGGGGTCCGTCGTCCGGTACTGATGCGCGGGGTCGCCTGCCAACCCGATTCCCTGGAACGCGAGGCCATCTTCCGCCAGGAGATGGACCGGCGCGGCATCCCCGTGGACGAGGCCCTGGTCGTGAACGGGGACTTCTCCCCGGAGGCGTCCTACCGCAGCATGCGCGTGCTCCTCGAACACCGGCACGACTTCGACGCCGTCGTGGCCGCGAACGACCGTTCGGCCCGCGGATGTATCGGCGCGCTGACCGAGGCCGGGATGCGCGTACCTGAGGACGTCCTGGTGAGCGGATGCGACAACGAACAAGGCACGTTGCAGTGGCCGGGCCTGACCAGCGTCGACCAGGACCTGCTCGGCCAGGGCCGGGCGGCGGCTGAACTGCTCCTGAGTCAGATGCACGGGCAACGACGCGGCGAGACCGTGGTCCTGCCCTCCACACTGGTCATCCGGGACTCCACCAGCCTGGTCCCCCGCCCGGATCGCGAGCAGTTGGCCGAAGCACTGCGCATGGTGGGGACCGCACAGTCCCACGTGGCCCACCGTGCTGCCGCCGAAGAACTGACGCGCAGCACCCTGTCCGCGCAGACCCTCGACGACGTGATCGAAGCCTTCGCCTCCGGACTGCGCTGGCTCAAACTCCGCCGGTGCTTCATCACCGTCCGATCCGATCTCTGTGGGGACCTGGACTCCGTGCCGGTCGACTTGTTCACCGACCAACCCGACTCAACATCCCAACCGGCCCCGCAAGCCGAGACGGTCCGGCTCTTGCTGGACTACCGCCACGGCGTGATCCACCCCCCGGCGCCCGAGCCGTTCCCGGCCCATCACCTGCTCCCGGACACACTGGCCGACCAACTCCTGGAGGGCCTGCTCGTGGTCTGCTCCCTGATCGTGGGAGAGCGCGAGTACGGGCACCTGCTCATCGAGCGCGAGGCATCCGAACGGGCCGTGGTCGAAGGCCGGCACGTCGACCTCGCCCGAGCGCTCGACGCAGTCTTCAGCCGCCGCGCCCTGGAGGCCTATGCGGCCGGCCTCGCACGCACCGTCGACCTCCGCACCGCCGAACTGAGGCGACGCACCGAAGAACTCCAAGCCTCCCACGCCGAACTCCGCCGCCTGGCCATGCGCGACGGGCTGACCGGCATCGCCAACCGCTCCTCACTCCAGGAACACCTGACCCACTACTGGCAGACCCTGGCACTCACCGCCCAACCTCTCGCGCTACTCATGGTCGACGTCGACCTGTTCAAGAACTACAACGACCACTACGGACACATCGCCGGCGATGAGACCCTCCGCGCTGTCGCCGAGTGCCTGCACCAATCGGCCTGCCGTCCCGACGACCTCGTCGCTCGATACGGAGGCGAAGAATTCGCCGTCGTACTCCCGGGCAGCGACGCCGACGCCGGACTCACCGTCGCCCTGAGATTCCAGGCCGCTCTCGCGGCCCGAGCCATCCCCCACGCCGCCTCCCGCATCGCGCAGATCATCACCGCAAGCATCGGCATCGCCGTCACCTACCCAGCCCCCCACCAGGACCCCACCGCCTTGTTCGCCGCAGCGGACAAGGCCCTGTACCGCGCCAAACAACTCGGACGCAACCGAGCAATCCTCATGGACGACGAAGCCCCCGCGCACACGAACGACACCACGACCAGGCGACCCCCGGACGGTTCCCCGCCACCATCACACCCAACACCCCAGGACCCGCACCCCACACCCATCCCGCCTGAGGGGCCATGAAACCCCTAGACGCTGGACCGGAAACTGACCACGACCCCGCCCGATGTCCGAGGTTTCACGGCCGCCACGGTGAAAACAGTGAGAGCCGGGACGGACCGCGGCAGCGCCCCATCTCCATCCATCACGAGTCAACGGACGCGACCATGACCGACTGTCCGTGGCCATCGACGCACTCCGTTGGCGTCGACACCGCGGGGGAAATGGACAGGACGACGACCCCGCTGGTGGTCACGGCCCGCGCCCCACCACCGTAGTCCTAAGATCTTCTGGGCAACCTCGGAGCGAGGCGCGGAGCCACTTCGTGAGCAATCCGTGAGCAACATCGGTGAAATCCGCGGATCGATCCGCAGGAAGTTGACCTGTCCGGTGTCAAACCTGCTGGTCACACACTACTTCTTACTGGTGGGCCCCGCGGGGATCGAACCCGCAACCCGCGGATTAAAAGTCCGCTGCTCTGCCGATTGAGCTAGAGGCCCGCTGTGGGGAAGGACCCTGGTGGCGCGGGAGGAACCACCCAGGGCAGACCCACCCGGCCAGGTTACCGGCTCTAGATCAAGATCGCGTCGCAGATCCAGGGGGCCGCAGCACCTGTGGGGGAAGCCCTCCCGCGGCGCTGCCGGTCCGCGGTTCTGTGGGACATGGAGCTCTGAGGTCAGCGGGGCACCGAGGGTTGAGCTGTCGACGAGGGCTACGAGGGTGACGACATCGCCCGGCGCGGGAGCCCGCAGATCAGGCACGGTACCCCCCGTCGTTCGAGGCAGGCCTGAAGGAAACGCAGCGCCCCCCACCCGTACGGATCCACGACCTCGACCCCGGACAGGTTGACGGTGACGTCGCTCGGCAGGTCTAGGTCGACCGCGGTGAGCCAGCGGTCGAGCAGTTCGTCCATGGCATCCGCCACGAGGTCGCCCGACGGGCTCAGGACGCACCGACGGCTACTCAGGTCAGGCTGGACGTCCTCGCCCGGAGGGCGGCGAACGTCCGGCAGCGGCGACATGCAGTCGCACGCTTGGCGACCTCCGTGGGACGGGAGCTCCTCGCCCCCGTGGGACGGGGGCTCCCCACCTCCGCTGGACAGGAGTTCCCCGCCCCCGGGGGGCAGGAGGTCCCCGCGACCGGACCGGGGGTCGTCGTCGCAGCCTGGCAGCACCTCGCCCGGGTGGTCAGGTCCGCGGCGTCGGTGGAGTTCCCTGCGCAGTCGCAACTCCGAGAGAAGGGAGCGCGGCGTCCGGAAGTGCCGTCCGATCAGGCGGCCGGTCGGGCGTGGGCCGCCCTCATCGAGGAGGCCCGCATCGATGCGGCCTGTCCCGCCGATATGCGTGCCTGGGCGGGCCCCGACTTCCACGCATCGGTTCGTCCTGCCCAGATGCGGCACTTCGGTTCTTTCCCGACCGTCCATCGCAGCCTTCTCCTACCGCATCGACCAACGGAACGGGAAACGCGGACAGCGATCCCCGGAATCCGGCGCGGGGATCCCTTGGCGGGATCGGTTCGACCGCAGGAGCCGACCGTCCCGTTCACTCCCCGTCATGCACCTCTCACGCTAGGGAAAGGGCTGTGGAGGAGGTACCAGTCGTCAGTGAGGGTTCCTTCACGGCTCCCGCAGCAGATACCCGATGCCACGGACGCTGACCAGCAATCGTGGCCGGGAGGGATCGAGTTCGATCTTCTGCCGAATGTTCTTGATATGGGTGTCGCAGGCCCGATCGCTGCTGCGGTAGGGGCGTCGCCAGAGGTGCTGGGTGATCTCGTGGCGGGTGTACGTGTGCCCAGGACGTCGGGCGAGCAGGGCGAGGAGGCGGAACTCCAGAGGTGTCAGCGCGACGTTCCGCCCGTCGACCAATGCGACATGCTCGATCAGATCCAGGTGAAGGCCGCCCACGTCGAGGGCGGCAAGGGGTTGAGTGTCCTCACGGTCCATGTCGCGACGGCGCAGGATCGCCCGGACCCGGGCCAGCAGCTCGGGCATGGAGAACGGCTTGCCGAGGTAGTCATCGGCGCCGACCTCCAGGCCGAGCACGCGTTCAGCGACATCGGTACGGGCCGTGAGCATCAGGACGGGCACGACGCTCCGGGTGCGCCAGTGCCGGCAGACCTCCTCACCCGGCATCCCGGGGAGCATGAGGTCGAGCACGGCCAGGTCGTAGGCATTGAGATCCTGCTCGGCCGCCTGCGCTCCGTCGGCCATCACCTCGACGTCGTAACCGACCTGGGTCAGGTTGTACTCGATGGCATCCGCGATTGCCTTCTGGTCCTCCACGACCAGGATGCGCACAGGCAGAGGCATGAGATCACCTCTCCGGAGCCGGAGCCGGAGCCGGAGCCGGAGCCGGAGCCGGAGCCGGAGCCGGAGCCGGCCCGTGGCTCGGTGGCGGCTCCTCGGGACATCGTGCCTCGTCCGCGGGCGGCGGGAACGTGACCCGGGCGAGGGTGCCGATGCCGGGCTCCGACTCGATGACGAGGTCGGCTCCCATCGCAGCGGCTGCCTGGGCGGCGATGGACAGCCCCAGCCCGAACCCTGGTGACTCGCCCGTCGTCGCGACCGCCGTCACCTGGCGGTAGAAGCGGTCGCGGGCGCGCTGCAGCGTCACGGCGTCCATCCCCGCACCGGTGTCCCGGACGTCGACCGTCACGGAACCGCCGCGCGCATGGGCGGCGAGGACGATGTTCCCGGCGGTGGTGTAGCGGGCCGCGTTCGCCGCCAGGTTCCCGATCAGGACCTCCGCCAGACCGCGGTTCGACTCGAGCCGGAGCTCGGCGTCCACCTCCACCGACACCGCCACGGCATCGGCGACCTGGAGCACCGCCGCGACATCGTCGAGCAGCGGTCTCACCCGGAAGCGCTGGCGAGGGAGCCGGACGAGCGATTGGGCCTGGGAGAGCTGCAGCAGTGCGTCCGACAGCCGGTTCAGGCGCATCGTCTCCCGCCGCAGGTGCGTCAGGAACCGGTGGCGGTGCTCAGGTTCGTCCGCCGCCCCGGCCTCCAGGGCGTCCACCGCACCCAGGATTCCCGTCAACGGGGTACGCAACTCGTGAGCGGCGTTCGTGATGAACTCCTGTTCCAGACGCTCCCGCTGTTCCTTGGCGGCCCGCTCGACCAGTTCCCGTTCCACCTGCACCCTACGGGCTCGCTCCTCCGCGGAGGCCCGCTCCGCCAGCGACCGCTCGACGGCAGCCCAGGTGCGTTCGGCGGTGTCATGCGCCAGTTGCATCTCCAGGTCGCTCCACCGCCGCGGTGTCGCCGACTCGACCCGGAATCCCGCGATCCAGCGGCCTTCCTTGACGAGGGGAACGGTGATCGAGGCCACCAAGCCGTCACCTAGCCGCGACATCCGCTCCTGCTCGGTGAAACGCGGATCGCTCCTCACATCGTTGACCACCAGCACCTCACCCCGGTGGAACCGACTCAGCGCCACCGGGCCCGTGACCTCGAACCCGCCGAGCCTCGTGTTGCCGTCCTCGCAGTGTTCGTGACGCACGACGGCGACCTTCTCGTCCTCGATGTCGGCGTAGAGCACCCGTGAGACCTGCAGCCGTTCTCCGATCAAGCGGCAGGCCGTCTGCTGGATGGTCGCCGGTTCGGACAGCTGCCGCACGGCTTCGTTGAGCCGGGCCAGGTAGGCATCCCGTTCCGCGGCCTGTCGCCGCTGCTCGGACTGGGTCTGTCCCAACCGGATGGCCAGTGTCAGGTGCTGTGCGAGGACGGTGAGCAGCGACTCCTCCTCGACCGCGAACGGCTCGCCTCCCACGACCCGGGTCGCGATGAGCAGTCCCCGGTCGTCCGCGGCGCGGGCCGGGAACAAGGTGTCGATCGTGGGCCCGAGCCGTGTCGCCTGTTCCGGTGGCAGGCCCGGGCCAGCCGTGTCGCCGTCCGCCCGCGCCATGAGCCAGCTGACGAATTGCGTCGGGACCCGCCGGTCGCCGGTCGTCAGGCCGGCCCCGAGCGGCCCGACCGTGGCGACGACCGTGTGCTGGTCGGCGACCGGATCCGCCAGGATCAGAATCACGTCGTCGGCGTGGAAGAGGGTCGCCACCCCCTCGACCAGGTGCTGGTACGTGGCCTGCAACGCCTGGCCGGCGAGCACGTCGGTGACCACGCGGGCGATGAACTCGTGCACGGCGGAGACCTGGGCCCGGCGTACCTCGGCCAGGTGGTGGTCGGTCATGTCGACGAGGTGCACCAGGACGAGTGGACCCGGGGCGTCCGGCAGGGTCACCGGGACGATCCGGACGTCGGCCCATCGCGGTGAGCCGTCCCGGCGCCGGAACCGCCACATCCCGCGGGCCTCCCCCCAACGACCGGTGGCCACGCCCCGCAGGGAGCGAACGGCCGCGGAGTGGTTCTCGGGGGCGATGAAGCCGGCCAGGCTACCCCCGACAAGCCGCTCCGGCGGCACGTCGAGGAACTGCGCCAGGGCGGGATTGGCCCGCACTATCCGGCGGCTGCCGTCGCCGTGGACCTCCGTGATCAAGGCAGCCACGGGCGCTCGTTCGAAGAGCGTGCGGAAGGAGCGCTCACCAGCCTGGAGCCGGGTGAGCGCGGCCATCCGTGCGGTGATGTCGACCAGATGTACGAGTGCCACCGGCCCCTCGACATCGGGCGAGTCCAGACGGCAGGCGCGGAACTCCACCCACACCAGCGACCCGTCGTGTCGCCGGTACCGGCAGAGCTGGGAGATCCTTTCGATCTCTCCCGAAGCGAGTTGGGCCATGGAAGGCCCTGCGTCCTGTCGCGTCTCGAGGGTCAGGAGCGAATCCAGGCTGTTTCCGATGAGTGACTCCACTGGCACGGCGGCGAGTTCGGCCAGAGTCGGGTTGGCCCACAGGATCGTCCTGGTGCCGTCCGGCGCCAGCCGCGCCACCTCGACACCCACCGGTGCCTGTTCGAACGCGATCCGGAACGACGTCTCGGTCATCTGGAGTCGTTCCATGAGCGAAAGCCGCTCGCCCACGTCGGGGGTGACGTAGACCAGGATCGGGTTACCGGTGGCGTCGGGGACCGCGGTGACATGGGCCTCGCAGTCGACGAAGGTGCCGTCCTTGCGGCGCAGCCGGAAACCGCTCACTAGGTGGCCCACTCCCGGACGAGCGGTGAACTCGGCCATCTCGGCCCGGCGTTCTTCGTCCGAGACACTCGGCCGGAGCCGCGCCGTCGGCATGCCGACCAGTTCCTGTGCGGAGTACCCGAGCATCCGGCTCGCGGCCCTGTTGGCGTAGGCCACGCGCACGCTCACCGGGTCCACCGCGAACACGCCGTCCGGAAGCAGTTCGAGGACCGCTGCGTGATGGCGGCCCAAGGCCTCCGTCGCCCGCTGGCCGGTGACGTCCCGCACGTTCACCATCGTGAGCGGTCGTCCGTCCACCAGGACCGGGGTCAGTCGGACGTCCGTGGTCACGGTCGTGCCGTCCTCCCGGTACAGCCGCGGCGGTCCGTCCTCCCAGGAGAACGCGGCGGCCGCCGCGGGGCGGTCCGCGCTGCGCGGCGACTGCCCCCGTCGCTCCGGTGGCGCCAGGTCCTCCACCAGGCGGCCGGTCAGGTCCCCTGCCGAGCGACCCGTCAGCGTCTCCATCCGCCGGTTCACCGCGAGGATCCGTCCGTACTCGTCGGCCACGAGCCAGCCGTCGTCGTTCCCGTGCCCGCCGTGGTCGGGCGTCGCCGGGATGGCCTCGGGGATGCGGGCGCCCCGCGGTCGCTCGTCCACCGGGACGAGGATCACGGTGGCACCGATACATCCGCCGTCATCCCCGAACCGGGATGCGACCAGGGTGAGGAACAGGCGCGCGACGTCCGGGGCGTCGCAGGGTGCCGTGACACACAGTGGCACGGGGAGGGCACCCGCGACGGCCCGCCGGATGGCGGCGCCGACGGCCGATGCCGCTTCGTCCTCCGCGGCGGCATCACATGCCCTCAGGTAGGACGCTCCAGGTCCGCAGCCTGACGCCTCGCCGCCGTTGTCACGGGCGAAGGTGGTCCACGCGTCGTTCACTGCCATGATCACGCCTTCGTGATCCAGAACGGCGATCTCGGCGCGGTTCGCCGCCTCCGCGGCGAACGACCTCCACAGGTCCCCCTCCGGGAAGAACACGCTCATGGGTATCTCCCGTGCCTAACGATTCGAGTGGCAGGCCGACCGGACCGGCGCATGGGCCGTGCGACAAGCGGGTCGAAACGCGGTTTCCATGTTACGCCCTCAGATGGAGCCACCGATCACTGTGGGGTACTCGGTGAAGAAATCCTCACCGAGTATCGGTACCTCCTTCACCTGGGTGCACCTATGGTGATACCGCATCACCGCAGGGCGACAAGAAAGTCGAGCAAGGAACTCAGGAAAGAACTCGGGCAGGCAACTCATGCAATGCGAGGTGGTGAACGAGATGTGGAGGGGGGGCTTCTCGTTCACCACTGGCATTCCTCGGTTCGGTCGCCCATGTGTGCAGTAGATTCCCCGTGCCCGCAGTTCCGGACCGACGAGGTCCCATCCCGCCCGTGGGTGTGCATTTTCCCGGGGAACCGTCCCGCGCAGTCCTCGGCTGGCCGGACGCACCGTCGGTCGCCCGGCGGATTCGGCGACGGTTGGGAGGCGGTACGTCGCCCCTCGTGGTCGACCAGGACAGGACGTGACCCGGCCCCGGGCGCCTGCGAGAACTGACGAGGTCGCTCGTCGCGCGTCGCTCGCCTGCACGTCGGAAACAGTCGTCCGGGCCGACGGAACAGTGCGGATACTTGTGATGTCCGGGCCGCCGGCACTCGAATCGACGGTTGTGGCGGGTCGTAGAGTCGTGATCCAGTGATCGCGACGTCGGTGCTGCGAGATCACGATGACGACCGATCCCGTCCGGCCCGGTCCGATACGGCCAGGTCCTCGGGTCAGGTGACCCGAGGTGCCCGGCAGATCGGGTTCCGCCTCGGGATATCATGCGCATGATTCCCGGGAATTCGCGTTCGATTACGTCCGTCCCCGTCGTGGGTGGAGACGGCCCCGCGCATTTCCGGCCGGGGAACCGTGCTCGTCCCGGTGGACTCCGGGACCCCCGGGCGCCGGATTCCCCCGGTCGGCCCTGATCTCCTGGGCGGGTCGAACGGGCGGTGTTCCGGAGATGAACCAGTTCCGCTCCGGGCCGCGGCGATGAGGTTCCCCGCGGCAGGTGCGGGGCGGAACTCCACGGCGTGTCGAGTCACTGTCCGCGGGATCCAGGGCTGCTGGCCAGCCAGTTGGGTACCGGGTTCGGCGGCTCCGCGGCGGTCCCCTCGGCGTGTTGCTGGGGCACCCCGCGCGCGCCACGCTGGTCCGGCACCTGGTGCCGTGGGCGCATCCAGAGCAGGTCGTCGAGCGGACGCGGCGGGGAGAAGAGGTACCCCTGGGCGAGACGGCAGCCGAGGTCGGCCAGGATCCGCGCCTGCAACGGGGTCTCGACGCCCTCGGCGACCACCTCGAGTCCCAGATCCCCGGCGAGCAGCAGCATCGAGCGGATCAGCACCTCGTCCTGCCGCTCCACGCCGAGCCCCGAGACGAACTTCTTGTCGATCTTCAGGGAGTCCGCCGGGAGCCGGGTGAGGTAGTGCAGCGAGGAGTAGCCGGTGCCGAAGTCGTCCAGGGCGATGTGCACGCCGTTGCGCCGGAGCGGTTGCAGGCGCGAGGCGGCACGGGAGAGGTCCTGGACCGCGGTCTGCTCGGTGATCTCCAGGGTGAGTCTGCGCGGGTCGAAGGACGCGGACTCCAGGGCCCGCTGGACCATGCCGGAGAAGTCCGGCTCCTCGAGTTGGCGTGCGGACACGTTCACCGCCACCCCGACGTCCCCGTCCGGCCAGGTGCGGATCTGGCGCAGGGCCTCCTCGAGCACCCACTCACCCATGGGGACGATCAGGCCGGTGTCCTCGGCCAGGGGAACGAACTGGTCGGGTGGGCGCAGCTGGCTCCCGTTCCGCCAGCGGGACAGGGCCTCGAACCCGACCCAGTGACCGGACTCCAGCTCCACCAGGGGTTGCATCTCCACGACCAGCGCGCCGTCCCTGGTCGCCACCTCGAGTTCGGCGAGGGTGCGGGAACGTTCGAGGACCAGTTCGGACATCCAGTCCTCGAACACGACCACCTGCGCGCCACCGTTGCCCTTGGCCCGGTACATGGCCAGGTCGGCGTCCCGGAGCAGTTCCTGGGCGGACATCCGCTTGCCCGAGGCGATGCCGACACTGGCCGAGATCGAGTGGCCGCTCGCCTCCCGGCCCCAGATTCCGGCGATCACCGAGACGACGAGCCAGCCCACCATGCGGGCGCTCTCCTCGTCGTCGCTGCCGAGCAGGATGGCGAACTCGTCCCCGCCGAGCCGGGCGACCTCGTCCCCCGGGCGGGCGGTGTCCTGCAGCCGGGCGCCCACGCGCCGCAGCAGGTCGTCCCCGGAGCTGTGGCCGAGGGTGTCGTTGACCTGCTTGAACCCGTCCAGGTCGATGAACAGGACGACGACCGACCGCGGCCCGGTGAGCCGCTCGCTGAGCATGCGCAGGAAGGCCTGGCGGTTGACCAGGCCGGTGAGCGGGTCGGTGGCGGCCTGCTGGGCGAGCTTGGCGCGCAGCCGGATGCGTTCGGTGATGTCGCGGGCGGAGATGATCCAGCCCGGCTGGTCCCGGCGCAGGCTGACCACGGACTCGCAGTACCGCCACGTACCGTCGGCGTGCCGGAACCGGGCCTCGACTCGGGTGACGTCCGACTCCCGTTCCTGGAGCGCGGCGATGGTGAGCACGCCGGCCCGGTCGTCCGGGTGCAGGAGCTCTCCGAGAGGCCGCCCGATGAGCGCCCGGGCGGGGAAGCCGTAGACCTCCTGGACGGCGTCGTTGGCGAACTCCACCCGTCCCTCGGCGTCGAGGTGGATCATCACGTCGCGGCTGTCCCGAACCAGGTCGCGGAACTGCTCGGTCTGCCCCAGCAGCCGCTGCCAGAGGGTGGTGTTGGTGCGTCCGTGCATGACGATCTGCGCGAAGAGGCCGGCCATGAGCGAGACCGCGAGCCCACGGCTGAGCTGCGACCGATCCCCGGGCGTCAGGAGGAACACCGCGGCGGCCGGGATCGGCAGCTGCATGAGGGTCAGCCCTCGGGGACGCTGCCAGTCCACGCTGGACGCGATCACGGGACCGACGCCGTCCACCAGCAGCGAGCCGCTGAGGATCCCGACCGCGACCCAGCTGTACCGCAGGCTCTGGGTTGAGTCGTCGCTCACGGCCCAGACGAGATCCGCGACCAGGATGGCCACCACGCTCGCGAGCCGCGAGCCGACAGCCATGCGGTGCTGCTCGCGGACGTGCCCGGTGAGCCCACCGACGATCATCACGGTGATCAGTGAGGTGAGGCTCCACCAGGCGGCCGGGCGGTGCCACAACGCTCCCGGGGCGCGGTGCAGCAGCCCCGAGGTCGCGAAGACGCTGACCATGAGCAGGACACTGCCACCGATCATCCAGCCGTCCAGGAACAGCGTGCCCATCCGGCTCCACGCCCTGGCGGACAGCCGTGACCTCCGGGTGGCGGGCGGTGCGTTCTGGTCCTGAGATGCGCCCGGGCGGGGGAGCAGCCCCAGAAGGAGACCGCACAGCAGGCCGGTCCCGCGCACCGGCCCCCAGCCCACCCACCAGGGGAAGGGGACGGCGAGACAGGTCAGGAAGGCGGCGAGCGCCATGACGGGCACCGATCGGACCACTCCGCGGAGCCCCTCGGTGGCCCGTTGGTGCCAGAGGCGCCATCCGATGATCAGGACCGTGAGCGTGGTGAGGCCGATCGACCAGAGGAGGAGCTGGCGCCCCGATGGACGCAGCGCCACTGCCATGAGTGCCGGCAGCACCGGGAGCAGGTAGGCACCGGGGCGGACGACCGCCACGATCGGCCGGCGGCCGGCGGGCGTCCCTGATGTCACTGAGGTCCTCCCTGCCAGCCGCAGCGGTGCCCAGGTAGGCAAACCCGGTGCGCACTCAGCGTCGACCGCTCTGCCGAAGACCTTGAGCCTCCGCGCGAGGCACCTACTCCTTTGCCGGACCGAGATCGGTTCCGTCGTGCCCCGACCCCGGTCCCGTTCCGGCTGGGGTCACGGGTATCGGCCGGGACCTGGCGGCGGGATGAGGCTGGGGCGCGGGAGGATGAGGTCGGGTCGCAGTGGGTCGTCAGGCAGCTGAGTCCTGGCTGGTGGCGACCCCGAAGATCGGCGTCCGCCGGAGCGTCGAAGGTGCGCCGACCCCCAGGGAGGCACGGGCCGCGAGCACCACCAAGCGCAGCAGCCGATGGGCCAGCACGAAGAAGCCGATCGCCATCGGGAATTCCAGGACCAGCGCGAGGCCGAGACTTCGCGCCAGATCCGCGCTCGTGGAGGAGGTGAGCACGTCGAACCAGGCGTCCGCGCCGATGAGCGTGCCGCTCACCATGGCGAACAGCACCACGATCTGACGTCGCCGCCACAGCGCCCAGGCGGTGGCGCCCAGCGAACACAGCAACGCGACGTCGAAGCCGACCCACGCCGACTTCCAGTGGCCCGCGCGGTACTGCATGGGGAGCTCCGCGGCGAGGACCGGGATCCAGATCATCAGTGCGAGGCAGGCACCGACCAGACTCCTCAGGAGCCAGCGCCGCAGCAGGCGGGTGCGAGGGGTCATGAGCGGGGGCGCGGACTGCATGCGGACCAGCCGCTGGAGAAGGTCCATGCGCTCCCACTCGGACATGGCCGTGAGTGTCCGATCGTCGATAGCCATGTCCCTCATCTCGTACGCCTGCGTGGGTCGTCATGGATCACCGGTGTGACGCCACCGGCTGATGCCTGTCGGATCCAGGTCCTGACCATGCCCGGTCTCGCTGTCGCAATGCCCGGTCTCGCTGTCCCGAGAAGCCCGGTTCGCCCCGCGGTGACGCTACCGCCGGTGGTCCGGGTCCGGGGGCGGGAGCCCGGACCGGTGTGCTCTGCGGTGCCGCGCTCTCGTTCGGTGTCCCGTTGCCGCGGTGGTCGAGTCCGGTCGCGCGGTGTCCTACCTCGGCCCCGTCTCCATCATCCGGGCCGGGTCCGAGCTGAACCAGTGGAGAAGCTGTGCGAAGGCTGTGTGCCGGCTTCGTCGGCGACGTCGCAACTCCTCCGGTTCGGTCCCTCGCCAGGGCAACCCTCTCGGTGCGGTGCAGAGTGATCAGAACGGGATGCAGGCCGCGACGTGGTGCCCGTCGGTGGAAGTCCTCGTTCGGGCATTCGACGGCCGAGCACTCAACCGGCAGACGACGGTGCCGACAGGATCGGCGTGACGACGACCGCCGCACCGGGTCCGCGGGTCGGTCCGCGGGCCGGCCGGGCGGATCCAGAACGGGCGCACCCAGAACGGGCTCACTCGGGCCGGTCGAGGCGCTCGCGTTGCCTCGCGCGGCTCGGTCCTCTGGCGGCGGCGTCCCTGCTCGTGGCTGCGTGTTCTCCGTCCGCGCTCCTCGGTCTTGGTGGTCCCGTCGAGGAGGACTCGGCCGTCTCCTCGACCACGCGTCCGCCCATCGCCGTGGCTCGGACCGCCCGTGCGCCACAGCCGCGGCCAGCGCACTCGCGCGGGCTCGCCGACCAGGAACCCGCCTACCTCACTGCGTTGACCGGACCCCGGGGACCGCGAGGTCCCGGAGGCCCGCGTGGCCCCGCCGGCCCGCACGGTCCGGGGCCCCTGCTCACCGGGGAGCCGGTGGTACGTCCGTTCCGGGCGCCCGTGAACACGCCTCTGCCGTCCCTGCGGCCCATGCCGAACTGTCCGCGCTTGTACCTCGGGACGGCATCCATCCCCATGACCGTCACGCCGGCCGCGGGTGCCCTCGTGGTCGGCTTCTCGACCCTCGGTGATGCCACGATCCGCTCGTACCAGATCACCGCCGTCCCCCAGGCCTTCCTGGGGTCCGCGCAGCCCCCGCTCGTCTCGCGCTCGATGGTCGCGGGGACCGGATGCCGGAACGTGACGGTGCGGTTGACCGGGCTGGTGCGCGGTGTCGGCTACCAGGTGGAGATCGAGATTCTGGCGAGCTCGGTCCTCGTGGCCGGGGTCAGCGCGCACACGGTCGGTCGCTACACGCCGGTGACCGTTCTGTGATCGAGGTGCCCCTGAGCGGGCAATGTCACAGGTCTGATCGTGTGGTGGGTGGGGATCCACTACGCATCCGGCCGCGAACACTGCTTGGATGGACCGTCCCCTCGAGTACGGATTCTGGAGCTCGCGTGGTGCCTGTCTTCTCCGCGCTGCCCGGCGACCGCGATGCCGTTTTCTGCCTGTCCCGCGCATCGGCTCGCGGCACTCGGCAATCCCGGCCGCTGGGCCGGGTCGGCCTGGGGGAGCCCGATCCGTCCAATGATGACCGAGTACTGCACGGGGGGCGTCCGGGGGGATTAGTCTGTCTCAACCCCATTCGGGGGTTCGGGTCTCGTCGTCGTGTCAGCCGTCGCCTCGATGGTTGACGTCGGCGCGTCCCTTGGTGAGTCGTCGAGGGGATCCATCGAGGCACCCGTCGGCGGCGACGATGCACTGGATCTGGAACCGCCCATGGCCTCCGACGACGTGCACTTCTCCACGACGGACCGCGAGGGGTGCATCCGCACCGGGAACAACGCCCTGCTGCAGGTGTCCGGCTACTCCCTCGACGAGCTCGTGGGGCAGCCGCAGGGGGTGCTCAACCATCCGAGCATGCCCGGCGCGATCTTCGAGTTGCTGCGCGAACGGATCAGCGACGGTCGACCGGCCGTGGGCTATGTGCAGAACCGGGCCAAGGACGGAAGCGACTACTGGACCTTCGTGGCCATCACGTCGTTGAGCGAGGGTTATCTGTCCATCGGCCTCCTGCCCCGCAGCCACTACGCGGCGACCGCGCGCAAGTTGTACGTCGAGCTGCGCACGGTGGAGCAGGATGCCAGGGACGCCGGGGGCGATCCCGCGGCGGTGGCGAAGCTGGGTGCCGACCGGATCGGAGGCCGCCTGCAGCGGTTCGGATTCGACAGTTACGACCGCTTCATGGCGGAGGCCCTGCCCACGGAGATCACCGCGCGGAGCGTGATCGCCCGCCCCGAGTCGGACCCGTTGCCGCAGGGACCCCTGGGCGAGGTGCTCGGATCCGCGCTGGCTCTCGACGGTCAGCTCTCCGCGCCGGTCGATCACCTCGACGGGTACCGGGACCTCTCCCTGTCCATCGCCTCGTGCTCGGTGTCGATGATGATCGCCTCCCACCAGATCGCCAGGGCGGTCGGCGCGGTGCGCGGGGGAGCGACGCGCGTGGCCGGGGACACCTCCGCGCTGCGTTCCATCGCGGACTCGATGAAGGCTCCGGCCGAGGTGGTGCTGAACGAACTGCAACGGCTGGGTCTCGAACTGGACGCGCTGCGGGCCCAGGTCTCCGAGCTGCGGGTGAGAATCGCACTGGCCCGCCTCAACAGCGAAGTCATGATTGATTTCGTCCGCGAGGTTCTCGGCGGCAAGTCATCCCTGTCGGCCTTCGCGGCGGTTCCGGTGCTGTGCGAGGCCCTGCACGAGAGCGTCGCCGAGATGGCGGTGGCCACGGTCGAGGTGAACGACAAGCTTCTGCTCGTGGGTGACGGAACCACCCGCGCCGCCCAACGGCTCGAGCAGTTCCGGGATTTCATGGCCCAGTGGCGCACCCTCGCCATCCGCCGGGGCAAGTCGGGAGAGCTGGGCCGCGAGCTCGACACCATCGACCGCCAGTTGGAGTCCTGCCGGGGTCAGCTCGCCGAGCTCCGTCGGGTGGAGAGCCGCTGCCGCTCGGAGGTCGTCCCGGTCGACGTCGAGGCCCTCGCCGGGCCGCTGACCCGCATGGGCGAGGCCTCCCGTCCCTTCCTCATCGCTCGCGACTGACTCACCGACCGACTCGCGACGGATTCCCTGACCGACTGACGACCGATCCACCGACCGACTCGCGACTGACTCACCGACCCGCTCGCGGCACCACCCGGTCGGGCGGATCATGGGGACACCGAACAGCCGGCCGCCCCGGATCCGTCGCCGTCCACGCGACTCGTTCGACGGCGGTCGACCCGATCGAGGAGAACCAGTGATGTCCCAGCCCCGGCGCGTCATCCCGTCCGTCCTTCAGGACCCCCGGGCAGTGGCCCTTGACCTGTCCGCGCGGCACACCCTCGTCCTTCTCCCGCTCGCCGCTGATGACGAGGGGCGCCTTCTCGATGATCCGGGCACGCTCAACGGCGTGCTCTGGGGGCCGTTGTGGCGTGAGCACAGCCCCGAGCAGATGGACGCCGATCTCACCGCACTTGCTCGCGCCGGGTACCTCACGCGGTATCGCGTGGGCGACGTGGCCTGCATCCAGATCGAGGGATGGGTGCAGGAGCAGGGGATCGTCCGGCCTGCCCCCTCCCGGTATCCGTCGGTTCCCCGGCCTGCCGGCACGGAGGATGCCCGCGGCGGGGAGCGCCCTCAGGAACACGGCGGGGAACGTCCTCAGGAACAGGGTGAGGAGCGCCCGTGGCAACACGGTGGGGAGCACCCGCGGACACGCGGCGGGGAGCATCCACGGAAACACAGCGGAAAGCGCCCGCGGAAACAGGGCAGGGAGCACTCGCGGGAAGCGGCAGATGCGGCGAGCGCGAAAGGGCGCGCGGAGGACGCAGCGGGTCCAGAGCGCACAGAAGGGCACCGGGACGCGGCGAATCCGAAAGAGTGGCGGGGCTCCCGCGACGCTGCCCGTGACGACGAGCTGCCGGGAATCGTCGAGCCGTTCTGGACCGCGGTGGGGGAGCTCGCGGGATCGGTCTCTGCCGTGGTCGGCAGGCTGCATGACTCTGCCGTACAGCGGCGCACGGCCGACATCCTCGCGGGGCTCGCCGAACAGGTCGATCCTTTGCTTGCCGACCAGGTCCGGGAGCGAGCAGCCCGCTGGTTGGGCGCCGAGGATGTCGGCAGTGGGAAGCCCGAGGATGTCGGCGGTGGAAAGTCCGAGGA
>CAZOWW010000033.1:39724-42212 GCA_964583765.1 uncultured Kineosporiaceae bacterium
CCGAGGATGTCGGCAGTGGGAAGCCCGAGGATGTCGGCGGTGGAAAGTCCGAGGACATCGCCGGGGAATGGGAGCCGCAGGGTGCTGACGGGAAACGGAGGCAGCGCCCTCCGTGGAGGCCGATCGCGAGCCCTGACCCTGCCTCCCGCGGGGCCTGACCGTTCGCGCGGTGCGCTCGAACCCGGTCGTGGTGCCGAGGGTCAATGTGGCGCCGGGGGTCAACGGGGCGCCGGGGGTCAACGGGGCGCGGTCCGACCGCTCGTGAGGAGTCCGGCCTCCTCAGCAGGAAGCGCGGAATATCCATCGGCTTCGCGCCCTGTGCAAGGCCGTCGTCGCGTCGGTGCATACCTTCATCGGTCCTGTGGACGAGGGGCGCGGGTCCAGGACCCCGTCCTACGCTGAGGGCATGTCGAGCGATCTCGCACGAACGGCTGCTCTTCCCTCCAACGGGTCCGCGAGCCGGGTACCCGCCGATCCCCAGGCTCCGGCCCAGGTGGTCCCGGGACCCGGACCGGAGATCCCCGGTGTGGATCTCGCGTCCGACGTGGCTCTGCTCACGGCGCTGCACGATCAGGTGGTCCGGGAGGCGGGTCACGGCGAGCTGGTGGGGTTGGTCACTCGGTTGACCGCCGCCACGGGTTCTGGTGACGAGAACGCCGCGGCCGAGGCCGCCACGATCGTCGAGGGGCTCGACCTGGACCAGGCCGCCGAGCTGGCCCGAGCGCTCACCGTCCACTTCCACCTGGCCAACCTCGCGGACGAACGCCAGCGTGTGCGGCTGCTCCGGGGGGAGACCCCTGCGGGTGAGGACAGCGAAGGGGGACCCACTGACACCGTCTGGCCCGCGGTGGCGGCCGCCGGGGAGGCAGTGCGCGAGCGGCTCGACCGGCTGCGGATCCACCCCGTCCTCACCGCGCACCCCACGGAGGCGCGGCGGCGGGCGGTCGCGTCCGCGCTCCGGCGTATCGCCGAGCAACTCGATCGCCACGACGACCCGCGTTGCGGTGAGACCGAGCGCGCGGTGGCCCGACGGCGCATGCTCGAGGAGATCGACATCCTCCAGCGCACCGCGACCCTGCGAAGTTCCCGCCCCGAGCCCGCGGACGAGGTGCGCACGGTCATGACCGTGTTCGACCAGACCCTCTTCCGTGCCGTGCCCCGGCTGTACCGGGCGGTCGAGGCGGCTCTGGTGGGGCAGGAGTCGGGGCGGCGACCTTCGCCGGTCGGCGCGTTCGTCCGTTTCGGTACCTGGGTCGGGGGGGACCGTGACGGCAATCCCTTCGTGACGGCGCAGGTCACGAGGGCGACGATGGCGTTGCAGGCCGAACATGCGCTGAAGGCGCTCTACACGGCGGTGGACCGGGTCGCACGCACCTTGACCATGGACACCTCGAGTACCCCGCCGTCGACGGCCTTGCTCGACTCCCTGGCCGGTGACCTGGTGACCGCACCGCGCGGATTCACCGAGATCGTGCAGAACTCCCCGGACGAGCCGCACCGCCAGAAGCTGCTCATGGCCGCTGCCCGGGTCGAGGCCACGCGGCGGGGGGAGGTCGAGCTCGCCTACCGCCGGCCCTCGGAACTGGTGGACGAACTGCGTCTGGTGCAGGACTCGCTCGCCCGGGCCGGCGCCTATCGGGCCGCCTACGGCGAGGTGCAGCACCTGATCTGGTACGTGGAGACCTTCGGGTTCCACCTGGCCGAGCTCGAGGTGCGCCAACACAGCAGCGTCCATGCGGAGGCCCTCGCCGAGCTGCTCGGGCAGCTCCCAGGGATCGAGGACCCGGTGGCCGCCGCCGGGGATCCGGCCCTTCTGGATCGCCTCGCCGTGCACGGTTGGGACGCGCATGTCTCGCCCGCCACGGAGCGCACCCGCGAGGTCCTGGACACGCTCCGGGTGATGGCGTGGTTGCAAGAGCGCTGGGGGGAGCAGTGCTGCGGTCGCTACGTGGTCAGCTTCAGCCAGCGTCCCGAGCACCTTCTGGCCGTGCGAGCCCTCGCGCGGCTCGCCGTCGGTGACCGCCCGCTACGCCTGGACGTGGTGCCCCTTTTCGAGACCGGTCAGGATCTGCGTGGCGCGACCGGCGTCCTGGACGCCTGGCTCCGGGCAGCGAGCACCCAGGAGTGGCTGCGCGATCGGAACCGGGCCGTGGAGATCATGCTCGGTTACTCGGACTCCGCCAAGGACGTGGGCCCCGCGAGCGCAACCCTCACCCTCTACGACACCGAGGGCGAGCTGGTCGACTGGGCGCATCGGCACCGGATCACCCTGACCCTGTTCCACGGCCGTGGTGGCTCGCTCGGCCGGGGAGGAGGCCCCGTGCATCGGGCGATCCTCGCGCAGCCACCCGACTCGGTCGACGGCCGGTTCAAGGTCACCGAGCAGGGCGAGGTCATCTTCGCCCGGTACGGGGACGTGACGATCGGGCAGCGCCACCTCGAACGCCTCGCCTCGGCCACCCTTCTGGCCAGCAGCGAGGAGGTCACG
>CAZOWW010000034.1:0-42106 GCA_964583765.1 uncultured Kineosporiaceae bacterium
ATCATCCAGCGGGTCTCGGCGGTCGAACTCGCCTCGTCGTACATGCCGAAGAAGGCCATCTTGTTCAACGCCTGAGCGAGCTGCGTGGAGTCGATCGACGACAGTCCGGACGACTTGGCCTGGGCCTTCCGGAACCACTCACCGAACTCGCTCGGGCTGGCGGGCGCCTGCGACCAGCCCTTGGGCAGCACGAAGGACAAGCCGTCCTTGGCATCGGTCACCTTGGTCTGTCCACCGTCCAGGGAGGTCGTCTTCTGGGCGACCTTCGTGTCGGACAGCTTCTCCTTGTGGTCGGTCTGCGACTTCACGATCGCGCCGACGGCGAGCAGGACGACCACGCACACCACCGCGATCAGGGCGGTTCGCCCGCGTCGAGGCTTCGGGGCGGGGGCGAAGGAGTAAGGCCCGGGAGCGCCGGGCCAGCCGGACTCGGGGCCCTGACCGTAGCCGGCGGGAGCACCGGAGTAGGGCGGCTGCGGCGGGGTCCCACCGGGGACGGGCGCCGTCCACGGCCCTGGCGGAGGCGATCCGCTCGGGCCCGGTGTGCCGGAGCGGGAGTCGTCGGACTCTTGACCTGGGGAATCGATCACGAACCGACAGCCTGCCAGGAGTGCGGTGAGCCTCACAAGCCGGGTGAAGTACACCAAGACGCATCCGGGGACGCCCTCCGGTGGTGGCCGCCCGGCCCGGCACCGTCCGGGCGGCCACCACCGTGCGGCTTCACCATCGACGTGGATCAGTCCGTCGCCGGGACACTCGGGGACGGCGATCCCCGAGGCGCAGGCCGCCTCGCGGTACCGGGTCGGTACCCCGAGTCAACGAACCCGAACAGTGATCTGTCGGGGCCCGCGCCCTGTCGACCACGCCGACGGATCAGCGAGGGGAACGCGAGATCAGGCTTCGTACCAGCGCAGCCACGGCCACGTCTTCGGCCCGGGCAGACCGTCGACCGACAGGCCGGCGCCGAACCAGGAGTTCATGTCCGACTGGAAGGCCCGCATGGCGGCCTGGGAGTTCGGGCCGAAGACGCCGTCCACGGTTCCCGGGTTGTAGTCCCCGTACCGCTTCAACAGACATTGCGCCTCGACGCCTGCCGCTGTCACCGACGTCTTCGACGGGACCGTCGAGAGACCGCCGTAGTGACCCGCGTACCCCCGCCCGGCGTAGATGACCCCCTTGAACGTGAAGGATTCCGACCAGTTCGTCGAGTAGCTGCAACTGACAGCCTGAGCCGACACCTGCCCGGCAACGAGGTGAGGCGACACGACCGTCGCACCCGCATTGGCTGGAATTGCACTGAACAGAAGCATCGCAGTTGCGCCTGTTGCGGCGGCGACTTTCATCGATGTCATCCTGCGCAAGGTCGAACCTCCGTCCGATGTCCGGTACCCAGTCCCGTGATGCACATCACGGGCAGAACGAGCCTATCCAGGCCACACCCCAATCGCACCTCTCAGGATGTTTTATGACTTATATCACGTTCGTTTGTGGTTGCCGCATGCCCACAAATTGCTCTTCGTGGCGGCGCGGAATCGACCTGCCGGGCAAGGGTTGACGTCACGTTTCGAGCAGATGGGTCCGCCCCGGCCCCGGGGCAGCAGATCCCGGACGACGCGGCAGGCAAAGCTCGCCCACAATGCCCCGACAGGATCGCCCGCAGCCGCTACGGTGCCCGGGTGGTGGACCTCGGGCGTCGAGCCGTACGTGACCGCTTCCGCTGGTCGGGCGGCCACGCCGACGTCTGGCGGATCTTCGCAGACGCCACCGCGCTGCGAGAGGTGGTCGAGGCACTCGCAGATCCGTGGCGGCCCGCCGAGGTCACGCACGTCGTCGGGGTCGAGGCACGAGGCTTCCTGCTCGGCGCTGCCTGCGCGGTGGCGCCGATCCTGGCCAGGCCCAACGGGCATGCTTACCGCCGCAGGGTCGACAAGATGGCGGCCAGGTCTCCCGAGGGATCACCTGGCTCAGCGGCATAGTAGTAGAGCCAGAACATTCCTCCCTTGGACCCTGCGAAGATGTACACAGTGCCGTAGACGGATACCTTCGCGCCTGAGGCGGCCGCGAGCCGCCCCACCACAGTGGCCCTGACCGCGGGTGTGCTGTCCACCTCGGCCAGCCCGCCCTGGACATCGCTCAGCACTTTCTGAGCACGGATGCCGGAAAGGATGTCCTGGACGGTCGTGTCATCGAGTTCAGGCAGCTCCTGCGGCAAATGCAACACCATCATCTCGCGCACCTCCGATTCACAACCCGGACACCCGCGCACCCCGAAAAACGCCAGGTGGTTGAGCAGCGGAGTGATCTGAGAGAGATCGAGGGATGGCATTCCTGGAATCTTGGACTTGGCCTGACGGATCCACTCCGCGAACTGACTCGGACTGGTCGGGGCCTGGGACCAACCCTTCGGCAGCACGAAGGACAGCCCGTCCTTGGCGTCGGTCACCCGGGTCTGGCCACCGGCTAGGGCAGCCGTGCTCTGGGTGACCTTCGTGGTGGACAACTTGTCTCCGTGCAGGACTCCCGACTTCGCGAGCACCACGCCGACGACCAGGACCACCGCGCATGCCGCAGCAATGAGGATGACCAGCGTCCGGCGGGACTCGGGGGCGGAACCGGGAGGGTACGGCCCCACACCGTCCACCGCCGCGCCCCAGGCGCCCGGGCCGTACCCTGATGGGGCAACCGCGTACGGGGACTGCGGCATGCCGGGTGTGCCGGACGCCTGCGGCGCGGCGTACGGCGACAGCGGAACCGGCTGGGCAGCACCGGGGACACCGGGCCCGTCGGATGCGCTATCGGCACCGGGGGACAAGGGCACGCCAGGAGTGGGCGGCGTCCACGGTCCGGGTTCGGGCGCCGTCAGAGACTCGGGGGTGGGCGCTCCAACCGAGCCGGGCGTTCCGGTGGCAGATCGGGTGTCGTCAGGCTCTTGGTCCGAGGAATCGATCACGATGGGGCAACCCTTCCAGGTCTCTCGACCGGCTTCACCGGCCGCGGCGAGTGCGTCCCGGCCCCCGGCCGAGAGCTTGTTCTTCGGTGTCTGCAGAGCAGATCGTCGGCCGCCAGGTGCCTCGCACCCAGCAGCGCTCGGGTGAGTGGGCCGGCCACCGTCAGGCGAGCTTTCCGGCTGTCAGAGGAGCTTGATCGAGTCGATCACTATGCGCTGCTCGCCGTAGGGATCACCGGGTTGTCCGGTCAGGAAGAGCACGGACAATCCGCCGGACCCAGAGTGGCCAGCAAAGATGTACTGGCTGTAGTACTGAGTCACCGTGCCGCCGTCGTTCCGGACCAGGTCCTTGCGCCAGGTCACCTTGAGCGCCGGAGCACCGGAGATCGTGACGAGAGAGGTCTCCACATCCTGGGAGCCCTGCTGGAGCATCCGCTGCTTCACACCGCGAGCGAGGGCCACGGTGATCGGCTCCTCCAGACCCGGAACCCGCTCGCCGCGCATCACATCCACCTGCTGAACCGAGTCCGCAGGGGCGGAGGCCCAGAAGAACCAGAGTTGCAGCCGTTGAGCCTGCTCCTCCTCGCTGCTCTGCGAGTCGTGGAATGCTTGGTCCGCTGCCTCCGCCCACCGGCGGATCTGGTCCTTGGTCACCGCCACCGGCCTCAGCCGGACGGGCACGGCAAAGGTGATCCCGTCCGCGGGGTCCTCGAACCACTTCTTGCCGTCGTGCATGGCGAGCGGGACGGAACTCCCCCCGCCGGACAGGTGCTGCACGGTCGAGATCACCGACACAACCGCCACCACGATCATGATCGCCACACCGCCGAGGATCGCCGCGAGCGGAGGGCGGTTCCCCTTCGTGGGGAGCGGTGCGGGAGGCCAGATCCCGGCCGGCTGCGCAGGCGGGAAGTACTGAAGATAGGGATCCGGCGGGTCACCGGCCGACCAGGACAGGTGCGGGGAGGGACGCTGCGGCGCCGGCCCGAGTCGCAGACCGGAGAGCACCACCGGCCCGCCCTCGGTCACCGGCAGGACGTCACCCTGGGCGGGCTCGGTCGGCCGGGCGGTCTCGGCGCCGCTGTCCCCGGCGCCGTTGTCCTGGGCTTCGCCCGGCCCGGTCAGCGCGCTGTCCGCTGGGCCGACTTGCTCAGCGCCCTCAAGTTCGTCGTCCCCACGTTCCTCGATGATCGTTCTCACCACTCCCCGTGACAGCGGCGGGACCTTCCGTCTCACCGCACCCCGCTGTTCCGTTCCACGGCACCCCGCTGTCCATGACGGCGCCAGACCCCGCGGTTCCCGTGTTCCCGCGCGGCCCGCCGCACCGGACACCTCGTCGCCCCGCCCGCATCCCGTCGCCCCTCCCGCTGGACGACTCGATCGGCGTGGTGACCCGGACGGACCCTGATGATCTCGGTCAGGAACCCTGTGACGCGACTTTCTGATCAGAGAGGTGCTGATCAGAACGGCACAGGGTTCCACGTGATCGCCAGGACCGCAAGGAACCGGCGCGTCGCTCCCAGGAGCGGCAGACCAGCAGGGGGACGTACCCGGCGAACGCCGGCCGACTCTCCGCGTTGCGTGGACGGGCTGTCCGCACCACGTCGGTGGACCGTCCACGCCGCACCGTCCGGCCAGCCGGCCCCGCGTCGACGGACCCTCAGGACCCCGCCGTCGGGACCGCGGTCGTCCCGGGTCGCCGTCCCCGGCAGAATGGCCCCGTGGCCGACCGGTCAGCCGCCCCGCCCCGCGTCCCGGTGACGCTGGAAGCCGTCCTCGAACGGATCACCTACGTCAACGAGGAGACCGGCTACACCATCGCCCGGGTGGCGACCGAGCGCAGTGGCCCCGACCTACTCACGGTGGTCGGCGCCCTGCTGGGCGCGCAGGTCGGCGAGAGCCTTCGCCTCACGGGTCACTGGAGCTCGCACCCGCGCTTCGGCCGGCAGTTCGAGGTGCACTCGTACACGACCGTGCTGCCCGCCACGGTGCAGGGCATCCAGAAGTACCTCGGCTCCGGGCTGATCAAGGGGATCGGCCCGGCGATGGCCGAGCGCATGGTCGCGCACTTCGGCACGGACATCCTGCGGATCATCGAGGAGGAACCGGGCCGCCTCGTGGAGGTGTACAGGCTGGGCCCCAAGCGCACGCAACGGATCGCCGACGCCTGGGAGGAGCAGAAGGCGATCAAGGAGGTGATGGTCTTCCTCGCCGGGGTCGGGGTCTCGACGTCCCTGGCGGTGCGGATCTACAAGAAGTACGGGGACGCCTCGGTGGACGTCGTGCGCAGCGAGCCCTACCGGCTGGCCTCGGACGTCTGGGGCATCGGCTTCAGGACGGCGGACACGATCGCGCGTGCGGTGGGCATCTCCGAGGACAGCCCGGAGCGCATCGAGGCAGGCCTGCAGTACACCCTCTCCGAGGCCGGGGACTCCGGGCACTGCTTCCTGCCGGAACCGAACCTGATCACCGACGCCGGGAAGATTCTCGAGGTCGACCGCGCGTTGATCGGACCGTGCCTCGACGAGCTCGTGGCCGCCGAGGGCGTCGTCCGCGAGGAGGTGCCATCCCTGGACGGCGAGAACGTGGTGCCCGCGGTCTACCTCCTCCCGTTCCACCGGGCCGAGCAGTCTCTGGCGGGCGGTCTGCGGCGCCTGCTGCACACCCGTGCCGAGCGCCTGCCCGCGTTCGCCGCCGTCGACTGGGACCGCGCCCTGGCCTGGCTGCACACGCGCACCGGCCAGGAGCTCGCGCCGGAGCAACGGGAGGCCGTGCGGCTCGCGCTCACCCGCAAGGTGGCGGTGCTCACCGGGGGTCCCGGCTGCGGGAAGAGCTTCACGGTGCGGTCCGTGGTCGAGCTGGCCCGGGCCAAGAACGCCACCGTCGTGCTCGTCGCGCCGACCGGGCGCGCGGCCAAACGCCTGGCCGAGCTCACCGGCCACGAGGCCTCCACCATTCACCGGCTGCTCCAGCTGCAGCCGGGCGGCGATCCCAAGTACGACCGGGACAATCCCCTGGACGCCGACCTGGTCGTGGTCGACGAGTCCTCGATGATGGACGTGATCCTGGCGAACAAGCTGGTCAAGGCCGTGCCCCCGGGCGCGCACCTGCTGCTGGTGGGCGATGTCGACCAGTTGCCCTCGGTGGGTGCGGGCGAGGTGCTGCGGGACCTGCTCGCGGCGCCGTCCGTGCCTCGGGTCCGGCTCACACAGATCTTCCGGCAGGCGCAGGAGTCCGGGATCGTCGTCAACGCCCACCGCATCAACGACGGACTGCCGCCGAAGCTCAGCGGGTTCGGCGACTTCTTCTGGTTCGGCTGCGAGCCCGCCGAGGACTCCGGGCTGAACGCGGGCGAGGAGACCGCCAAGCTGGTCGTGGACATCGTCGCGCGGCGCGTCCCGGCCCGATTCCGACTGCACCCCACCCGGGATGTGCAGGTGCTGGCACCGATGCACCGCGGACCGGCCGGGGCGGGTGCCCTGAACGCGCAGCTGCAGGAGACGCTCACCCCCGCCCGGCCCGGCGCCCCCGAACGGCGGCACGGCGGGCGGGTGTTCCGGGTGGGCGACAAGGTGACGCAGCTGCGCAACAACTACGACAAGGGGGTCGCGGGGATCTTCAACGGCACCACCGGCACGGTGACCGCCCTCTCCCTGGAGGACCAGACCCTCACCGTGTGCACCGACGAGGACGAGTCGATCGAGTACGACTTCACCGAACTCGACGAACTGGCCCACGCCTATGCGGTCACCATCCACCGGTCCCAGGGCAGCGAGTACCCGGCCGTGGTGATCCCGGTGACCACCTCGTCCTGGATGATGCTCCAGCGCAACCTGCTCTACACCGGGGTCACCCGGGCGAAGAAGCTGATCGTGCTGGTGGGCTCCCGCAAGGCCCTCGCCCAGGCGATCCGGACCCCGGGGTCCGGACGCCGGCACACCGCACTCACCCACCGGCTGGCCGAGGACGCCTGAGTCCCCGGCCCACCTCGTCAGGCCTGGTCCGCAGTGGGCGTCTCACCCCGGTCCGGTCCGGTCCGGGGTGGGCGTGCCCGAGGCTCAGCGCGGACGGGCGCCGCTCCGCAGCAGCGGGGTGACCGCCTCGACCGCGGCCGCGAGCCGCTCGGAACGGCTGCCGTGCAGCTCGAGCCAGGGTTCGGGACGGCGCGCGAGTTCCTCCCGGAACCGTCCGGTCATCCAGCCGCGCACATGCTCGCCGTCCCGGGTGCCGTCCTGGACGAAGGGGATCTCGTCCCCGGTGAGCAGGTACAGGTCGTAGGTGCGGGACGCCGCGAGCGCGCGCACCCGCTCGCTCGGACGGTCCCGGTAGCGCTCGTGCCAGATCGAGGTGGCCAGGGCGTCGGTATCGCAGACGAGCAGCCGCGCGGCCCCGCGAGCCGCGGCATCCTCCCGCAACTGCTGTCCGGTCGCGATCTCGACGAAGTCCTCCTCCTGCCAGTCGATCGCGACCCCGGGCCGCTCGGCGAGACGCACCTCGCAGAATTCCCGCCCGTACTCCGGCACCCAGCCGCAGCCGAAGTGGGCGGCCAGGTCCTGGGCCAGGGTCGTCGTCCCGGTGGACTCCGCCCCCACCACGCAGACGCGGCGTACGAACCAGGCCCGCACGCAGGGGTCCAGGTACTCCCAGCTCCCGAAGGGATCCGAGCGCACCACCGTCCCCGAGATCGGTACGCGCACCCGGTCCGGATCGACGGCGACATGGCGGGCGCCCAGGTACCGGGCGTAGCGCGGTCCGTACTCCTCGGAGGAAAAAACGACGTCGGGCCCGCGACCGTACCGGGCACGGAACAGTTCCAGGGTGCGCTGCGCCCAGGCCTCGGAGATCTCCTCCGCCCGTTCCTCGGGGTCGTGCTCCGGGATGTCGTCCACGGTCACCACGACCTCGGCCTCCGGGTGCAGCTCGCGGAGCATGCCCGCCCGCACCGGTGCCGGCAGCAGGTCGTCGACCTTCGCGCAGACCAGGACCGTCGCGTGGGTGCAGCCCTCGACCGCGGTGCGGATGAGCAGGCTGTGCCCGGCGTGCGGGGGCAGGAACTTGCCGACCACCACTCCCAGGGACGGCGCGCTCACGCGGTCACCGCCCCGGGCCGAGGGGCGTCGGGCCCGCCCGACGAACCACCCGCCGGCCCACCAGCCGAACCGTCCCAGGTGCCGAACACCGTGCAGGTCAGCAGATACTGCGCGACCAGGGAGACCACGGTGGTCACGGCGGGCCAGGCCCACACGTTCTGGCGGGCGTACCACCACACCGACAGCGCTCCGGTCAGGAATCCCGCGATCCCCAGAGGCGACATGGGCGCCATCATGACTCAGTTTGAGTAGCGAAACAACTCCTTTCGAGTACAGTAGGGACGTGACCCCTCCCACTGACGACGGGACCCCTCCTACTGACACCGAGGAAGCGTTCCTGCGGGACTACGACGCGACGGCGTTCCCACCGCTCGCGGTGACCGTGGACCTGGTGGTCCTCACCGTGCACCAGGACAGGCTCTGCGTGCTGCTGGTACGGCGGACCGAGCACCCCCACCGCGGCCGGTGGGCCCTGCCCGGCCGGTTCGTGGGTCCACGGCAGGGCCTCCTGGACGCCGCCCGCACGACCCTGCAGCACGAGACCGGTCTGGCCCCGGAACGCGTCCACCTCGAACAGCTGCGCAGCTACGGTGACCCGGACCGCGACCCGCGCATGCGGGTGGTCTCGGTGGCCTACCTGGCAGTCGCGCCGGACCTGCCCCACCCCGATCCCGGACCCGACGCCGGTGAGGCGCGCTTCTGGGCCGTCGCGGATCTGGGCTCCGGGATACTCGCCTTCGACCACGACCTCGTTCTGACCGACGGCCTCGAACGGGCCCGGTCGAAACTCGAGTACACCAGCCTCGCCACGACATTCCTGGAACAGCCGTTCACGATCGGAGACCTGCGCCGGGTCTACGAGACCGTCTGGGGTCACCCGCTGCACCCGGCCAACTTCCGGCGCAAGGTGCTCTCGACGCCCGGCTTCGTACATCCCGTCGGCGCGGAACAATCGACCGGACGGGGGCACGCCGAGCTCTACCGTGCGGGCGAGGTCACCGCCCTGCACCCCCCGCTGCTGCGACATGCCCTCCCGCAGCTTCCCCGGTCGCCCCGTCCCTGACCCCTCGCCCCGTCCCTGCTGGTCGCCGAAATCGGCGAGCTCCGACCGGAGGACGGCGACCAGGGGCGAGGAGCCGGGACACCGGGGCACCGCCGACGGTTCAGCCGGTGGTGACCTTTCCCATCCGCACCACCTCGAAGGCGCTCCCCGGCACGCGCTTCAGGCTGTTCATGGCGTCGTCGTCCCAGCGCGCGTCCGCCGTGCCGGAGAGGTACCAGTTGCTGCCGTTGTCGGCGACGATCATCCCGTACCGCTTCAGCGCGGTGAGCACGACCCGGGCGCTGCGCGGGTAGGACGAGATGTTGAAACTCGACTTCAACCGCACCCGCATGCCCATGGGCGGCAGGCTCGAGTCGGTGGAGGCGCCCGCCGAGTGGCGAGCCGGGGAGACGTAGCCCTTCCGGCTCCGGCTGACGGTGAATCGCAGGGCGTGCCGGATCTCCCCCGCGGCGACCTCGTCGTAGCGCACCAGCCCGGGGAAGATTGGCAGGCCTGCGGCATCGGCGCTGGTCCAGCCCGCGGGCCGGAGCTTTCCGGTGGAGAGGTCGAAGACCGCTCCCGAGCCGGCGTGCCACCGGGCCCCGCCGTTCGACGGCGCGGCGTCCCACATCTCGTACAGCCGCCAGGCGTCGCGATCGAGGACGAGGACGTGGGCGTCCGATCCGGGTTCGACCGGGGCGTTCGCGGGGACGGGATACGGACCCCGGTCGCTCTCGTCGGCGTAGTCGAAGGACACCGGGACCTTCTTCTGGGTGCCGCCGACCACCACGTAGGGGATCCCGAACGGGCCACCGTCCCAGTCCGCGCCGAAGTCCGGGTGCAGGTGACCGCCCGCGCCGATCGAGGCGATGAGGCGGGCGGAGTTCGGGTCGATCGGGGCGGAGTCGATCCGCGTGTTCCACGGATTGGTGACCGGGAAGGGCAACCGGCCACCGAGTGAGGCGTTCCGGCCGAGCCCGACATGCCACGCCGAGGCCGTCACGGTGTTCCCGGCACCGGTCCGCGTCGCCCCGCCGGTGGTGGTGCCGCCCGTGGGCGAGGTCGGGCTCGGCGTGATCGCCCGGTCCGTGGTCCCGACCGCGGTGAGCACGGAGGTCGAGGTCGTGCCCGCGCCGGTGGTGGCGGACGAAGCGGTCGGCTGCGCGAGCGCGCGAGGTGCACTCTGGCCGGATCCGCCGTGCGACGAGCATCCCGTCGCCGAGAGGACCAACAGCCCGAGAACCGCCAGGTAGCCGGGGGTCCGGCACATCCGACCACGCATGGGGACCTCGATCCAGCTGACGCTACGGGCACCTCGCCGACAGCCCCGGCGGCGCCCCGGAAGTGGGACGCCGGAACCGGACGGCGACGGCTGACCCGGCCATCGTGGCACCAACGGTCATCGCTTCCCCGCCGGCACGCGGTGACCGGGGACGTCCGGTCAAGCAGCTCGGTATCGTCCCGTCGGTGAGGTGAGGACATGATCTCCGAACCACCCGCCCCCGGCCGGCAGCCCGGTGAGGTGCCGCCCATCGAGGCGGGCGCTGCGAGCGCCCCGGACCCCGCACGCCGGGCCGAGGTCGCCGCGGTCCTGGACGACGTGCGGCAGTGGGCCCAGCGGACTCCCCCGGTGCTGGGCATCGCCCTCGTCGGGTCCTGGGCCCGCGGCACGCCGACCACACGCTCGGACGTCGATCTCGTGCTCGTCCTGGCCGCCCCCGGCCACCTCGCCCACGCCACGGACTGGCTCAGCGACGTCCTGCCGCACCGGGCACCGCGCGTCGTCCGCACCGCACGCTGGGGGCCCCTGCGGGAGCGTCGGGTACGGCTCGCCGGAGGACTGGACGTGGAGTTCGGTCTCGTCCCGCCGTCCTGGGCGGCCACCACGCCGGTGGACGCCGGCACCGCCCGGGTGGTGCGCGAAGGTCTCGTCGTCCTGCACGACCCGGCCGGGTTGTTCGAGCGGTTGGTCGCCGCCGTGGCCGGGGCCGACCGGACGTCCCGACCACCGTAGGCCGATGCCCCTCCTCGGCCCGAACGATCCTCTCTCCGCGGCGCCCTGCCGGGTGCTCGTGGCAGGCAACGCCGCGGCCGGCAAGTCGACTCTGGCCCGTCGCCTGAGCGGGCTGCTCGACCTTCCCTACGTCGAGATGGACTCGCTCTACCACGCACCGGGCTGGACCCTGCGGGAGGAGTTCCACGCGGACGCCGACGCCTTCAGTGCCGGGCCGCTGGCCGCGGTCACGAAGTCCTGATCCGCAGACCCGCGCCCCTGCCCGGCGGCCCGGTGACGGCGGGCGTCCTCGACCGGCTGCGCGGTAGCCCGTTCGGATCATGGCGAACCGGCTCCGCGGCCGCGCACCCACCCGGGGTTCGACGTCCCCGGCCCGGGAGCGTGTTCGATCCCGGGCCTCGGCGCGAGCGCCAAGGCGGGCAATGCGGGGACGGTGACCATCGCAGTCCTGCCGTGGTCCGGCTACGAGGCCAACGCGGCCGTCGTCCAGACCATCCTGGAGAAGCAGCTGCACTACAAGGTCGTCCTGAAGAAGATGACCGCCGGGGACGCCTGGACCGCGATCGGTGGCGGTTCGCTGGACGTCATGCTGGAGAACTGGGGACACGCCGCGCAGGAGAAGGAGTACATCGACGACAAGAAGACCCTCGTCAAGGCAGGCCTCACCGGCAACAAGTCCTACACCACGAACGATCCGGCGCTCATCAAGAACCTCGGCCTCGACTTCACCTTCGCCTACTCCGGGGGCGAGGACGCCACCGTGAAGGCGGCCCTGGAGTCCACGACGAACAAGACGCCGCTGCTCTTCTACTTCTGGGAACCGCACTGGTTGTTCGAGGACCACCGCTTCGCGAAGATCAACTTCCCGGACCACTCCGACAGTTGTGACGCCGACGCGGCCACGGTGCGGTGCGACTACGCGGTGAACGCCCTGGACAAGCTGGTGTCGAAGAAGTTCGCGGACACGAGCGGCAAGGCCTACAACCTCGTGAAGAACTTCGCCTGGACGAACGCCGACCAGAACGAGATCGCGGACTACATCGTGAACCAACACCTGAGCTACCAGGCCGCCGCCGAGAAGTGGATGGACATCCACCCCGACGACTGGGAACCCTGGCTGATCCAGCAATAGCGCGACCGGATCCGGGGTACCGGCAGATCGGACACCGCCGTCCGCGCCCCGACCCACCCGAGCGGCCCCGCTGCGGCTCGGCCCGGTCGAGGCCCGAGTCCATCGGCGACGGCGCACCCAGGGCCCGTCACCTCGCCCGGCGAGGTGACGGGCCCTGTTCCGTCTGCCCGGGCCCGGCCGGCGCCGCCGCCGCCGCGCAGGCACGGGCCTCGCCCGGATGCGCGGGTTCCAGACCGCCGCGTCGTGTCGCTCCAGTTCCTCGTAGACCAGGGCCTCCAACGCCCCCGAGGACAGAGCGCTCTTCTCGCCCCAGAGCACGAACCCCGCCAGGAACGCCCCGTACGAGGGTGCCAGTACCCAGAGCGCGTAGGCGCCGGCCGTCAGGAGGGGCGCCACCAGCACGGCGGCGCGACGCGAGACGGCGTCGGCCCAGGCCCCTGCGGGGGTGCGGTGGTCAGATCACCGTCGTCGGGTCATGGCAGGACCCTATCCGGCGCGATCCGCACGGGCCGGCGGACTTTTCGGCGCCGGCTTCTCAGGTCCGCCAGTCAACCGGCTCAGGTCTGCTGACAGACCCGTTCATGACCGCTGGCGGGCCCGCCAGCGGTTCAGCCCTGCGAGCCGACGTAGTCCCCGGTGCAGGCGTTGATGTACGTCCCGGAGTCGAAGGCCTGCCCCGCACTCGGCGCGTACCAGGTGACCGCGAGGTACGCCGTCCGGCCCTTGCAGGTGCCCAACCGGAAGGCGACCACGGTCATGGGCGCGAAGTAACCGTCCGCCACGACCCCGGTCTTCGCGTTGGGCAGCCACCCCATCCCGTGCCCGACCGCCTTGGCCGCACCCCAGTCATCCCAGGTGATCTTGCTCACCCGGCCGGTCGAGTCCCCACCGTTGTAGACCGTCGCCGGTCGTGCGGTCCCGTAACCCTGCTGGCTCGGCGCCCAGGGCGTCCCGAGCACCGGAAGGGCCGCCGCCGTGGTCCGGTCGGTCTCCCCCGGATCACTCGAGGGATCCACCACGTCCGCGGTGTCCGAGGTGGTCTGATCGGTCTCCCCCGGATCACTCGAGGGGTCCACCACCTCCGCGGTGTCCGAGGTCGGGACGGCCGAGCTCATCGCGGATCCGGTGGGGACCGCGGACACGGTCGCGCTCGTCCCGGACGGTGCGGGCGACCCGTCCCCGCCGGCTCGGGCCTTCCCCGAGCCCCCGCAGCCGCTCAGGGTGAGGCAACCGGTCAGCGCGAGGCAGAGACAGAGCACGAGAACCGGCCGAGCA
The DNA here is from genome assembly GCA_964583765.1 of uncultured Kineosporiaceae bacterium. GTDB lineage: Bacteria > Actinomycetota > Actinomycetes > Actinomycetales > Kineosporiaceae > CAZOWW01. Next base: position 13,501 of record CAZOWW010000034.1, read on the forward strand.
CGCCCCCCAGATCGATGACTGAACGCAACTTCCCCGATGCTCTGAGTCATACCGAAAGCCTAGACACCGCCCGCGCCGAGACCGGCGTTCGACACCTCGTCACCGGTTCTCGGACGGGTGCCCCCGTCGACCCCCGTTCGCGCATGCCGGACAGCCCGTCCGGAGGTTGAATGTGCTCATGTCGACGACCGGTGAGTACGAGCCCAGTCCGCGGGACTGGGTCAGGAACCAGGTGGAGGAGTACGAGCGCTCGGGCGGGACCCGCGGGACCACCCTGCGCGGCATGCCCGTCGTCGTGCTCACGACGCGCGGCGCCAAGACGGGGAAGATCCGCAAGGTCCCGCTCATGCGGGTGGAGCACGAGGGGCGATACGCCGTCGTGGCCTCGCTGGGCGGGGCTCCCGAGCATCCGCTCTGGTACCACAATCTGCTCGCCGATCCCCACGTACTGCTGCAAGACGGTCCGACGACGCACCGCCTCGTCGCCCGGGAGGTCACCGGCGACGAGAAGACCTTCTGGTGGGCACGCGCCGTGCAGGCCTACCCCGACTACGAGGACTACCAGCGCCGGACGGAACGCGTCATCCCGGTGCTGGTGCTCGAACCGGAGGACGCCGCCCCGTCCGCGTGAACCGCCGGAGACGATCCTGGCCCGGGTGCCGCCAGGCGGACATCCGCATTTCCGGCTCACCCCGGCGGGCGGGCACCTCCACCGGCGGGATGTGCCTCGCTCCGAGTGCCCTCCCGCAGGAGCGGAGGTACCAGCAGATCGCGGCTCCCGCGGCGGAACAGGGCAGCCGGCCGGCCGGGTCCCTCCCGCACCGTACGGCCGGTGTCCACGAGGAACCCCGGAGTGCCGGTGACCTTGCGGTGGAAGTTGCGGGGGTCGAGCCGCTCCTGCCAGACGGACTCGTAGACCCGCCGCAGCTGCGAGACGGTGAATTCGGGTGGGCAGAACGCCGTGGCGAGAGGCGTGTACTCGAGCTTTGCCCGTGCCCGCTCCACGCCGTCACGCAGAATCTGCCCGTGGTCGAAGGCCAACGGCAGCGGGCCGTCGAGCGACTCGTGCAGCGGGGCCCATCGAGCGGCGGCCGCGTCCGTGCCCGCGATGGGGTCCGGCAGGTCGGCGGCCAGTGCCAGGAACGCGACCGACACGACCCGCATGCGGGGATCACGGCCGGGTGATCCGTACGACGCGAGCTGTTCCAGGTGCCCCTGCACGTCGTCCAGACCGGTCTCCTCCCGCAACTCCCGCACGGCCGCATCCTGCAGGTCCTCGTCGATCCGCACGAACCCTCCGGGCAGCGCCGGCTCTCCGGCGAAGGGCGCCTCGCCCCGGGTGACCAGCAGTACCTGGAGGGTGTCGCGGCGGACGGTGAGCACCACGAGGTCGACCGTCACCGCGAAGGGTGGATGAGCGGAGCCGGCCGAGCCCCTCCCCCCTGCCGGGTCGAACCCCGCGCGGGACGCGCCTGAGGCCGACACCGAGACCGGGGCTGGGGTCGAGGCGGTGGCAGAGGTCGGGACTGGGACCGGGGCTGAGGTCGGGACTGGGACCGGGGCTGGGGTCGGCCCCGGGGGCTGGTCGGCTGCGCGCACCACGACAGCGTATATCCGTCACCTTGACGATAACCACTGCGCCCAGTTATCGTCCTCCTGACGACAATGAGTCCGGCACTCGCCGGACGCGTTCCGACGGGAGGGCCCCGACATGGCGGACATCAGGCAGCAGCCGCTCCCGCGGCACTTCCGGGACACTCCCTCGGAGCATGTCGCGCACCGCAGCGGCGGCCGGGTGCGGTACGAGGGTTCGGGAACCTCGTCCGGTTGACCTGATCGGTTCCGGGAGCAGCCCGTCCGGCATGCTCCCGGTGAGCAGCAGCCGCCGGCAGGTGAGCGCCCGGTCGATCCGGACCTCCGGTCCTGACGGCTGCGGGGATGTCCGCGAACGTCCGATCCTTGTCCACATATTCCCTGTCCGAGATCAGGGACCGATGTCCTCCCATGAAAGGGCCGCCCGATGTCGCCTCCCACCACACCTCGCGACCGAACCCTGACGAACCATGTGACAGAAAGCATCGTGGTCGGCGCGGCACTCACCGGCGCATCGTACGGGATCGCACTTCTGTGCCATTGGCTGAGTTTCCGGAGCTTCAGTACACTCGAGGTGTTCGCAGTGTTCACCTCGTATTCCTGCACATATCTCTGCGTCAAGGAGCGGCGCATCAACTACCCCATCGGGGCCGTGTCGAGCGCCGCCTACGCATGGCTGTTCCTGCGCAGCGGCCTCCTGGCCAGCGCGGTACTCAATGCCTATCTGGTTCCCACCCTCGTCTACGGCTGGCTGCGTTGGCGCGCCGACACGCACACCCGACCCGTCACCCGGGTCGACCCGCGCTGGATTCCTGCCTATCTGGGCGTGAGCGGGTTGGGTTACCTGGGTGCGTCACTCCTCAGCGGGCAGTTGGGCGGCGCGATGGCCTGGACCGATTCCGTCATCCTGGCCGGAACGATTCTGGCCCAGTTCCTGCTGGACAACAAGAAGCTCGAGAACTGGGTCGTCTGGGGTGCCGTCAACATCTTCGCCATCTACACCTACGCCACCACCGGGCTGCCGCTGGTGGCACTGCAGTACGTCTTCTTCCTCGGCAACACCGTCTACGGTCATCTGAGCTGGAACAGGAGCAGACATCGTGCCGACGGCCTACGTCCTGATGACCGCGATGCCACCGACCACCGGGCACTTGCAGCTGATGCAGTTCGCTGACCAACTCTCACCCGAGGGGGTCGTCGTGATCGCCTGCACCCAACCGCACGAGCCGATGGCCGAGGAACGCATCGCCGCCCTGCGCGCGGCCATCAGGCATCAGGGCATGCAGACGGTGCGCCTGGAACATCTCGACGCGTCTCTCGAACAGGACCCCGCGTCGCCGGGATTCTGGGAGATGTGGCGCGACCTCCTTCACGGCTTCGGTGTCACCGCCGGGGACTACATCGTCTCCAGCGAACTCTACGGGCGGAAACTGGCCGAGATCACCGGCGCCGAGTTCTTCCCCTACGACATCGACCGCAGCCTCAATGCGGTCAAGGCGACCCTGGTCCGGGAGGATCCCGAAGCGCACTTCGCCGACATCCTGCCCGAGTTCCAGCAGCACCTGCGCACCACCGTGACGATCTTCGGTGCCGAGTCGACCGGGAAGACCACCTTGTCACGCCGGCTCGCACAGGAGGTCAACGGGCACTGGCTGTTCGAGTACGCCCGGCCCTATCTCGAGACCACCGTCAACGAGATCACCCCTCGTTCCATGCGTGCCATTTGGCGGGGGCAGGCCGCGCTGCAGCGGCACGCACGCAACCTGCACGACAGGCCCTTCGTCATCCAGGACACGGACCTGTTCTCGACCGTGGGCTACTGGCAGTTCCCCGCCTGGCAGGACGTCCTCGGACCCTGCCCCGAGAATCTTCGCGTCGAGGCCAGGGCCCTGCAGTCGGATCTCTACCTCGTCACCCGGCAGAACATCCCGTTCGAGCCGGATCCACTCCGATACGGCGGCGACACACGGGAGGGTAGCGACGACTACTGGACAGACGTCTGCGAACAATATGCGCTGCCGTACCTCGTGCTGGAGAGCAGCGACCGGGAGGTGCGGCTGACCGAAGCCGTGACGGCAGCCCGGCGGACGGCCCGGCGACGAACCGAACGCATCGCCTACGACCGCCGGGGTCTGTAAGCGACCAGGTCCTTCCCGGGTGGGCCGTGTCCGGAACGCTCAGGTCTCCGCAGTCCGCCGAGCGGTCGCCCGCAGCCGCCGCAGCATCCGGGCGTCCTGGAAACCCACCGCCCTGGCTGCGGCCTCCACGGTGGCTCCGTGCCCGATCAGGTGCTCGGCCCGCTCGACCCGCAGGGTCTGCTGGTACCTCAGCGGGGTCATCCCGGTCGCCTCGACGAACCGGCGGGTCAGCGTTCGCGGGCTGACCCCGAACCCCGCGGCCAGTTCGTCCAGGGGAAGCGGCCCCGCGAATCCGGCCTCGATGCGGTCCTGCACACGGTGGGTCAGATCGTTCAGGTGCGCCCGATGCCGCAGCATCACGCTGTCCTGTCGTTCCGACCCGTTGCGTCGGGTGTAGACGACCATCGCCCGGGACACCTGCGCTGCCATCGCCGCACCGTCCCGCTCGGCCACCAGATGCAGGCTGAGGTCGATGCCGCTGGCGATGCCCGCCGACGTCGCCACCCGCCCGTCCACGACGTAGAGCACGTCCCGCACCACACTCGCCGCCGGGTACCGGGCTGCGAGAGCGTCCTGCAGGTCGTGGTGCGTGGTACATCGTCGCCCGTCGAGCAGGCCCGCCCGGCCCAACACGTCGGCCCCGGCGCAGACGCTCGCGACCAATCCGCCGCGGCGGTGATGCGCCGCGAGCCGGTCGAGGCAGGCCTGGGTGACGGTGCCTGCGGGGGCCGGTGACGAGGTGCGCCACCCCGGGACGACGATCAGATCCGCAGAACTCAGTTCAGGCCAGCGCGTCTCCGCGGACAGGCGGACACCCTGGGCGGTCACGACCTCGGGATGGTCGGAGACATAACGCAGCGTGTACGGACAGCCGTGATCGGCCGCCATGGCGAAGACTTGCGCCGGACCGGCCAGGTCGAGCACGTGCAGCCCGGGAATCAGGACGAACAGGACGGTACTCATGATCCGTTCAGGCTACTCGAGGACTCCCCTCCATGGACCTGGATCATCATGGCCGCCGGAAAGATCACACTGGGGTCTTCGCGACAGAAGGGCGCGCGCTTCCCGACGGCACGCCCGAGGACCTGTCCCGCGCGAGGGCCACGCCCTCGCCGGCGAGCACCTCCTCGACGGTGCAGATGGTGGCGAATCTCCCGGCCAGGGCGTACTCGGTGCGCTCGATCACCGTGCGTGCCGGAAGCGTGCGAGGGTCGGCCAGCACGGTCGCGGCGTCGACCCGAGCCGGCACATCCCGGTGGGGCAGCGCATTGGTGGCGGTGGCGTCCGTGACGAAGAACACCGAATAACCCAGGTCCGAGGCGAGCCGGGCAGTGGTCTCACAGCACTGCTCCGTGCGGATGCCGGTGACCAGTACCTCGCGGACGCCGTGCCGGGTGAGCAGTTGCTGCAGACCGGTCGTGGTGAACGCATTGTGCGCGGTCTTCGTGAGCACCGGCTCGCCCTCCCGGGCGGCGAGGGGCTCGATCAGGCGCACCAGACCCCGCGCGGGATCGAACTCCGACCCGCTGCCGGGCGCCAGGTGGAAGATCCAGACGACGAGGTCCCCCGCCTCTCGTGCGGCGTCGACGAGAGGGGCGATGCGGGTGGCGATCTGCGGATCAGAGATGGTCGGCCAACTGGGGTGCTGGCGGAAGGACTCCTGGACATCGATCACGAGCAGTGCACGCGGTGGTGTCATGACTCGAGACTGTCGTGGACCACGGCGCTCACCCAGCCCTGATCCGGCCGCGTTGCGGAACGATCCGGTCCCGGCTGAGCGACCTCGTCACCGGCGTGGCCGCTTCGTCACCGGCCGGGTAGCCCCATCCCCGTCCTCCGGCCTCGTCCCCGGCCGGGCGCCGTCGGCCACCGCAGACGCATCGCCGTCCAGCGGGACGGGACGAAACCGAGCGACCGGTAGAGCGGCAGCCCGTCATCGGTCGCCGTGAGCTCGACCGAGCCGACCCCCGACCGCTCGAACCAGTCGAGCAGCGCACTCACGCAGGCCCGGGCGTATCCCTGATGCCGGTACCGCGGGTCCGTCGCCACGTTGAGCATCAGCCCGACGAGGCCGCCGGAGTTCCACGGGCTCCCGAGCCGCTCCTGGACCAGACCCACCGCACAAGACGCCAACTTCCCGGCCTCGCCGGGCGCATCCACGACGTAGACCGCGACTGACCCACGCGGATCAGGTAGCCGCTCCCGCAGGAACTCCACGACCTGTCCCTGCCAGGGCCCCGACTCGGGGTCATGACCACCCACCACCGCGAGCATCACCTGCCGCAGGCGAAGCAACTCCTCGGCGTCCCCGGGTACCGCTCTGCGCACCTCGATCACCGCGGCACGCTACCGGTCGGCCTCCCCCGAGGACGACCGGGTTTCACCGGTCCCGTCCGCCTCCTGGTGCCCCTCCGGTCCCGGCTTCTCGTCCGGCTCCTGGTTCTCGTCCGGCCCCAGCTCCTTCTCCAGCTGCCGGGGCCAGTCGCCGTGGCCGAGTCCGCCCCCGACGAGCACGTCCCGCCAGTCCAGGTCGAGCAGGCGCAGCCCGGCCTCGAAGCGCGCCCGGTCCCCACCCGCGGCCAGGACCAGGGCGGACTGCATCCGTTCGTGGTCCTGACGGCCATAGGCGAGGTCGGGCAGCGCCTCCAGCCGGGTGAGCACGTAGCCGGCGTCCTCCTCGGCGAAGTCCCGGCGCACGCGGGTGGTCAGGCGGGTGCTCGGTGTCGTCATGGAGCTCAGCATGACCGATCCGGGCCGGGAACCTGAGTTCCCGGCCCGGCCCACCCGCTGTCCGCCGTCCGTGGTCGGACGGCGGTGGTCCGGCAGGAACTACCGCCAGACCACCGGCAGGTACTCGGTGGTGCCGAAGTACCGCACGGTGCCGACGATCACACCGGAGTCATTGACGGCGAACGCGTAGCTCCTGTCACATCCGGTCACGCCACCCAGGTCCGCGACGGTGCCGTCCGCCGCCCAGCGCACCGCGTGCGGCACGTTGTTGTACAGGGCCACGCTGCCGACGATGTCGCCGGAGGCATTGATCGCCTCGGGCTGACCGACGGTGCGGCCCGGAAGGTTGGGCAGCACGGTGGGCACACCGGCGGCGTTCCACCGAACCGTGAGCTCTCCCCCGGTCGTCGTCGAGGACCAGGCGGCACCGAAGACGGTTCCCGCGTCGTTGATGCCCAGTGGGGTCGCGCCGCCGACTCCCGACGGCAGAGGCAGGGTCACCAGACCGCGCGCCCGATCCCAACGCTCTCCGGAGCTGAAGACCGCGACCCCGAGGTTGTTCAGACCGATCGCCCAGTGGTAGTCGGAGCTGAAGTCGGTGAGCCGACCCGAGCGGTCCCAGTACACGCTGTGGGTCGCTTGGAGCCCGGACGTGCTCGCCGAGCCGACCGCCGCGCCGAGGTCGTTGGTCACGTCCACCGACGAGGTCCCGCCCAGACCCCGCAGGACGCTGATCCGGTTGCGCGCGTCCCACTTCACCGCGTGGCTGTTCGAGTTGCTGTCGGACGCGTATCCGAGGACGGTGCCGTCCGCGGCGACCCCCTTCGCGGCACTACCCGTACCACCGAGGGTACCGAGGTCGGTGATCTTGCCGTTGCGCCAGACCACCGCCCGGCCGACCTGGGAAGCGTTCGCGCCCGTCCCCACGACAACACCCGCGTCATTGATCGCGTCCGCGGTCGCGTAGTTGCCGCCGGGCAGCACCGGCAGATCACTGAGCACTCCGTTGGCGTCCCAGAGGACCGGGTGGAAGACACCGCCCGAGGTGGCGTTGCCGAGGACGACGCCCTTGGCGTTGACGGCGACGATGTTGACGTTGGTGTACCCGGCGGGGAAGGCGAGCTTGGTCATCGTCAGACCGCTGGGCGCAGGTGTCGCGCAGGTCGGGGACGTGATGCTGCCCGAGCCCTCGGGCAGGGTGTTGACCGGCCCGGACCAGGAGCCGCCGAACGGCGAACCGCCGCCGGACGTGTAGAAGTAGTAGTACGTCCCCGGCATCAGACCCGTGACCGTGATCTCCCCGGAGTTCGCGCTGTTCGACCCGGTCGAGACGACCGACGCGGAGTTGCCGTTCTCGGTCCCGACGCTGATGTAGGTGGTTCCGGGGTGACCGCACTGGTAGCCGTACGAGGTGTACGTGAAGGTCAGCGACGTCGTCGTCGCCGACGCCAGGGTCGCTCTCGGCGGCATCGCGTCGCAGATGATCGTCGAGGTGGTCGTGCGGCTCGTCGTGGAGCTGACGGTCATGTCCCCGTACGTGCCCCGCGTGGTCGTGCTGGAGCTGACAGTCATGTCCCCGTACGTGCCCCGCGTGGTCATGCTCGTCGTGGCCGCCACCGCGGGGGACAGTCCCCCGCCTCCGGGCAGGATCGCCACGGCTCCGGCAGCCACCAGGGCACCGGTGGAACAGATCACCGAGACTGCTTTCAGGCTTCTCTTCATGGGACGCGCCTCCCGAGCTCGTCGCCGAGCGCCCCGCTCGGCGGAACGCTCCCCCTGTGGGTTTCGCCGCCACGCCACCCGTCCCCTCGTCGAGGACGTCGCCGCTGGTCTCCACCCCTGACCCCACTGCACGAACCCGCCAGACACCAGCGCACCGACGTGGTGCTCGCGCGCAGGCGGACGCCGCTCCACCCGACGGACCTCACCACGCAGACCACAGTCCGCGGGGGCAGCACAGGCTGGATCAATCGCGTGCGCATCCCCCTCGAATCGCGCCATCGCGACGAGGTCGCCGAATCATGCTCGAGGGGTGCATACCCGTCAAGACCTCGGTCCACCGCCCGGCAGCCCACGACAGGCAGCGCGCAAGGACAGGCAGCACGCAGAGACAGACAGCGCTCACGAACCGACAGGGCGCCCTCGGGGTCAGTGGTCGACGGAGGCCAGGGGCACGGAGGTCTTCGGGGCGGAGATGGCAACCTTCTCGTCCCAGTGGCTGAAGATCATGTCTGCCTCACCGTTCCGGCTCTGCCGCTGTGCCTGCACGATCGTCATCCCGGGCTCGCTCACCGACAGCAGCAACTCGTCGTCCGAGCCGTCGGACGACTTCGCCACCACGGTCACGATGTCCGTTCCGTCCAGCCCCTTGGCCGACGCCAGGAGCTCGGGGTCCGTGCCGTTCACGAACTTGCGCAGCATGTCCGGCAGGGTGCCCTCCGCCTGCGCCCCGTACGCCAGATCGGCGGGGCTGACCCGGACCCAGACCTCGCCCAGGGCGCGGCCACGTCCCGCGGGGATACCGAGCTCCAGCAGCTCGCCCGCAGTACCCCGTACGTAGACCGTGCCCCGCACGAGGATCTCCTCCACATGCTGTGAACCGGACGTGATCCGCACGTGGAAGGCGTCGCGGAGCAGATCACCCTCGACCGTCGTCTCCTTGTCACCGGACCCGGTCGAGGTCAGGGACACGTGGACGCCATGGCGTTTCTGCGCAGTCGAGGCGGCCGCGGCCAGCACCTGGCCGGCCGTCCAGTCCGAGACCGGTGCGCCCCTACCGGAGGACGCTCGCCCGGGCAGAACGAGCGCTCCGGCGCCGAAGCCCACGGCCAGGGTCAGCACCGCGACCGTCCCCAGCACCAGGGGTCCACGGAGCCGCCCCCGCGACTGCGCGGCGACCCGCCAGGGGAGCGAGGCCGGTGGATCGGTGGGGGTCGAAGGCACCGACGACGGTGGTGGGGACATGGGGGTCGGCAACATCGGGCGGATCGGCACGGGGGACGCCGCTCCTGACGACGCCGAGGGTTCACCGCCCTGCGAGGTCAGCAGATCCCCACGATCGTTCACGGCCCTCACCTCGCTCACCCCGACGCACGACGGCCGGACTCCGTCCTACTTGATCAGGTCGGCACCATCGCGAAACGACTGGAGCGCGAGCCAACACATCGTTCGCCCCGTCCGGCCAGAGCTCACGTCGTCCAGCCCGGGGACTCACGTCGTCCAGCCCGGGGACTCACGTCGTCCGGCCTGGGGGCTCAGGTCGTGGAATGAAGGCTCACGTCATCGGAGACCGACCGGGCGCCATGGCACCGGTCCAGGTCGCCCAGGAGGCATCGAGCAGAGGCAGGAACCCGGACGGTCAGGGCACCCGCACGGATGCGAAGCGCCGGAGCCGCAGCGAGTTGGTGACCACGAAGACCGAACTGAACGCCATCGCAGCACCGGCCAGCAGAGGATTGAGCAGTCCCGCCGCGGCCAGGGGCAGGGCGGCCACGTTGTAGGCGAAGGCCCAGAAGAGATTGCCGCGGATCGTGGCCAGGGTCCGCCGGGACAGCTTGATGGCGTCCACCGCGGCGAGCAGATCCCCCGAGACCAGCGTGAGATCGCTCGCCTCGATCGCGACATCGGCGCCCGTGCCCATGGCCAGCCCCAGGTCGGCGCGGGCCAGAGCGGCCGCGTCATTGACACCGTCCCCCACCATGGCGACCACCCGGCCCTCGGCCTGGAGCCCCGCGACCACGTCGGCCTTGTCCTGCGGCAGCACCTCAGCGATCACCTGGTCGATGCCCACCGCCGTGGCCACGCTCGCCGCGACGCGGGCGTTGTCCCCGCTGAGCAACACGGGTGTGAGCCCCAATGCGCGCAGTGCGCTCACGGCCGAGGCGCTGGTCGGCCGGGGGGTGTCGGCCACGACCAGCAGGCCGCGAGCCCGCCCGCCCCAGGCCACCAACACGGTCGTCCCGCCGTCCGCCTCGGCACGACTCCGGGCCTCGGCCAGGTCACCGGGTACCGCGACCTCCTCGGCCGCAAGGAACGCGGCACGCCCGGCCAGCACCTCGTGACCGTCGACCGCCCCTCGCACACCGAGCCCTGCGGTGGCCCGGAAGGCCCCGACGGAGGGCAGCACGCCGAACCGATCCTGAGCGGCCTGCACCACGGCCCGGCCGATCGGATGCTCCGAGGCACTCTCCACGGCGGCCGCCCGGCGCAGCACCTCATCGGCGTCCTCGCCGGACCCGGCGACGACCTCGACGAGCCTCATCACGCCGCTGGTCACCGTGCCCGTCTTGTCCAGCACGATCGTGTCCACGCGGCGGGTGGACTCCAGGATCTGCGGTCCCCGGATCAGGACCCCCAGCTGGGCACCCCGCCCGGTGCCCACGAGGAGCGCCGTCGGCGTGGCCAGTCCCAGGGCACAGGGGCAGGCAATGATCAGGACGGCGACCGCGGCGGTGAACGCGCTCGTGGCCCCTGCCCCGGCCAGCAGCCAGCCGGCCAGGGTCGCCAGGGCGCCGAGCACGACGACGGGCACGAAGACGGCCGAGACCCGGTCCGCGAGCCGCTGCACCGGAGCCTTGCCGGCCTGCGCCTGCGTGACCAGCCGGGCGATCTGGGCGAGGGCGGTGTCGGCGCCCACCCGGGTCGCGCGCACCACCAGGCGGCCGCCCGCGTTGACGGTGGCGCCGGTGACCGGGTCGCCGGGGGCGACGTCCACCGGCACCGACTCGCCGGTGAGCAGGCTCGCGTCCACCGCGGAGGCACCCTCGACGACGGTCCCGTCGGTGGCCACCTTCTCGCCGGGACGAACCACGAAGAGCTCCCCCACCACCAGGTCCGCCACCAGGATCCGGGTCTCGTGACCGCCCCGGAGCACCCCCACGTCCTTGGCCCCCAGCTCGAGCAACGCGCGGAGCGCGGCCCCCGACCGGCGCCGGGCCCGGGCCTCGAAGTACCGGCCCAGCAGGATCAGGGTCGTCACCCCCGCGGCCACCTCGAGATAGAGCTCGGCGTGGTCCCCGCCGCTGCGACCCGGGACCAGCTGGAACGCCATGCGCCGGCCCGGCTCGCCCGCCCCGCCGAGGAACAGCGCCCACAGGGACCAACCGAACGCGGCCAGCACACCGACCGAGACAAGGGTGTCCATGGTGGCTGCCCCATGTCGTGCGTTGCGGGCAGCCGCACGATGGAACGGCCAAGCCCCCCAGACCACCACTGGTGCGGCCAGGGTCAGCGAGGCCCACTGCCAGAAGCGGAACTGCAGGAACGGCACCATCGACATCGCCAGCACCGGCAGGCTCAGCGCCGCCGAGACCAGCAGCCGTTGCCGCAGGGCTGCGGCCTGCGCGGCATGCGCCACGTGCGGGTCGTCGTCGCGCACCGCGGGAACGGCGCTTCGGGACGGCGCGAGGGCGGCGGCGTGGAACTGCCCGGATTCGTGGACCCGCGCCTCGGTGTCGATGCCGGCCCCGTCGGAGTCAGTGTCTGCCCCGTCCGGGTCGATGCCGTCCTCGTCGGAGCGGGCCGGGCGCCCCTCGCCCACCTCACCGACCTGGAGAACGCCACCGGTACCGTCCAGGCCCCACGCGCCGTCGGCGCGGCCGTCCCTGCACATACCCGGCACGCCGTCCACGCCCTGCGCTCCACCCGGGTGAAGGGGCCCCGCGGCCGGGGTGGCGAGCCGTGCGGTGTACCCGGTGGCGTGGACCGTCGCGATCAGCCGCTCGGGTTCGAGCAGGGCCGGGTCGTAGTGCACGGTGGCCGTCTCGGTGGCGTAGTTCACGCTGGCCTGCACCCCGTCGAGCCGGTTGAGCTTGCGCTCCACCCGCGCGGCACACGAGGAACACGTCATGCCGCCGACGAGGAGCTCCACGAGGACGGGCTCGCCTGCCTCGGGATGCCCAGTCGCGAGATGTTCAGTGGCCAACCTGCCGCGCTCGGCGGCAGACGCCCCGACCGGAGACACCGGCTCGCTCCCCGGACGCTCTCCCCCTGTGGTCATGGGCGTTGCCTGCCTCTCGTCCGTCGCGACCCTGACCTTGTCCTAGGGCCGCTGCGCCCGAAGACGCCTGTCTGATCCGCCAGGACGGGTCTTCGCCCGTCCCCGCGGGGCAACGTGATACCCCCCTACGGTATTCCGGGTGGGTGCGAACCGGCATGTCGGCGGTCGGACCCGTGTCAGGGCCTCGGGTTACCGGCCACCAGCGCCCCGGGTCGTCAGCGCGCATGTGTCTCTTCGACGACCCAGCGCAGATAGGCGGGCTCACCGTCGACGACGGGCAGACAAAGGATCTCGGGGACCTCGTAGGCGTGGCGCTCCCGCAGGAAGGTCACGAGCTCCGGGTACCGCGTCCGCCCCGTCTTGAGCACGAGCTGCCATTCCTGGCCCGACTCGACGTGCCCCTGCCACCAGTAGGTACTCGTCACCGGCCCGGACACCTGCGCACAGGCAGCCAGGCGCGCCTCCACCGCGCCCCGAGCCAGGACATCGGCAGCCTCCGCGGAGTCCACCGTGGTCACGACCTGGCACACCTGCGACTCCGGCAGGACTTCCATCCGGGTACCCCCTCACCGAACACGACAGCTCGTCGTCACCGCACAGGACCACTGGTGGATCCCCTCGTCCTCGATCCTCCTCCGCGGCACTCTGCTCGGATCCCGTTTCGTGCCCTTCTCCGCGCTCTCTCCCCTCGCGCCCGTCTCCCCGTTCTTTCTCCCCCCGTCCTCTCCGATCGTGCCCGTTCCCTGTCCCATCCGCTCGTGCCCGTTCCCAGTGCTCTCCTCTCGGGCACATCACCTCGCCGTCCCGCCCGTCCTGTCCACCGCCCCTGGGCGGCGGCACGACAAGCCGGCACCGGGAAGCCCTGGATGGCGCTCACCGACCCCTGGCAATTCACGGATCATCTGGACGCCGACCAGGACGTGATCTACCCTGCCGGCAGCGCGCACGGGGGTGCGAGTGGTCGGCGCCCGTCCCGCCGGCAGAACTCGACAGGCAGGGGGATGCCATGCCGGAGAGCCGGGCACGAACAGCGGCCAGAACCGTGGCCGGTCCGGCGGTGCGCCGGATGCGCCGCGAGCTGCAGTGGCGTCGCTGCCCCACAGAACTCGACCTTGCCACGGCACCGCCGGACGACTTCCCGCACACGGTGGCCCACCACGCCACCCCGCTCTTCCGTCGGCTCGCCGGGGTCGAGGACCAGCTCCAGGTGAACAAGGTCGTGAACCTCCGGCTCGCGGTGGCCAGGCTCGACGGCGTCGTGCTCCAACCCGAACAACGCCTGTCGTTCTGGTACCGCGTACGCAGGCCCACCCGACGCCGGGGTTTCCAGGAGGGCCTCGTCCTGCGGCAGGGCAGGCTCGACAAGGGCGTGGGCGGCGGGTTGTGCCAGCTCACGAACCTCATTCACTGGATGACCCTGTACACGCCCCTGACCGTCGTCGAACGGTGGCGGCACAGCTACGACATGTTCCCGGACATCGGACGCACCCAACCGTTCGGGACGGGCGCCACCTGCGCCTGGCCGGTTCTCGACCTCCAGATCGAGAACCGCACCACCGTCGCGTTCAGGCTCGCCCTGCGGGTCACCGAGACCGAGCTCCAGGGCGAGTGGACCGCGCAAGTCCCGATCGCCACGAGCTACGAGGTCTACGAGGCACACCACGCGATGACCAACGACGCCCCTGGGGTGTTCACCCGGCACAACGTGATCCGGCGCCGGGTCTTCGACGGCGAGCACGTGCAGGTCGACGACGAGCTGGTCACGGTCAACCAGGCCCGCATGCGCTACCAGCCGTTCCTCGAGTCCGGCCGCTGAGCTCGCCGTTCGGGGTCCGCCTCAACCGAGCCGGATCCGACCTACCCCAGCCGGCCCCGGGCCTGTCGCAGGCGGACGAGCGTGCGCTCGCGGCCGAGCACCTCCAGCGACTCGAACAGGGGCAGGCCCACCGTCTTGCCGGTCACGGCCACCCGCACCGGCGCCTGGGCCTTGCCGAGCTTGAGCTGCCGGGCCGTCCCGATCCGCTCCAGCTCCGCCTTGAGCTCAGCTGCCTGCCACGGCACGGTGGCGTAGGCGGCTCCGACCTCGTCCAGGAGCTCCGCGGCGTCCCCCTTCATCGCCTTGGCCCAGGACGCCTCGTCCACCGGGGCGTCCGCGAGGAAGAAGTGGTCCACCATGCCGACGACGTCCGTCAGGAGCGCGGTGCGCGTCTGGGCGAGCTCGGCCACGGCCGCGAAGACCGCCGGGTCGTAGTCCTCGGCCTTCCAGGGCGTCCCGGCAGCGGTCAGCCAGGGCCGGCAGGCCTCGATGAACTCGGGCACGCTCAACGCGCGGATGTACTCGCCGTTGAAGGCACGGAGCTTCGCCTCGTCGAAGAACGCCGGGGACGGATTCACGTCCTCCAGCCGGAACCGACGCTCGATCTCGTCCCAGGGCAGGATCTCGGTGTCCTCGCCGGTGCCCCAGCCGAGCAGCATGAGGTAGTTCTTCATCGCCGAGGCCAGGTACCCCTCGGCCCGGTAGTCCTCCAGGGCCACCTTGTCCCGGCGCTTCGACAGCTTCTGGCGCTTGCTGTTGACCAGCACGGGGACGTGGGCCCAGACCGGCAGGCGTTCGGCACCGAGCGCGGCCCAGAGCAACTGCTGCTTGGGCGTGTTGGGCAGGTGCTCCTCGCCCCGGACGACGTGGGTGATCCCCATCGTGAGGTCGTCGACGACATTGGCGAGCAGGAACATCGCCGAGCCGTCCGCACGGGCGATGACGAAGTCCTCCAGATCGCGGTTGCCGAACTCCGGACGTCCGCGCACCAGGTCGACCACCGTCGTGACGCCCTCGTCCGGGGTGCGGAACCGCAGGGCCCGGCCCTCGCCCGCCTGCAGTCCGAGATCACGGCAGTGGCCGTCGTACCCGCTGTGCTGGTTGCCGGTGCGCGCGATCACTTCGTCCCGCGTGCAGCCGCAGTAGTAGGCGTGGCCCGAGGCCTTGAGGCGCTCGATCGCCTCGCGGTGCCGCTCCCCCTGCTCGGACTGCAGGTACGGCCCCTCGAAGGTGGGGTCCTCGGGGCTGATCCCGATCCAGGCCAGCGCGCTGAGGATGCCGTCGGTCCACTCGGGACGGTTGCGTGCGGCGTCGGTGTCCTCGATCCGCAGCACGAACCGGCCCTGCCGACTCCTCGCGAAGATCCAGTTGAACAGCGCGGAGCGCGCCCCGCCGACGTGGAACATGCCGGTCGGGGACGGCGCGAAGCGCACACGCACAGGGGCCTCGGACATGCTCCGACCCTACCGGCCGCAGAGTGCGGGCTCCGATCGGGCGGAGTCGCCGAGGACCAGGCCCTCACCAGAAGCCTCGGTCAGGTGCCGGGGTTCACGTCGGGGCATTGCTCGTCCCTGCCCTGGGCGCTGTGCGGGTTCGGCGCTGGGGTCAGGTGCGGGTGGGTTGCGGGGCGCGGGTGGGGCGGGTGGTCAGGGGGAGGTCGGGGCGGGTCAGGCGCAGGGTGGTCAGGCCGCCGGACAGGGTGGCCGAGCCGGGTAGGCCTTCCTGGTGCAGGATGCGCAGGGCCAGGTAGGACCGGAAGCCGGAGGCGCAGTAGACGAGCAGGGCAGGCCTCTGCCCCGATGGGGTGGGGGTCTGGGCCGCGGACAGGGCTCCGGCGCGGGTGAGGGTGTGGCGGACCTCGTCGAGGCGTGCGCGCAGGGCGGTGTGGGGGATGTTCACGGCGCCGGGCAGGTGGCCGGTGGCGTACTCCTGTGCGCTGCGCACGTCCAGCAGGACCACTCCGGGCGCGGAGTCGTCAGGGTCGGGCGGGGGATCGTCAGGATCGGGCGCGGGCTGTACCGGGTCCACCGCGTCCAGGGCCTCGAGGGTGTCGGGGGCGTCAGAGGTGTCAGGGGTGTCCG
Organism: uncultured Kineosporiaceae bacterium; assembly: GCA_964583765.1. Lineage (GTDB taxonomy): Bacteria > Actinomycetota > Actinomycetes > Actinomycetales > Kineosporiaceae > CAZOWW01. The sequence goes on from CAZOWW010000034.1 coordinate 29,857, forward strand.
GGGCATCGGGGATGTCAGGGGCATCGGGGGTGTACCAGAGCACGGTGTCGCCGGCCAGGACGTTCTGGGCCACGAATCCGGCCTGGTTGACGGGGTCTTTGGCCGAGCCGAAGGGCGGGGCGTAGCAGAGTTCGAGGTCGGCCAGGTCGTGCACGCTCAGGTGGGCCCGGATCGCGGTGGCGATCACGTCGATTCGCTTGTCCACGCCCTCGCCGCCGGTGGCCTGGGCTCCCAGGACCGTCCCGTCGGGGGCGAACTGGAGTTTCAGGTGCATGCCCTGGGCCCCGGGGTAGTAGCCCGCGTGGTGGGCGGGGTGCACGTGGACCACGTGGTGGGCGATCCCCGCGGCGCGCAGAGCCTTCTCGCTCTTGCCGGTGGTGGCCGCGACGACGTCGAAGACCCGCACGATCGCCGTCCCGAGCACCGGGGTGCGCCGTGCGCGCCGTCCGAACAGGTGGTCGGCCGCGGCCCGGCCCTGGCGGTTCGCGGGTCCGGCCAGCGGTATCGCGGTGGGGGTGCCGGTCACGGCGTCGAGGACCTCGATGGCATCGCCGACGGCATAGATGTCCGGGTCGCTGGTGCGCAGGGTGTCATCGACCAACACGTGCCCGCGCGGGCCCAGGGCCAGGCCCGCCGCGCGGGCCAGGGAACTCTGCGGACGCACCCCGACCGCCAGCAGGACCAGATCGGCGCCCAGTTCGCGTCCGTCGGACAAGTGGACCGTCACCGCGGTGTCCTGGGGATTCGTGGCGGCCTCGATCCCCGCCAGGGACACCGAGGTGTGCACGTGCACCCCGGCGCGCACCAGGGCCTGCTCGACCGTACGGGCCAGTTCGGGGTCCAGGGGTGGCAGGACCTGCGCGGACAGTTCGACCACCTCGACCGCAAGGCCCCGGTGCACCAGGGCCTCGGCGACCTCCAGGCCGATGAAACCCGCGCCGACCACCACCGCGCGCCGCGCACCCGCGCCCAGCAGGTCCTGCAGGGCATCGACGTCCGGGACGCTGCGCAGCACCCGCACCTGGGGCAGGTCCACCCCGGGCAGGGGCGGCACCACCGGGGCCGTGCCGGTGGCCAGGACCAGGGTGTCGTAGGGCTCGTCGTACTCCCGGCCCGAGGCCACCTCCCGCACCCGCACGGTGTGCGCGGACCGGTCCACCGCCACCACCAGATGGCCGGTGCGCACGTCCAAGGCCAGCGCCGCGGCCAGCGACTCGGGGGTGTGCAGGATCAGTTTCGACCGCTCGGGGATCTCCCCACTCAGGTGGTACGGCAGCCCGCAGTTGGCGAACGACACGTACGGGTCCTTCTCCAGCACCGTGATCCGCGCGTGCTCAGCCAATCGGCGCGCCCGCGCCGCGAAACTCATCCCCCCGGCCACCCCACCCACCACCACGATCCGCGGAACCGACCCGGAAGCAGGCACCGGTCCGGGCCGCGACAGGGTCTCCACCCCGACCCCGGACCCGTTCGTGGACTCGGACCCGTTCGTGGACTCGGCGCTCATGCTGGTCCCCTCTCTCACCCTCACCCGCAGGCCTCTCGCGCTCACCTGCAGGTCTGATCACTTCCCTGACACCCACGCGGTCCCGATCCCTGGTCGGCGCCCGCGGGCCCGATCACCTCAGCGGCAGGTGCACCGCTGTTCCTGCGGCACGCCCGTGAGCGCCTGGTCCACGTGCTGGCCGCACCCGGACCAGGTGATCTTCGAACACACCGCGCACACGACACGACTGCACATGACGGACTCCTCCACGGAACGACGGACGGCGCCTGCACCGACCACAGCCGGACGACCACGAGAACCAGAATACCCCCGAGGGTATTTCGACGCCAATGGCTCCGCTGGCGAACCCGGACCGGAGCGGCATACCGTTCCATATCAGCCCCCGCACGAGGCTCATCTCCACCACCCCACGAAGGGAAGATCCGATCGCCCGCGGAGGACGGGGTCTCCGGACGGGCAGGGTGACGTCTCGACCAGGCACCGCACCGAGCGGCCACGACCACACCCGAGCAAGCACCCGAGCAACTCGGGCGGCCGCGGGGACACCCCGGGAATGGAACCGGCACGTCCCGCGTTCCCCGAAATACCCATGCCGGTATTTGAGAAGGAGACTCGATGGCAACCGTCGACATCACCGAGAGCACCTTCGAGGCCACCGTCACCGCGCCGGGCATCGTCCTCGTGGACCTCTGGGCCTCCTGGTGCGGCCCGTGCCGGATGTTCGCGCCGGTCTTCGAGAAGGCCTCGGCGGCACACCCGGACATCGTGTTCGCCAAGGTGGACACCGATGCCGAGCAGCAACTCTCCGGCGAACTGGGCATCCGCTCCATTCCCACCCTCATGGCCTTCCGCGACGGGGTGATGCTCTTCAGCCAGCCCGGTGCACTGCCGGCCCCCGCACTGGAGGAGCTCATCAGCAAGTTGCGGGAGGTGGACATGGACGACGTCCGCCGGCAGCTGGACGCCCAGACGAGGTCCGCCTGATCACGGCCACCAGCACCCCTACACCCCTCCCGACCACAGCAACACGCTCCCGGGCGACCACCAGGAGGGCCGGACATGGATCAGGGCAAGGATCCGCAGCACGAGATCGTCAACCGACTCCGCCGAGCCCGGGGTCAACTCGACGGAGTCATTGCCATGATCGAGTCCGGCCGCTCCTGCAAGGACGTCGTCACCCAGCTGGCCGCGGTGTCGCGGGCACTGGACAAGGCCGGATTCAAGATCATCTCAACAGGGCTGCGGGACTGCCTCCTCTCCCCCACCGGAGATCCGGATCTGACCCCCGAGACCCTGGAGAAGCTCTTCCTGAGCCTTGCCTGACCCGATCTGCGATCACCGGACGCATCACCCCTGGCGCGACTCGGGTCCCACGAGGACAGCGTCGGGACGCGCTGATCAGATGCCGAAGAGCCGCGCGGCGTTCTCGTGCAATGCGAGCTCGCGAACGTGCGGGTCGGAAGTCGCCGCCTGCACGACCTGCAGGTTCGCGGCTGGGTCACCGTAGGGGGTGTTCGAACCGAACAGACAATGTTCGGGGATCTCCCGCAATGCGGCGGCCACGAGGAAGACCTGGAGAGCGCTGGACAGGTCGAGGTGGAGGTTCGTACGGGCACGCACGAGGTCGATCGCCTGCATGGCGTGCAGCCCGCCGAACGCTCCGATGATCACCGGAACCGCCCGGTACCTGTCTGCCAGCCGCGCGTAGTCGTCGAGATCGTCCGCGGTGTTGGGCGCGAAGCCGTGCACGAGCACGGGCAGGGTGCGCTCGGGCGCGAGATCGGCACAGGCCTGGAGCACCGGTTCGATTCGCTCCACGCCACCCGGCGGCGGGGTGAGTTCCCCGATACCGACGATGCGGGGGCCGGCGGCCGCGGTGGCCACCCGCGCGGAGATGCGGGACGCCTCGATGTCGAGGGGGACCTTCCACAAGGCGAACGTCCCCGGGTTCGCGTCGAGGGCTGCCCGCAGTTCGGCGTCTGCGTGCTCTGACGCCTGCTCGGTATCCCCCTCGCCCGCGATCACCCGTCCCAGGCCGGCCAGCTGCGCGCGGAGTTCGGCGACCGTCCGGGCCGCCTCCGGGTGCACACGCGTGGACAGCAGGACGGTGGTCCGGACACCGGCCGCCCGGGCCCGCACGAGCTGGGCGGTCACATCGGTGGTGACATGGGCGTGAATGTCGATCACAAGGCCTCCTGGGGCTCAGGATCGGACCCTAGACTCTGACATCAGCGTCAGGGTCAAGCCGGCAGACAAGGTCACGCTCGACGTCAGGGTCACGCCCGTTGCCAGGCTCAGACCTGCCATCAGGGTCACGCCCGGTGTTCGGGAGGCCAGGGACCCGCGGGACGAGCACAGCTGTTCCTGGGCGGGTGCCCCGGTGAAACGCCCAGGGACGCGATGCCGGGAGGTGCGATGCGAATCGGTGAGCTCTCCCGGCGTACGGGTGCCTCGGTCCGATCTCTCCGGTACTACGAGAGCAGATCGCTGCTGACGTCGCGGCGCTCGGCGAACGGTTACCGCGATTTCGACGAGGACCAGGTCGCGCAGGTTGCGACCATCCGGCAACTGCTCGAGGCAGGACTGAGTCTCGACACCGTCGCCGTCGTCGCCCCCTGCTACACCGACGGTGTCATCGAGCCCCGGTGCGACCGCGCTCAGGAACGTGCCCGCCGACAACTCGAGGAACTGGACCGCAGGGCAGCCGCGATCGATGCCGCGCGCGCCGTCCTGCGGCGGCTGTTCCCGGCGGACCACCCGATCACGACCGTCCCGTCCGAGCCCCCGGACGGGGCGCCGACGCGGAACGGAACCCCGTCCACCGACGAACTTCGGCTACTCGATGGTGTTCGCGGCCCAGCTCTACTTGAGGATGTTCACGGCCCGGGCGATGACCAGGGCACCGGTCGCGAGTGAGATCGCCGACTGGCCCATCATCATCACCCTGGCCCAGCGGGAGAACGGCAGGGTGTCCGTCGGGCTGAAGGCGGTCGCGTTGGTGTAGGCCAGGTAGAGGTAGTCCACGAACTGGGGCTCCCAGTCCGGTTCGGCGAGATCCGGCATCGTCATCTCGGGGAAGAGGAAGCTCGGGCGACCACGCACTGCCAGGGCGCGCGCCGCCGGGCCGCCCCGGTCCAGTTCCCAGTACCAGACACCGAAGATGATGATGTTGGTGAACCAGATGTTGCCACCGGTCAGGAGCAGGCTCGGTGCGTTGTCGACCGCGCCCTCGACCAGATCGACGATGAGGTTCACCGCGGAGTAGGCGTTGGCGAGCGTCGCCGTCGCGATGAGGGTCAGGCTCACCCCGCGGATCGCCGGCGAACGACCACCCACCCGAGCCGGGTCGAAGGCGATCACCACCGCGAGCAGGACCGCCTCCAGCCCGGGCAGGAACCAGTGCCCCGTCGGGGACAGCCTGCGGGGAACGGCGAGCTGCAACCCGATCATCACGGTCATCACGAGGCTCACCGGCCACCGGAGCTCACCGGCCGTGGCCCGGCGCCAGGCCGGGACGAGGCGCGCGGTCTCGTGCTCGAGGCCGTGCACGGTGGCCTGTCCGGTCTGCTCCAGCGTCGTGACAAGACTGCTCAGACGCTGCTCGATCGCGGCGAGCTGATGATGCAGATGCGGGTGACCGGCCGGAGGGTGTTCCCCGGCGGAGACCTCCGCACGCGGGGCCCGGCTCTGCCCGTCCGGCCCGGAGTCCTGCGCGTCGGGGTGCTTGCCGTGCCCGCCCTGGTGGTCACCGTGCCCAGCCAACTCGGAGTCCTGTGGGTCCGTCGGCCGTTCCGACCGCACCGCATCCTCCATCGACGCCTCCTACCGACCTCCGCCCACGAGCTCGGGTACTCGCCCCGCATCAGCATGCGATCTCGGAAATCACTCCGGGCGAACTCAAGGTCTCGTCTGAAAACACAGTGTCACTCCCTAGACCACGAGAGTCATGGGAGCGACACCAGTCATGCCGATCGGGATCAGCTCGCCGCGCAGGTCCTCCGGTGCCCCCCACGCCTGAGTTCGAGGTGGTCGCGACCTACTGGTGGCCACGGCTGGCGAACCTGCAAAGACTGCCGGCCACAGGGCGTGGATCAATCCCACGAGATCTGTGTGGACGCCCGTGCCCGGCCCCTGGAGCCGTGGCGCGCGGAGAAGGCACGGGGCCCGACCACGGCGAGGTGCGGGGAGCTCTGCGCGCTCACCTGAAGGTCCTGAACGCCTTGGGTGAGACACAGGTCGGCCAAGGGCAACAGGCTCTGCTGCGGCGGCTCGCTGCTCAGAACTGAGCGTGGACCACCCTTCACGTGGGTCGGGCTTCAGCGGGCAAACTGATCCACACCATCAGCCGGCAAGCGGAACAGGTCGTCCGTAGGCAAACGGATCAGGTCGTCAGTCGTCGGGCAGCAAGTCGTCCGGGGCGAGCACGGCCCAGCCATGAGGTCCGAGGCGCAGTGGCCTCCGGGCCGTCAACTGGTCCCCACCCGGCACCCTGTCCGTCGCCGGCAACATGTCCGCCACCGGCATCTGGCCCCCGCCCAGCAGTTCGTTCCCGTAGAGCAACTGATCCCCGAGCAGCACGCCACCCGGCAGCGGCGCGGCACCGGGGCGGTCGGACAGGTTCAGCGCGACGAGGAGCGCCTGGCCATCCCCGCCCTCGAGGCGCAGCAGGTACTGCTCGTTCTCCAGCACGACGGCGTGGCTGAGGGCACGGTGGAGCCAAGGATGCCGGCGGCGCAGCCCGAGCAACTGCTGGTGGAGCCTGAGCATTCGCAGGTCCGCGTCGGCGAGCGCGTCCGGGCCTTCTGCCGGGAAGGCCGGGCGCACGGCGTCGTCCCCTCCCGTGCGATCCTCCTTGATGCCCTGCAGGGCGAACTCGTCCCCCGCGTAGACGGTCGGCGTCCCACCGAGCGTGGCGAGCAGGACCACGGCGTGCGCGAGGTGTCGCCGGTCGGTGAGACGGCTGGCGATGCGGGTGACGTCGTGGTTGCCGACGAAGGTCGAGGGGACGAAGGCGTCCAGCATGGTGTTGTGGCGGCGCAGCGCCCAGTCGAGCTCGAAGAAGTTGCGGTCCTGGATGCTCGACCAGATCGCCTTCCACAGCTCGTACTGGGTCACGGTGTCGGCGGTGCTCTGCTGGACGAACGCGCAGTAGTCGCCGTGGATCACCTCGGCCTCGAACCACGCCGAGGGGTGGGTGCTGCGAACCTGCGGCAGGACCTCCGACCAGAACCACGTGGGGACGGCGTACGCGGCGTCCAGACGCCAGGCGTCCACTCCCCGGTCGAGCCAGTACCGCAGGACATGCTGCACGTACTGCGCGACCTGGGGGCTGGTGTGGTCGAGCGCGATGAGCGTGTCGTGCCCCTCGAAGGTGGCGAACGGCAAGGTGCCGTCCTCCCCGGCCTCCGACCGGTCCCCGCCGCCGTCCGGGCCGCGGGCACGAAGCCGTCGCGCCGCCTCGCCACCGGGTCCCTGCTGCACTGCCTCGACCACCCACGGATGGTTCCGGCTCACATGATTGAAGACGCCGTCGAGCTGGACCCGCAGGCCCCGTGCGTGCGCCTCGGCGACGAGCAGGTCGAAATCGGCGCCGTCACCGAGCCGAGGGTCGATGCTCAGGTGGTCGAGGGTGTCGTACCCGTGTCCGTCGGAGGCGAAGATCGGCCCGAGCGCGATCCCGGACGCACCGAGCCGGATCGCGTGGTCCAGCCAGGGGATGATCCGACGCAGCCGGTGCTCGTCGGCGCGGGCCGGTCCCGTTGCCGGCTCGGGGAAGGCGTCGACGAAGCCGAGGGGGTACAGCCGCCACCAGATGGCGTGCCGCACCCAGGCGGGCTCGCGCACGACGCTCAGGTCCGCCGCCGGACCCGGAGCAGTCTCTGCACTCCTGGCCGCCTCCGCGTTCACGTTCGACTCCGCGCTCATGTCCGCCTCCGATCCGCTCCGTCACCCAGCCGGTCGAGGATGCCCGCCGCGGCTCCCAACACCTGCAATTCGCCCGGCTCCAGCTCGGCGAGGACCGCCGCGAGCCACTCGTCCCTCAGCTGCATGTCTGCGTCGAGGGCTGCGCGGCCCTCTGCGGTCAGGCGCAGCACGCGGCGGCGCGCGTCCGCCGGATCGGGCAACCGCTCGACCAGGCCACCTGACTCCAGGTCCGCGAAGACCCTCGTCAGCGACTGCGGGTGCTGTCGTTCGACACGACTGATCCGGGAGGGCGAACTCACTCCGACCCGGGCGAGGTGGCTGAGCACCGCGATCTTGTTGTTGCTCAAGGCCGACCGGTCCCGCTCGACCCGCAGCCGCCGTGCGAGGCGGAGCACTCCTGCCCGAAGCGCCGGGGCGATCTCCTGAGGACCTGCTCCCCCACCCATAATTAGTACGCTATCACTTAACAATATGTCGTGAAGGTGGCCTGGACGCCGGCGGGCTGTCGGCAGACAGGCCCGCCCCCACCGTGGGAGTTGTCCGAGGGCCGATCGTGCACGGGCCGCCAGATCAACCCGGATACCGGGCGCGCCGGTCCGAGAGGGGCAGCCTGCCGTGAGGCTCAAGGGACCGATCGAGCGTGTCGACTGGTGGGGTGTGCCATGTTCCGTCGGCGCAGGGCCTGGCCCGAGGTGATTGATGTGGAGGGCACGGTGCCACCAGGGCAGGGACCGGTGGTGATGGTGATCGAGCGGATCGGGTCCTTCACCACGGACATGGCTGGTGGCGTCAACGCCGTCCTGGAACCGGCCGGCATTCCCCTGCAGGTGCATCTGTGGGGCAAGGAGACCGGACGCCCTCCTGCGTCCCTGGTGAGGACTCTTGATCACCCCCGGTCCCGGGGCGTTGTGATCGCGCCGTTGGTGCGTGGCGATGCTCAGGATCAGCTCGAGCGGCTGCTGAGCGACCGGCCGGATCTGCCCCGGGTGCACGTGTGCTGCCAAGGGAGTCAGGGGGCGCGGGTGCAGGGGGACAATCCCATGGGGATGCGCCTGATTGCGCACCATCTGGTCCAGGAACGCGGGGCACGACGAGTACTGCTCGTGCGTGGTGTCCCCACTCACCCCGACTCCCTGGAGCGTGAGGAGGCCATCCGGACCGAGCTCGCCCGGTTGGGAGTGCCGGTGAGCGACGACCGAGTGGTCACCGGGGCGTTCGATCGGGAGCCCGCTCAACAGGCCGTATGGGAAGCGCTGCAGCGAGAGCCGGACATTGACGCAATCGTGGCGTTCAACGACCGGTCCGCACTGGGGGCCATCGACGCGGCCACGGTGCTGGGCAGGCAGGTCCCGGAGGACCTGCTGGTCACGGGATTCGACGACGAGGACTTCGCCGCGTTCAGTCAGCCCTCACTGACCACGGTGAGCCAGAACCTGCACGCGATGGGCATGACGGCGGGCCGGCTGCTGCTGCGCGAGATCGCGGGCGAGACCCCGGAGGATGCACGGGTGCCGGTGCTGCTGCAGAAACGCCGCTCCACCGGCAACGCGGCGACCCCGCCCCTGGATATGTCTCCCCGGTTGTGGGAGCAGGTGGCCGCCCTGGACCTGCTGTACACCCTCAGTCGACGGTTCATGGCCTGCCAGACGGTCGAGGAGATCGCCGACCGGTTGTCGGCGGAGCTGCCGATGCTCGGCGTCACGCGTACCTTCCTGGTGCTGCGGACCGAGGATCCCGGCCCCGCCCGAGGCACCCTGGCGATGTCCTACTACGACGGCGAGCACCACGACGTCTCCCGGGAGGAGCCGTTCGACCTGGCCGGGTACCTGCCCCGGGACCTGCGACACCACTTACGCCATGGTTCGCTGATCGTCCAGCCGCTGGGCATCGGAAACACCGAGATCGGGTATCTGTTGCTGGACCAACCCCTGCACCAGATGAGCCGCACCGGCGAAGTGCTGCGGATGGACCTCAGCCGGACCATCGACACGATCCGAAGGACGGCCCGGCTCGCCGAGCGCACCCTCGAGCTGGAGCAGCGCACGCGTCAACTGGAGGTCGAGGTGGCCTCCCGCACGGAGGCGCACCTTGCCCTGGCCCATCAGGCCACCCACGATCTGCTCACCGGACTGCCCAACCGGGCTCTGTTCCTCACCAGTGCCGATCAAGCCCTGGCCAAGGGCCACTCACGGGCCACCGTCATGTTCGTCGACCTGGACCGGTTCAAGGATGTCAACGACACCCTGGGCCACGAAGTCGGCGACGAGGTGCTGTGCAACACCGCGGGCCGCCTGGCGGCCTTCGCGGACGAGCGCGGTGGGGTCTGCCGGCTCGGGGCTGACGAGTTCGGCCTGTTCATCACGGATGTCGCGGACCTTCAGACATCCATGGCCCTCGCCCAGAGCCTCCTGCGCACCCTTCGCCAGCAGTTCCAGTTGGCCGGGCTGACCCTCGAGATCGACGCGAGCGTCGGCGTGGCCTGCGCCCCCCAGCACGGTACCGATACCGCGAGTCTGCTGCGGATGGCCGATGCGGCGATGCACGTGGCCAAGGTCGCACGCTGCGGCGCGGCGCTGTACGAACCGGACCGGCACCAGCAGAACCCCCACCGGCTCACCCTGTTCACCGACCTGCGCCAGGCCCTATCCAGGGGCGAACTCGTCGCCCACTACCAACCCGTCATTGACATCGCGACCGGGCGCGTCCACGGGGTCGAGGCGCTGGCCCGGTGGAACCATCCCGAGCGCGGCATGATCCCACCGTCAGGGTTCCTCGACTTCGCCGAACAGACCGGGTTGATCCACCCCCTGACCACCTCCGTGCTCGACCAGGCTCTGGCGGACTGCCGACGCTGGCTGGATGCGGGCATCCCCCTCGTGGTCGCGGTCAACCTGTCCACCCGCCGGTTGATAGACACCGGGCTGCCGGACGAAGCGGCGGAGATGCTTGCCCGGCACCGCGTGCCCCCGAGCTGCCTGGTCTTCGAGGTCACCGAGACCGCCGCGATGGTCGACCCTGACCGCGCGCTCTCGGTGCTTCACGAACTGCGCCGGCTCGGAGTCGGCTTGTCGATCGACGACTTCGGCACTGGGTACGCCTCCCTGGCCTACCTGAGCCGCCTGCCGGTCACCGCGTTGAAGATCGACCGCTCATTCCTGCAAACCATGGAAACCGACCCGGCGAACCTCACCATCATCCGATCCACCCTCGACCTGGCCAACGGCCTCGGCCTCGAGGTCATCGCCGAAGGCGTCGAGACCCGGTCCGCGTACCGGGCCCTGGCCGCCCTCGGATGTCAGCAGGCGCAGGGGTACTGGCTGGCCAGACCCGGACCAGCAACTGCGATCCCCGATGTCATCGCCGCGCTACATCAACGACTGGCCGATGAGAACCAACCACCGGCGCCGACCCACCCGGCCGTCGCACGCCCCCGTACTCTCGACCAGCACATACCGACGCCACGAGAGGAACTCCCCGAACGCCAGGGAGCTGAACCTGTTCGTGGGGTATGACCCGCAGAAGAACCAGGCGTCGTCGTGCGATTGTCCCGGCGACAAGCAGTTCCGCGAGATCGGCCCCGTGCGCTGAGGGGTGAGCCTGGAGCGCACCGGCGAAACCGGTGCCAACCGGACGAGGTGCCCCCACAGTGTGCGTGGGTACCGGACTCGGCACGAGCAGCTCCCACCCCGTCCGTGACCAGCGCAGGGGCCTGGAGCACGCGCCTGCGAACCACCCCATTCCGAAACATTGTCGGTAACTATTGACTTTTAATTTCGGCGATCCTAGCCTCACTGCGCCGCCGGACGCGAACGGTTCTCTCCGCAGGGGCGCCCGGCATCCCAGTCCCAGCCATCACCCAGTGACCGGGACTGCACCACCCAGTGACCGGGACCTCCCGGATGATCCGAGACCGCACGCACCGACCCGAGACCGCAGCCATCCGGCAGAACGATCCGCCGTTCTGATGCCTCATGATCCGCACGGACGTCACCTCCTCCAGACGGCGTCCGCATCCGAACCTTCGCCCGGCGCTGTTCGACCGGCCCGGCGGGGCGACCGCGATGAAGCGGGTCCCGATGCCTCAGGACGTTCCTGTCCCCGCTCTGCCGCAGGGCTCCACGGGCGTGGCGTGCAGGAAAGGACATCGCCGATGCTAGGCAAGCACAGAGGCCGCCGACTGCTCGTGGCCTCGGCAACCGCACTCCTGTTCGTGGGAACCGGACTCCTCGACGCGCACGCGGACACCACCGTGACGTCGAACTCCACCGGCACCAACAACGGGTACTTCTACTCGTTCTGGGAGCAGGCCAGTGGCGGCTCGATGACGATGGGCAACGGTGGCCAGTACAGCGCCACCTGGAACACCGGCGCCCAGAACATCGTGGTCGGCAAGGGCTGGAACCCCGGCTCGGACCACACCGTCAACTACTCCGGCAGCTTCAACTGCAACGGCAACTGCTACCTGTCGCTGTACGGCTGGACCACCAACCCGTTGATCGAGTACTACATCGTGGACTGGTACGGCAGCTACAACCCCAGCAGCGGCGCGACCAAGCTCGGTTCGGTGACCAGCGACGGCAGTGTGTACGACATCTACCGCACCCAGCGGGTCAACCAGCCCTCGATCCAGGGCACCGCGACGTTCTACCAGTACTGGAGCGTGCGCCAGAACAAGCGGATCGGCGGCACGATCACCGTGGCCAACCACTTCAACGCCTGGAAGGCGGCCGGCCTGACCCTGGGCTCGCACAACTACCAGATCCTGGCCACCGAGGGCTACCAGAGCAGCGGCTCCTCCAACATCACCGTGAGCGAGGG
>CAZOWW010000035.1:0-41539 GCA_964583765.1 uncultured Kineosporiaceae bacterium
CAGTCCGGCCGCGACCACATCCTCTGGCCAGCGCCACAAACCTGACGCACACCCCACTTTCACTCGTCGGAGCGTGCTTGTCGGTGGTCCCGCCTAGCATGGGTCAGGCCAGCACCCGAGCGCCGGAGAAGGATCTCGTGACCGACCGACTGACCGTCCGCGGTGCCCGTGAGCACAACCTCAAGGACGTGAACCTGGACATCCCCCGGAACGCGCTCGTCGTGTTCACCGGTCTGTCCGGTTCCGGCAAGTCGTCCCTGGCCTTCGACACCATCTTCGCCGAGGGGCAACGACGCTACGTCGAGTCGCTCTCGGCCTATGCCCGGCAGTTCCTCGGACAGATGGACAAACCGGACGTCGACTTCATCGAGGGACTGTCGCCCGCGGTCTCCATCGACCAGAAGTCCACCTCGCGGAACCCGCGGTCCACGGTGGGCACCATCACCGAGGTCTACGACTACCTGCGGTTGCTCTGGGCCCGGATCGGGCACCCGCACTGTCCGGTCTGCGGTGAGGCGATCACCCGCCAGACGCCGCAGCAGATCGTCGACCGGTTGCTGGAGTGTCCCGAGGGCACGCGCTTCCAGCTGCTCGCGCCGGTGGTGCGCGGGCGCAAGGGGGAGTACGCCGACCTGTTCCGGGAGCTCCAGGCCAAGGGTTTCGCCCGCGCCCGGGTGGACGGCGAGGTGGTCTCGCTCACCGAGCCGCCCTCGCTCGAGAAGAAGCTCAAGCACACGATCGAGGTGGTGGTCGACCGTCTCGCGGTCAAGGCGTCCGCACGGCGCCGGATCACCGACTCGGTCGAGACGGCGCTGGCCCTGGCGGGGGGCCTGCTCGTGGCGGACTTCGTCGACGAACCCGAGGACGCGCCCGAGCGGGTACGCCGGTTCAACGAGAAGATGGCCTGCCCGAACGAGCATCCGCTGACGACGGACGAGATCGAGCCGCGCACGTTCTCGTTCAACAGCCCGTTCGGTGCCTGCCCCGAGTGCACCGGCATCGGCACGAAGCTCGAGGTCGATGCGGACCTGATCGTCCCCGACCCGGACCTCACCCTGGCCGAGGGGGCGATCGCCCCGTGGACGCTCGGTTCCTCCGACCACTTCCTGCGGCTGATGCGGGCCGTGGGCGAGGACCTCGGGTTCTCGGTGGACGTGCCGTGGCGGTCGCTGCCGAGCCGGGCGAAGGACGCCCTCCTGTACGGGCACGAGCACCAGGTGCACGTGCGCTTCCGCAACCGGTACGGCCGCGAGCGCGCCTACGCGACCGGCTTCGAGGGCGCGATCCCGTTCGTCCGGCGACGTCACTCCGAGACCGAGTCGGAGTGGAGCCGGGAGAAGTTCCTCGGCTACATGCGGGAGGTGCCGTGCGGCGCCTGCGGCGGTACCCGACTCAAGCCGGAGTCCCTGGCGGTGCTGGTCGGCGGTCGTTCGATCGCCGAGATCTGCGGCCTGTCCCTGCGGGAGGCCGCGGCGTTCCTGGGCGTCCTGGAACTGAACGCCCGCGAGCGGCAGATCGCCGAGCGCGTGCTGAAGGAGATCCAGTCCCGGCTGGGCTTCCTGCTCGACGTCGGCCTGGACTACCTGTGCCTGGACCGGGCGGCCGGCACGCTCTCGGGCGGGGAGGCCCAGCGCATCCGGCTGGCCACGCAGATCGGGTCCGGGCTCGTGGGCGTGCTGTACGTGCTGGACGAGCCGAGCATCGGACTGCACCAGCGGGACAACCGCCGGCTCATCGAGACCCTGACCCGGCTGCGGGACCTGGGGAACACCCTGATCGTGGTCGAGCACGACGAGGACACCATCCGGGCCGCGGACTGGGCCGTGGACATCGGTCCGGGTGCCGGCGAGCACGGGGGTCAGGTGGTGCACTCCGGGCCGGTGGCGGGGCTGCTGGAGCATCCCGACTCCCTGACCGGGGCCTATCTGTCCGGGCGCAAGGAGATCGCGCTGCCCACGGAGCGGCGTGCGGTCGACCGGCGGCGTGCGGTGACCGTGGTGGGCGCCCGCGAGCACAATCTGTGCGACGTCGACGTCTCCTTCCCGCTCGGTTGCCTGGTCGCCGTGACCGGGGTGAGCGGTTCGGGCAAGTCGACCCTGGTGAACGACATCCTCTACACGGTGCTGGCGAACAAGCTGAACGGTGCCCGCCAGGTGCCCGGCCGGCACCGCACGGTCCGCGGGCTGGAGCACCTCGACAAGGTCGTGCACGTCGACCAGGGGCCGATCGGGCGCACCCCGCGGTCCAACCCGGCCACCTACACCGGCGTCTTCGACCACGTCCGCCGGCTCTTCGCCGAGACCACCGAGGCCAAGATCCGCGGGTACCTGCCCGGCCGGTTCTCGTTCAACGTCAAGGGCGGTCGGTGCGAGGCCTGCTCCGGCGACGGCACCATCAAGATCGAGATGAACTTCCTGCCGGACGTGTACGTGCCCTGCGAGGTCTGTCACGGGGCCCGGTACAACCGCGAGACGCTCGAGGTGCACTTCAAGGGCCGCACCATCGCGGACGTGCTGGACATGCCGATCGAGGAGGCCTGCGACTTCTTCGCCGCGGTGCCCGCCATCGCCCGGCACATGCGCACGCTCACGGACGTCGGCCTCGGCTACGTGCGGCTGGGCCAGCCGGCGCCCACCCTGTCCGGCGGGGAGGCGCAGCGGGTCAAGCTGGCCAGCGAGCTGCAGCGCCGGTCCACCGGCCGCACCGTGTACGTGCTCGACGAGCCGACCACCGGGTTGCACTTCGAGGACATCCGCAAGCTGCTCCTCGTCCTGCAGGGGTTGGTGGACAAGGGCAACACGGTGATCGTGATCGAGCACAACCTCGATGTGATCAAGAGCGCGGACTGGGTGGTCGACCTCGGTCCCGAGGGCGGCAGCGGCGGGGGCCGGGTCATCGCCGAGGGCACGCCCGAGCAGGTCGCCGGGATCGCCGACAGCCACACCGGCCGGTTCCTGGCGCAGGTGCTGCGGCCCGGGGGTCGGGCGGAGCTGGCGCCGCGCGCCGATCGCACGCCGACCGCGGTCGGCTCGTCGGCGGGGGCGGAGAGCCTGCCGGTGTCCGTGCCCGTCGCCCGGGAGCTACCCGGCGAGACCGTGACGGTGGGTGCCTAGACTCACGACCATGGCCGATCCGTCGACCTACCGGCCTCGGACCGGGGACATCCCGGACACCCCGGGCGTGTACCGGTTCCGTGACGCCCACGGCCGGGTCATCTACGTCGGTAAGGCGAAGAGCCTGCGCTCCCGCCTGAGCTCCTACTTCGCCGACCTCGCCTCCCTGCACCCGCGCACCCAGAACATGGTCACCACGGCGGCCTCGGTGGAGTGGACCGTGGTCGGCACCGAGGTCGAGGCCCTGCAGCTGGAGTACAGCTGGATCAAGGAGTTCGACCCGCGGTTCAACGTCAAGTACCGGGACGACAAGTCGTACCCGTACCTGGCGGTGACCATGGGGGAGGAGTTCCCGCGGGTGCAGGTGCTGCGCGGGGCCAAGCGCAAGGGCACCCGCTACTTCGGGCCCTACGGGCACGCCTGGGCGATCCGCGAGACCGTGGACCTCCTGCTGCGGGTGTTCCCCGTGCGGACCTGCAGCGGGGGGGTCTTCCGCCGGGCGGGTCAGATCGGGCGTCCCTGCCTGCTCGGGTACATCGACAAGTGCGCCGCTCCCTGCGTGGGCCGGGTGGACGCCGCGGAGCACCGGCGGCTCGCCGAGGACTTCTGCGACTTCCTGGCCGGTCAGACCCAGCGGTACGTCCGCCGGGTGGAGCGGGACATGCGGGAGGCCGCCGCGGCGCTGGAGTTCGAGCGTGCGGCCCGGCTGCGGGACGACCTCGCGGCGCTCACGAAGGCGCTCGAGAAGAGCGCGGTGGTGCTGCCGGACGACACGGACGCCGATGTCTTCGCCCTCTCCGAGGACGAACTGGAGGCCGCGGTCCAGGTCTTCCACGTGCGGGGTGGGCGGATCCGGGGGCAGCGGGGCTGGGTCGTGGAGAAGGTCGAGGATCTCACCCCCGCGGACCTGGTCGAACGGCTCCTGCAGCAGGTCTACGGCGAGGCGGGAGCGGCGGGACTGCCCCGCGAGGTGCTGGTGCCCACGGAACCGACTGATCTCGAGGGCGTCGAGCAGTGGCTGAGCGGCCTGCGCGGGTCGCGGGTACAGGTCCGCGTACCCCGCCGCGGGGACAAGCGTGGCCTCCTGGAGACCGTGGAGCGCAACGCCGCGCAGACCCTCGCCCTGCACAAGGTCCGCCGCGCCGGTGACCTCACCAGCCGCTCGCAGGCGTTGCAGGAGCTCCAGGACGTGCTGGCTCTGGACGACGCCCCCCTGCGGATCGAGTGCTACGACGTGTCGAACCTGCAGGGGACGCACGTCGTGGCCTCGATGGTGGTCTTCGAGGACGGTCTGGCCCGCAAGAGCGAGTACCGCCGGTTCGTGGTGCGTGGCACCGCGGCCTCGGGGATCGAGGGACGCGGCCCGGACGATCTCGCCTGCCTGCGCGAGGTGCTCACTCGTCGGTTCCGCCGCTACCTGCAGGACCGCGATCCCACCATCCTCGCCGCGGTGGACTCCGCACGTACGGAAGGGGCCACGGACGGCTCCGCGACGGCGGAGGGCTCTGCCGGGGCGGGGGGTGCTGCGGCGGCGAAGGACTCTGCGCTGCTCAAGGACTCCGGGTTGTCGGAGGAGCTCGACGAGGACGACGTGCCCGGTGAGGACGGGCCGATCGACCCGGTCACCGGCCGCCCACGGCGTTTCGCGTACCCGCCGAATCTGGTGGTCGTGGACGGTGGTGCCCCGCAGGTGGCGGCCGCCGCGGAGGCACTGGCCGATCTCGGGGTGAACGACGTCGCGCTCTGCGGCCTGGCCAAACGGCTGGAGGAGGTGTGGCTGCCGGGGGAGGACCAGCCACTCGTGCTCTCCCGCACCAGCGAGGGGCTCTATCTGCTCCAGCGGTTGCGGGACGAGGCGCACCGCTTCGCCATCACGCACCACCGGCAGCGCCGCAGCGCAGCCATGACCCGCAGCCCGCTGGACACCGTCCCGGGACTCGGCCCGGCCCGCAAGGCCGCGGTGCTCAAGCACTTCGGGTCGTTGCGCGCGGTGCGCGCCGCCTCGGCCGACGAGCTCCTCCAGGTGCCGGGGGTCGGACCGGCGCTGGCGACGGCGATCAGGACCACCCTGGCGACGGACGTACCACCACCGTCGGTGGACACGAGCACAGGTGAAATCATCGACTGAGAGTGAGCGAGCCTGACCTACCCGTCAGGCACGTCCCTGGGTACGCAGAACACCGGGAGCGATCATGCCAGCAGACGAGACCGGGCCGGACACGGCCGCGGCCGGAGCGCCCCCGGAACTGCTCGTGATCACCGGCACCTCGGGCGCCGGTCGGTCCACGGCGGCGAACATTCTCGAGGACGTCGGCTGGTACGTGGTCGACAACCTGCCGCCGCAACTCATCGACTCGTTGGTCCGGCTCACCGAGGAGGCCCGGCCGACGCTCCGGCGCACGGCGGTCGTGGTGCACATCCGCACCCGGGCCTTCTTCGCCGAACTACAGAGTGCGCTGCGGGAACTGCGCTCCCGGGGCATGCCGGCGCGGGTCATCTTCCTGGACGCCTCGGACGAGGTGCTGGTGCGCCGGTTCGAGTCGACCCGGCGCCCGCATCCCCTGCAGGGGGACGGCGCGATCCTGGAGGGGATCCGCCTGGAGAGGGCCCTGCTCGAGGAGCTCCGGGGCCTGGCCGACACGGTGCTGGACTCCTCCCGCTTCAACGTGCACCAGCTCGCGTCGGTGGTCGCCGGTCTCTTCGGTGACCCGACGACCCCGGATCTGCGCCTGACCGTGATGTCCTTCGGCTTCAAGTACGGATTGCCGCTGGACGCGGACAACGTCGTCGATGTGCGATTCCTGCCGAACCCGCACTGGGTGCCCGAGTTGCGCCCGCGAACCGGGCAGGATGGTCCCGTGCGTGACTTCGTGCTGGCGCAGCAAGGCGCCACCGAGTTCCTGGACCGCTACCTGGCGGCACTTGAACCCGCTCTGGCCGGATATGTCCGGGAGAACAAGCGCTTCGTGACCCTCGCCGTGGGCTGCACCGGGGGCAAACACCGCTCGGTGGCGATCGCCGAGCACCTCGCCGCCCGTCTCGCCGCGCCGCAGGTGAAGGTGACCGTGGCGCACCGCGACCTGGGGCGGGAATGACCGTGAGCCCCTCCGGCGGCCCGGCCGTGGTCGCTCTCGGCGGGGGACACGGACTGGCCGCCTCCCTTTCCGCGTTGCGACACCTGACCGATCGGCTCACCGCGGTGGTCACCGTCGCCGACGACGGGGGTTCCTCGGGACGCCTGCGCCGTGAGCTGGGCGTGCTGCCGCCCGGTGATCTCCGGATGGCGTTGTCCGCCTTGTGTGACGACGGCGAGTGGGGGCGCCTGTGGCGGGACGTGCTGCAGCACCGGTTCGCCAGTGCGGGGACCTTGCACAATCACGCGTTGGGTAACCTGCTCATCGTCACCTTGTGGGACCTGCTGCGCGATCCCGTGGCCGGCCTGGACTGGGTGGGGCGCCTGCTCGGCGCACGAGGCCGGGTCCTGCCGATGGCGGCGGTGCCCCTGGACATCGAGGCCTCCGTGGTCGGGGTGGACCCGGCCGATGCGGAGCTGGTGCGCACCGTGCGCGGACAGGTCGCCGTGGCCACCACCCCCGGGCGCGTGACCGGTGTGCGACTGGTCCCGGAGAACCCCCCCGCCTGCCCCGAGGCGGTCGCCGCCGTGCACGCGGCGGACTGGGTGGTCCTGGGCCCGGGGTCGTGGTTCACGAGCGTGCTCCCGCACCTGCTGGTGCCCGAACTGTCGGTGGCGTTGCACACGACCACCGCTCGACGGTGCGTCACGTTGAACCTGGGTCCCCAGATCGGGGAGACCCGGGGATTCTCGGCGGACACGCATCTGGAAGTGCTCGCGGGCCATGCGCCCGATCTGCGGATCGATGCCGTCCTGGCCGATCCTTCGTCCGTGGAGGACGCCGACCGGCTGGCCGGTGTGGCCCGCAACCTCGGGGCGCAGCTGGTGATGCGCCAGGTGGGGCTGGGGGACGGCACCGCCCGGCATGATCCGTTGCGGTTGGCGGCGGCCTACCGCGACCTGTTCGATGGAGTGATCGGTGACGTCTGAACGAGTGCGTGGTGTCGGTGCGTCGGTTCTCGGTCCGGTGGATCCCCAGCTGCGGGTGACCGTGGCCCGGGTGCCGGCTCCCGCACGATCCGGTCACGATGAGTGTCGGTGTGGTCCGGGTCGGTGTGCGTGCCGGACCCGACGTGGCAAGGGGCGCGATGGCAGGATGGGCCCCATGGCGTTGACTGCCCTGGTCAAGGACGAACTGAGCCGGTTACAGGTGACCAAGCCCTGCTGTCGCAAGGCGGAGGTGTCGGCCACTCTGCGGTTCGCGGGAGGCCTGCACATCGTGGGCGGCCGGATCGTCGTGGAGGCCGAGCTGGACACCGCGTACGCGGCCCGTCGCCTCCGCCGGGACATCGCCGAGGTCTACGGGCACGTGAGCGACCTGGTCGTGGTCGCCCCCGGCGGGCTGCGCCGGGGCAGCCGGTACGTGGTGCGCATCGTGCGGGACGGCGACTCCCTCGCCCGCCAGACGGGTCTGATCGACAATCGGGGCCGCCCGGTGCGGGGGCTGCCCCCGCAGGTGGTCTCGGGTGCGGCCTGCGACGCCGAGTCGGCCTGGCGGGGCGCCTTCCTGGCCCACGGCTCGCTCACCGAACCCGGACGGTCCTCCGCGCTGGAGATCACCTGCCCCGGGCCCGAGGCGGCTCTCGCCCTCGTGGGCGCGGCCCGGCGGATCGGGGTGCAGGCCAAGGCCCGTGAGGTGCGGGGTATCGACCGGGTGGTGATCCGGGACGGGGACACCATCGGCGAGATGCTCACCCGGCTCGGTGCCCACGACGCCGTCCTGGCCTGGGAGGAACGCCGCATGCGCCGGGAGGTGCGGGCGACCGCGAACCGGTTGGCGAACTTCGACGACGCGAACCTGCGGCGTTCGGCGCGGGCCGCGGTGGCCGCGGGGGCGCGCGTGGAGCGTGCCCTGGAGATCCTCGGTGAGGAGATCCCCGACCACCTCCGGGCCGCCGGACAGCTGCGCCTGGAGCACAAGCAGGCCAGCCTCGAGGAGCTCGGGCAGTTGGCGGACCCGCCGATGACCAAGGACGCCGTCGCGGGGCGGATCCGTCGTCTGCTCGCGATGGCGGACAAGCGGGCCGTGGAGCTCGGCCTGCCCGGGACCGAGGCGAGTCTCACCGCGGAGATGCTCGAGAGCTGAGCCAGGCTCCGGGACGTGGAGCCAGGTTCCGGAACACGGAGTCGGGGGCCTGGCCGCTCCGGGGAATCACCCTGCGTGCTCCTGGGGTCCCGGCCGGCCTGTGCACGGCTCCGGGCCGGGGCCGTCCCGGGTGCCCCTCGTGCTGCTCTCCCGGCGTGCTCGTGGGGTGCTCGTGGGGCTTCGGCGTCCCGGTCGGGAACCGATCCGCGGGGAGTCCGGGAGAGACGGGAAACCGGCCCTCACCACGGCGGATATGGGACGGCGCTCACATGTGTCCTTGATCGCATCTGGGACCATCGACCCGCCGTGCGACACGAGGGACCCGGTTGGGTGAGAGGCGCTGGCACACCATAGGGTGGTCAGTGCCGTACGACGGCGTACGTGTCCGCATCCGTATTCGGCGTCGGGCGACGTCCCGGCGCGTCAGGGAGGAATTTCCCGTGACCGTTCGGGTTGGCATCAACGGCTTCGGCCGCATCGGCCGCAACTACTTCCGGGCCGTGCTTGCGTCCGGCGCCGACATCGAGGTCGTCGGCGTGAACGACCTCACGGACAACAAGACCCTCGCGCACCTGCTCAAGTACGACTCGATCCTGGGCCGCCTCGGCCTGGACGTGACGTACACCGACGACTCCATCACGGTGGGCGGCAAGGTCATCAAGACGACCGCCGAGCGTGACCCGGGCGCGCTGCCCTGGGGCGAGCTGGGTGCCGATGTGGTCATCGAGTCCACGGGCCACTTCACCGACGCACTCAAGGCCAAGGCCCACGCGAGCGCCGGCGCCAAGAAGGTCATCATCTCCGCTCCGGCGAAGAACGAGGACATCACGATCGTCATCGGCATCAACGACGGCGATTACGACCCGGCCAAGCACACCGTGATCTCGAACGCCTCCTGCACGACGAACTGCCTCGCCCCGATGGCGAAGGTGCTGCTGGAGGAGTACGGCATCGTCAAGGGTCTGATGACCACGATCCACGCCTACACGAACGACCAGGTCATCCTGGACTTCCCGCACAAGGACCTGCGTCGCGCCCGCGCCGCCGCGACGAACATGATCCCGACCACGACCGGTGCCGCGCGCGCCATCTCGCTGGTCATCCCCGAGCTCAAGGGCAAGCTCGACGGCTACGCCATGCGCGTGCCGGTGCCGACCGGGTCGGCCACCGACCTGACCGTCCAGCTCGGCCGTGAGGTCACCAAGGAGGAGGTCAACGCGGCGTTCAAGCGGGCGGCGGAGACGAGCCTCAAGGGCGTGCTGGAGTACACCGAGGACCCGATCGTGTCCTCGGACATCGTCACCTCGCCGGCGTCCTGCACCTTCGACGCCGGGCTCACGACGGCCCAGGGCGACCAGCTCAAGATCGTGGGCTGGTACGACAACGAGTGGGGCTACTCGAACCGTCTCGTCGACCTGTCGACGATCGTCGGCGC
This sequence comes from uncultured Kineosporiaceae bacterium, assembly GCA_964583765.1. GTDB lineage: Bacteria > Actinomycetota > Actinomycetes > Actinomycetales > Kineosporiaceae > CAZOWW01. The sequence continues at coordinate 9,768 of CAZOWW010000035.1, forward strand.
CTCGCTCTGACGCAATCCCGCTCGGCGACCGGGTGGCCGCGGATGACGCCCAGCGCGTCGGACGCGGCCACCCGGTCGGCCGTCGGCCGCCTCTCGGCACCCGTACTCCGGTTGGAGCCTGAATGAAGACCATCGACGACCTCGGGGACGTGCGCGGCAAGCGCGTCCTCGTCCGCAGTGACCTGAACGTGCCGCTGGACCGCAGCGGCGAGACCCCCGTCATCACCGACGACGGCCGCATCCGCGCCTCGCTGCCGACCGTGCGCCGCCTGGCCGACGCCGGTGCGCGCGTGGTCGTCATGGCCCACCTGGGCCGCCCCAAGGGCACCGTGGACCCGGCGCTCTCGCTGCGTCCCGTGGTGGACCGGCTGGGCGAGCTCCTGGGCCGGAAGGTCGCCTTCGCCACCGACACGGTGGGCGAGTCCGCGCAGGCCACCGTGGCCGCGCTGGGCGACGGCGACGTCGCGGTGCTGGAGAACCTGCGCTTCAACGCCGCCGAGACCAGCAAGGACGACGCCGTGCGCGGCGCGTTCGCGGACGCCCTGGCCGCGCTGGGCGACCTGTACGTCTCCGACGGGTTCGGGGTCGTGCACCGCAAGCAGGCGAGCGTGTACGACGTCGCCCTGCGGCTCCCGCACGCGGCCGGCGGCCTGGTCCTCGCCGAGGTGCAGGTGCTGCGCCGGTTGACCGTCGACCCCGAGCGGCCCTACGTGGTCGTCCTCGGTGGCTCGAAGGTCTCCGACAAGCTCGGCGTCATCGACAACCTGCTCGACAAGGCCGACCGCATCATCGTGGGCGGCGGCATGGCCTACACCTTCCTCGCCGCCCAGGGCTACGAGGTCGGCAAGAGCCTGCTCGAGGCCGACCAGATCGACGCCGTGCGCGCCTACCTCGGGCAGGCCCGGAAGCTCGGCAAGGAGTTCGTGCTCCCCGTCGATGTCGTGGCCGCCGACAGCTTCGCCCCCGACTCCCCGCACGACGCGGTGGACGTCGCGGACATCCCCGCGGACCGGGAGGGCCTGGACATCGGCCCGAAGAGCCGCGAGCTCTTCGCGAGCAAGCTCGCCGACGCCCGTACGGTGTTCTGGAACGGCCCGGTCGGGGTCTTCGAGATGGAGGCTTTCGCGCACGGGACCCGCGCGGTCGCGCAGGCGTTGACCGAGGTGAAGGGGCTGACCGTGGTCGGTGGCGGGGATTCCGCCGCCGCCGTGCGCCAGCTCGGCTTCGCCGAGTCGGCGTTCGGCCACATCTCGACCGGTGGGGGAGCCTCACTGGAGTTCCTGGAGGGCAAGACCCTCCCCGGCATCGCGGTCCTCGAGGACTGAGAAGGGCACCTGACGTGTCGAAGAGCACGGCCCGGATCCCGCTCATCGCGGGCAACTGGAAGATGAACCTCGACCACCAGCAGGCCACGCACCTGGTGCAGAAGCTGTCCTGGACCCTCGAGGACGCCAAGCACGACTACGCGCTGGTCGAGGTGGCGGTGCTGCCTCCGTTCACCGACATCCGCTCGGTGCAGACCCTGATCGACGGCGACAAACTGCCGATCAAGTACGGCGCGCAGGACCTGTCCGCCCAGGACGCGGGCGCCTACACCGGGGAGATCTCCGGGGCCTTCCTCGCCAAGCTGGGCGTGAGCTACGTGACCATCGGCCACAGCGAGCGTCGCCAGTACCACAACGAGTCGGACGCGATCGTCAACGCCAAGGTGAAGGCCGCGTACCGGCACGGCATCACGCCGATCATGTGCGTGGGCGAGGGCCTGGACATCCGCAAGGCCGGCAACCACGTGCCGCACACTCTCGCGCAGATCAGCGGTGGGCTGGCGGACATCCCGGCGGAGCAGGCCGCGAGCATCGTGATCGCCTACGAGCCGGTCTGGGCGATCGGCACCGGCGAGGTGGCCACCCCGGCCGACGCGCAGGAGGTCATCGGCGCGATCCGAGGCCGCCTGGCCGAGTTGTACGGCCAGGCGCTGGCCGACGGCATCCGGATCCTGTACGGCGGGTCGGTCAAGGCCAGCAACGCCGCGAGCATCCTGGCCGAGCAGGACGTGGACGGCGCGCTCGTGGGCGGCGCCGCTCTGGACGCGGCCGAGTTCGCGGGTATCGTGCGCTACCGCGAGGCCGCGAACGTCTGATCCACGGCACGCGTCACCGCACGTCAGAACGACCCTCCGTCGGGGGTCACGCCACGGCCACACGCCGAGGGAGTGACCCCCGACGTGAGGGGCCACCGACATCGCTTACGCTGGGGGCGGACGGACCGGATCGCGTCCGCGATGTCCGTCCCATCTGCGCCTCCGAGAGACCTGAGGACCCGCCGTGAACGTCGTCACCATCATCCTGCAAGTCCTGCTCGTGATCACCAGTGGCTTCCTGACGCTCCTGATCCTGCTGCACAAGGGACGCGGGGGCGGTCTGTCGGACATGTTCGGCGGCGGCGTGACCTCGAGCCTGGGCTCCTCGGGTGTGGCGGAGCGCAACCTCAACCGTTTCACCGTGGCGGTCGCGATGACCTGGTCCTCGGTGATCATCCTTCTGGGCGTTCTGGAGCGGATCAACGGCTGAGCGAGGTAACCTCCCGGTGCGTGCGCCGGGATGCGGGTGCCCGGGGCAAGGGCCGGTGGGCCTCCCGCGCGAGGGACCTGTGGGCAACGCAAACGTGGGATTCTGGAGGACCAGCGGTGGCCAGTGGCAATGCGATCCGGGGTAGCCGTGTGGGTGCGGGCCCGATGGGCGAGGCCGAGCGTGGTGACGCGGCTCCGCGACTGCGTATCTCCTACTGGTGCGCCAACGGGCACGAGACGCGGCCGAGCTTCTCGGAGGACGTGAGCGTGCAGCCGCCGGAGTTCTGGGACTGCCCTCGGTGCGGGTTCCCCGCCGGGCAGGACAAGGACTGCCCGCCGTCGCCGCCGCGCAACGAGCCCTACAAGACGCACCTGGCCTACGTGAAGGAGCGGCGCAGCGACGCCGACGGCGAGGCCATCCTGTCCGAGGCGCTCGAGGCGCTGAGGGCACGCAACATCATTCGCTGAGTCCCGGTCCGGGCCCCGGGCACGTCCTGGGGCGGACCTCAGGTGGCCAGCGCCCGGGTTGGCCCGGGTTGGTCAGGGCCCGGGCGGGACGTGGTCCCCGGCCGCGTGGCGGTCCAGGAACCAGATCGTCTCGTCCCCGTGGGCGCCGGCGGCCGGCACGTCGATCGGATCGGCCCCGGCGAGGGCACGGTGGACGGCTTCCGCCTTGCCCGCTCCGGCGGCGAGCAGCCACACCGCACGGGCGCGGGTGATCGCGGGCAGCGTCAGGGAGATCCGCACCGGGGGAGGCTTGGGGGAGTCCTGCACCGGCACGGTCGCCGCATCCGGCGCGGTGACGGTCAGGTCCGGGCGACCCGGGAACAGTGAGGCGACGTGCCCGTCGGGCCCCACCCCCAGGAGCAGCAGATCGAAGCGCGGCGTGTGCGGCTGCGACGGGGCCTCGGCGTGGGCGGCGAGTTCCTGCGCGTACCGGCGGGCGGCGGCGGCGACGTCCGGGCCGTCCACCCCGTCCGAGGCAGGCATCGGGTGGACGCAGGCGGGGGACAGGGGCAGCCCGTCGAGAAGTGCCGCGTACGCCTGAGTCGCGTTCCGGTCGGGGTGGCCCTGTGGCAGGAAGCGCTCGTCACCCCACCAGATGTGCACCCGGGACCAGTCGACGACCGCCGTCCCGGGGTTCTCCGCGATCGCGGCCAGGACCGCCGTGCCCAGGCCGCCGCCGGTCAGCACGACGTGTACCACGGGGCGCGCCTGCTGGACGCGGGCGAGCCGGTCGAGGAACATCCCGGCCACGCTCGCGGCGAGCAACTGCTCGTCACCGTGCACCGCGAACCGGGGTGCGGCGGGATGTGCTCCGGGGAGCGGTGGCGCGGAGAGTCTCGGGGGCGCCGGGTCGGGTACCCCGAACGTGGCCGGACCGGTGTCGGTCACGCCCGGGTACCGTTGCGGGCGGGGTCCCGGCGCGCCTGTCCGCTCGTGACCATCGGGAGCCCCCGGGTGAGGACGGCCGAGAAGACCGGGTCGGGATCCAGGCGGCGCAGCTCCTCGGAGAGGCACTCGCTGTCCGCCCGGGGGGGCAGCGCGACCCGACGCACGGGTTGCCCGGGCTGGGTGAGGGTGGCCACGGGTCCGTTGGGCCGGGAGAGGACGACGGGACCGCCCGCCCGATCGAGCAGGACCTCGCGCAGGCCTGTGCCCGGGGCGGTGCGGACACGCTTCACGGGACACTCCAGCGCCACCGCGAGCCAGCCCGCGAGCAGGTCGGCGCTGGGGCTGTCCGAAGCACCGGTGACCTCCGCCGAGCGGACCTCCTCGAAGGGCGGCAGGTCCAGGGCCGCGGCGAGGAGCGCCCGCCACAGGGTGACCCGGGACCAGGCCAGGTCGGTATCGGCGGGGGTGTGGCCCTCGGCCCGTAGCTCGAGCGCCCGGCGCGGATTGCGGCAGGCCGCGGCATCGGTGACCCGGCGCTGGGCCATGCGCCCGATCCGGTCCTCGGCCGGCCGGTCCGGGCAGTTCCCGGGCCACCATGCGACCACCGGCGCGTCCGGGAGCAGCAGTGGCACGACGACGCTGTCGCCGTGCTCGGACAGCGGCCCGTAGAGCCGGAGCACGATGACCTCGCTGGCGCCGGCGTCCCCGCCGACCCGGATCTGCGCGTCGAGGCGGGAGGAGCCCCGCCGGTTGCCGCCGACGACCGCGATCACCCGGCACGGGTGCTCGTGGCTGGCGTCGTTGGCGGCCCGGATGGCGGCCTCGGCACCGGAGTCCTCGGTGGAGATGACCAGGGTCAGCACGCGCCCGAGGGCCACCGCACCCCCGGAGTCCCGCAGCTCCACGAGCCGGCGGTTGACCGTCTCGGTGGTCGTCTCGGGCAGATCGACGATCATGGACGCCTCCAGGCTCGGCCGTCCCGGGCCATCATCGCGTCCGCCGACTCCGGTCCCCACGTGCCGGCCGGATACGACTCGGGTTGTCCGTGGGCGGCCCAGTGCTCGATCACCGGGTCGAGGATGCGCCAGGACTGGTCGACCTCCTCGTGGCGGGGGAACAGCGGGGGCTCGCCGAGCAGGACGTCGAGGAGGAGCCGCTCGTAGGCCTCGGGGGAGGACTCGGTGAAGGAGTGCCCGTAGCTGAAGTCCATCGTGACGTCCCGGACCTCCATCGCGGTGCCCGGCACCTTCGCACCGAACCGCATCGTGACGCCCTCGTCCGGCTGTACCCGGATGACGAGCGCGTTCTTGCCGAGCTCGACGGTCGCGGTGCGCTCGAACGGCAGGTGCGGGGCCTGCTTGAAGACCACGGCGATCTCGGTGACCCGCCGGCCGAGCCGCTTGCCCGCGCGCAGGTAGAAGGGGACCCCGGCCCACCGGCGGGTGTCGATCTCCAGGGTGACGGCGGCGTAGGTCTCGGTGCCGGAGGAGGCGGGGATGCCCTTCTCCTGCAGGTAGCCGATGACCTGCTGGCCCCCCTGCCAGCCGGCGGCGTACTGGCCGCGCGCGGTGTGCTGGCCGATGTCCTGGGGCACCCGCACCGCCGAGAGCACCTTCTGCTTCTCCGCGCGCAGGTCCTGGGCGTCGAAGGAGACCGGCTCCTCCATCGCGGTGAGCGCGAGGAGCTGGAGCAGGTGGTTCTGGATCACGTCCCGCGCTGCTCCGATACCGTCGTAGTAGCCGGCACGGCCACCGATGCCGATGTCCTCGGCCATGGTGATCTGGACGTGGTCGACGTAGTGGGCGTTCCACACCGGTTCGAAGAGCTGGTTGGCGAAGCGCACCGCGAGCAGGTTCTGGACCGTCTCCTTGCCCAGGTAGTGGTCGATCCGGAACACCGAGTCCGGGGGGAAGACCCCCGAGACGATGTCGTCCAGCTCCTGCGCGGACCTGCGGTCGTGGCCGAAGGGCTTCTCGATGACGACCCGGCGCCAGCGGTCACCGTTCTGCTCGGCCAGACCGGACCGGGAGAGCTGGGTGATCACCTGGGTGAAGGAACGCGGGGGGATCGACAGGTAGAAGGCGTGGTTGCCACCCGTGCCGCGAACCTCGTCCAGGTCGGCGACCGTGCGCGCCAGCTCGTCGAACGCCTTCTCGTCGCCGAACTCCCCGGACACGAAGCGGCAGCCCTCGGCGAGCTGACGCCAGACCGACTCCCGGAACGGGGTGCGCGCATGTTCGCGCACCGCGTCGTGGACCACGGCGGCGAAGTCCTGGTCCGCCCAGTCACGCCGGGCGAAGCCGACGAGGGCGAAACCCGGTGGCAGCAGCCCCCTCTGGGTGAGGTCGTACACGGCGGGCATGAGCTTGCGCCGGGCCAGGTCGCCGGTCACCCCGAAGATGACCAGCCCGCAGGGCCCGGCGATGCGCTGCAGCCGCCGGTCTCGCTCGTCCCGCAGGGGGTTGCTGCCCCTGGCGACGGTGGCCGGGCTCACGCGGCCCCGGTGAGCGCTCGGATCACCTGCGGGAGGCCGGCCGCGCGGTCGGCGAGGTGCAGGCGGAGCACCGGGCGGTCGTGATCGGCGAGCACCTGGGCGTCCCCGGCCGCCTGGGCGGCGATGAGCTGGCCGAAGGTGAACGGCCGCTCCGGGACGATCAGGTCCTCGGTGGCCTGGGCGGTGATCTGCAGGAAGACACCGACGGCGGGACCGCCCTTGTGGAACTGGCCGGTCGAGTGCAGGAAGCGCGGGCCCCAGCCGAAGGTCACCGGACGTCCGGCACGCGCCGCGAGGGCGTCGCGGACGTCGGCGAGACCTGCCTCGGCCTCACGGTCCAGGTAGGCCATCACCGCGAGGTAGCCCGTCTCGGGGAGGCGGGCGAGCAGCGTGCTGATCGCGTCGTCGAGCCCGGTGACCCCGTCGAGCAGACCAGGGGTGCCGCGCAGTTCCACGGCCCCGTCGACCAGGTCGGCCGCGGCGGGGGCGGGCTGGGCGTCGAGCAGGCCGCGGGCCGCCTTCTTGGCACTCTCCACGTCGGGCTGGTCGAAGGGGTTGATGCTCAGGAGCTTGCCCGCGATCGCGGTGGCGTACTCCCACAGCAGCAGCTGGGCCCCCAGGGGGCCGGCCACGGTCACGCCGTCCCCGGCGTCCGCGACGCTGCCGGCTGCGGCGTCGTCGAGGGCCTCCACCTCGTCGCGGGCCGTGACCAGGCGCACGAGCAGGGTGTCGGACGCGGGGTGGGTGACCTCGGGTGCCTGGGGGGAGGAGACGACGACCGGCAGGAGCCCGGTGCCGTCCTTGCCGGTGGACTCGGCGATCAGCTGCTCGGCCCAGTCGGCGAAGCCGACGATCCCGGAGCCCTCGTCGACGAAGACGACCTTGTCGCGCAGCGGCACCGTGCCGCCGAGGGCGGCGCCCAGGACGAGCGCCGGGTTGCCGTCGGCGTCCTCGCAGATCAGGTCGGCCACGGTGTCGGCCTCGTCGAGCAGAGTCGCGATGTCCGCCCCGGCCAGGCCCGAGGGCACGACGCCGAAGGCGCTCAGCGCGGAGAACCGGCCGCCCACGTGCGGGTCGGCGCGGAAGACCGCGCGGTAGCCGGCGGCCAGGGATGCCTGCTCGAGGGGCGAGCCCGGGTCGGTGACCACGACGATCCGGCGGGCGGCGTCGATACCCGCGGCGGTGAAGGCGGCCTCGAAGGTGCGGCGCTGCGAGTCGGTCTCCACGGTGGAGCCGGACTTGCTGGAGACCACGACGACGGTGCGCTGCAGGTCGACGAGCGCGGCGGCGACCTGGCCGGGGTCGGTGCCGTCGAGGACGACGAGCGGCACGCCCGCGGTGCGGGTGATGACCTCGGGGGCGAGCGAGGAGCCGCCCATGCCGCACAGCACGACCCGGTCCACGCCCTCGGCGGCGAGCTCGGCGCGCAGCGCGAGGACGGGCTCGACCAGGGGCCGGGAGGTCTCGGCCAGATCGACCCAGGCGAGGCGGACCGAGGACTCGGCCTCGGCCGCCGGGCCCCACACGGTCGCGTCGCGGGCGGCGATCCGCGAGATGGTCTTGTCCTCGACCAGGTGCGGAACGTGCCGGGCCACGGCGTCGGCCGCTGCGCCCGAGGCCGTCACCTCGAGGGCCGCCGCGGTCTGGTCGCCGGCCCACGCCACGAGCCACTCCGGAGCTGTCACTGCTGTGCCTCCTCGGCAATACGGGTTGATGACGCGAGGTGCAGCTGGTCCGCCACCGCACTGGTGAGTTCGGCCCAGCTTCGCCGGAACTTGCGCACACCCTCCTCTTCGAGGGTGCTGGTCACCTCGGTGAGATCGACACCGACCTCCGCGAGGTCGGTCAGTACCCGGGCCGACTGAAGGTAGCCGTCCCGGACGGTGGCACCACGGATCTCGCCGTGGTCGATGAAGGCCCGGAGGGTACCCAGCGGCACGGTGTTCACCGTGTCGGGAGCCACGAGTCCGCTCACGTAGAGCGTGTCCGGGTAGGCGGGGTCCTTCACCCCGGTGGACGCCCAGAGGGGACGCTGCGGTCGGGCCCCGGCCGCAGCGAGGACGGCCCAGCGGGACCCCTCGCGGGACTGTTCGAAGATCTGGTACGCCAGGCGGGCGTTCGCGAGAGCCGCCTTTCCGCGCAGCGCCTGCGCTGCCGGGGTGCCGAGGGCGTCCAGCCTCCGGTCCACCTCGGTGTCCACGCGGGAGACGAAGAAGGAGGCGACCGAGGAGAGGGTGGACAGGTCCCGGCCCGCGGCGCGGGCGCCCTCCAGGCCGACCAGGAATGCCTCGATGACCTCGCGGTAGCGGTCCAGGGCGAAGATCAGGGTCACGTTCACGCTGATCCCGGCCGCCAGGGCCTGGGCCACCGCGGGCAGACCCTGCGGGGTGGCCGGGATCTTGATCATGAGATTGGGGCGGTCGACGGTGGCCCACAGACGCTGGGCGGCGGCAAGGGTGCCTGGGGTGTCGTCGGCGAGACCGGGGTCGACCTCCAGGGAGACGAGGCCGTCCCGGCCGTGGGTGGCCTCCCAGACGGGACGGAGCAGGTCCGCGGCGTCGCGGACGTCGTGGGTGGTGACGGCGGCGACGGCGGCCTCGACCGAGACGCCGTCCCGGGCCAGGTCGTGCAGTTGCCCGTCGTACCGATCTCCCTCTGCCAGGGCCGAGGCGAAGATCGTCGGGTTGCTCGTCACCCCCACGACGTCGTGGTCGCGGATCAGTTCGGACAGGGTGCCGCCGGCGAGCAGCTCCCGGGACAGGTCATCCAGCCATAGGGACACGCCTGCGGCGCGTAGCTGTGCCGTGGTGTCGCTCATGAGGACCTCCTCCTGTGCCTAGGTAGAGCGGGTTCCTCGGCCTCGGTTGAAGCGGGTTCCTTGGCCTCGGTCGGACCATGGTCGTGCCACGCCGGCGGCCTGCCGTCAGGAGAGCGAGGCCACGGCGTCCCTGGCCGCGGCGACGGTCGCCTCGGCGGTGATGCCGAACTCCCGGTAGAGCGTGGCGTAATCGGCGGATGCACCGAAATGCTCCACCGAGATGCAGCGCCCGGCATCTCCGACGAGCTCGTGCCACCCCTGGGCGATGCCGGCTTCCACACTGACCCGGGCCCGCACGCTCGGGGGCAGCACGCTGTCCCGGTACCCCTGGTCCTGCGCGTCGAACCACTCCCGACACGGGAGCGAGACGACGCGGGTGGGCACGCCCTCGGCCTGGAGCATCGTCCGGGCGGCCAGGGCGACGTGCACCTCGGAGCCGGTGCCGAGGAGGATCACGGAGGGGACCCCGCCGTCCGCCTCGGCGAGCACGTACCCGCCGCGGCGGACACCCTCGGCCCCGGCCAGACCCGAGTCGGCCCCGCGGTCGAGGACCGGCAGGTTCTGCCGGCTCAGGCACAGTCCGGCCGGCCGGTCTGTGTGCTCGAGCACGGTGCGCCAGGCCCAGACGGTCTCGTTCGCGTCCGCGGGACGGACCACGTCCAGGCCCGGGATCGCGCGGAGAGCGGCGAGGTGCTCGATCGGCTGGTGCGTCGGCCCGTCCTCGCCGAGGCCGATCGAGTCGTGGGTCCACACATAGGTGACGGGCAGCCGCATGAGCGCGGCGAGCCGCACCGCGGGGCGCATGTAGTCGCTGAACACCATGAAGGTGCCGCCGTAGGGCCGCGTACCCCCGTGCAGCGCGATGCCGTTGAGGATCGAGCCCATGGCGTGCTCGCGCACCCCGAAGTGCAGGGTCCGTCCCCCCGGACCGCCCTTCCAGGCCCGGGTCTGGTGCACCTCGGGCAGGAACGACGGTTCCCCGGCCATTGTGGTGTTGTTGCTCTCGGCCAGGTCCGCCGAGCCGCCCCAGAGCTCGGGCAGTGCCCCTCGGAGCGAGGTGAGCACGTCACCGGAGGCCTTGCGGGTGGCTACCTGGGTGCCCGCGGCGAACGTGGGCAGCGCGTCCGTCCAGCCCTCGGGGAGCTCACGGGCAACGAGCCGACGGCGCAGGACGGCGCGCTCGGGCTCGGCCTTCTCCCACCGGTCGAACTCGGCCTGCCACGCCTGGTGGGCGGCGCGTCCCCGCGCGACGACCTCGCGGGCGCGGGCGAGCACCGTCTCGTCCACCGAGAACGCGGCCCCGGGGTCCATGCCCATGACCTGCTTGGTGGCCCGGATCTCGGCCTCGCCGAGCGCCGCGCCGTGCGACTTGCCGGTGTTGGCGACATCCGGCGCGGGCCAGGCGATCACCGTGCGCAGCACGACCAGCGACGGGCGGTCGGTGGTGGCCCGGGCCGCCTCGAGCGCGGCGAACAGGGTCTGGACGTCCTCGTGGTAGGTGCCACGTGCGAACGCCTCGGCGGCGCCCAGGCCACCGGTCCAGTCGACGGTCTGGACGTGCCAGCCGTAGGCCTCGTAGCGCAGGGCGGTGTCCTCGCTCAGGGCGACGTCGGTGTCGTCCTCGATGGAGATCTGGTTCGAGTCGTAGACCACCACGAGATTGCCGAGTTGCTGGTGCCCGGCGAGCGAGGAGGCCTCGGCGGTGACGCCCTCCTGGATGTCGCCGTCCGAGGCGAGCGCCCAGACCGTGTGGTCGAACGGGCTGGTCCCGGCCGGGGCGGCCGGATCGAGCAGAGCCCGCTCGCGGCGGGCCGCCATGGCCATGCCGACCGCGCTGGCCAGGCCCTGGCCGAGCGGCCCCGTCGTGATCTCGACACCCGCGGTGTGGCCGACCTCGGGGTGTCCCGGGGTGAGAGAGCCCCACGTGCGCAGGGCCCTCAGGTCGTCGAGGGTGAGCCCGTACCCCGAGAGGTAGAGCTGGATGTACTGGGTGAGGCTGCTGTGCCCGCAGGAGAGGACGAACCGGTCCCGGCCGGGCCACTGCGGATCGGCCGGGTCATGGCGCATGAGGCGCTGGTACAGCAGGTAGGCGACCGGCGCCAGGCTCATCGCCGTGCCCGGGTGGCCGTTGCCGACCTTCTGCACGGCGTCCATGGCCAGGGCGCGTGCCGTGTCCACAGCGCGTCGGTCGAGGTCGGTCCAGTCCAGGGTCGTGGGATCGTTCACAGTGATCCGCGCGTCCTCTCTTCGGTGTCCGTTCCGCCCGCCCGGGGAGCGGCGTCGGGTGCCGGCGACAACCGCCTGATCACTGCCCGGGCGGCAGGTCTGCCGGACGCGGTGTCTCGCGCCGAGCCTACCGGCGGCCTGCCGCCCCGCCCGTCGCCCGGGTGGGGCGTGCCGCGTGGTCGTCACCACGCCACGCCGCGGCGCGGACGTCGTCCTCGGCCCGGGCCGGCAGCCGCAGGCGAGTCACCTGACCGTGACGTCAACAGCGTGACGTAGATCGCTGTCGAGGTGACTGGAGGGCGGGTGCTGAACCGTCGATGGTTCGACGTGGTGGCGCTCGCGACCAGGCGCGATCCGAGGTCCTGAGGCGGGAGGCGCGTGTGGCACTGAGGGTGGTGGTGTTGTCGCCCTTCGTCGGCGGCGACTACTACGGGGCGATCATCAACGGCGTGGCCCGCGCGGTGGCCGACCGCGGTGGCCGGGTGGTGGCCGTCCAGACCCTCGACCCGGGGTCGCACAGTGCCGACCGGTCGGGGGTGCCGCGGCTGGGCCGTCCGGTGGCGTGGGGGCATGCGGACGGGTTCGTCGTGCTGCCCGGAGCGGCCCGCGCCGAGTACGTGCAGGCGATCGAGGACGGCGGTCGGCCGGTGGTTCTGGTCAGCCACACCCTGCCCGGGGTGTCCTGCCCGGTGGTGCTGCCCGACAACCGCTCCGGGGTCCGGGAGGCGGTCGCGCACCTGGTGCAGCACGGCCACCGGCGGATCGCCTTCGCCGGCTACCTCGACGTCGACGACATCCGGGAGCGCTACGAGGGCTGTCGGGAGGCGCTGGCCGCGCACGACCTGGACGGCCCGGCACCGTTGCTCAGGCTCGACGACAATCACGAGACCGGCGGCGAGTGCGCGGTTCGGCTGTTGCTGGGGAGCGTGACCGGCGACGAACTGCCGTGCACGGCGGTCGTCACCGGCACCGACCGGAACGCGATCGGGATCATGCGGACGATGCAGGCGGCCGGTTACCAACTGCCCGAGGACCTGGCCCTGGTCGGCTTCGACGACATCGTCGCCACCCGGTACGTGACGCCCAGCCTCTCCAGCATCCGGCAGCCGCTGGCGCTGATCGGCCAGGTCGCGGTCGAGCAGCTGCGCCGCCGGTTGGACGGCCACCAGGGCGCCCAGGACGAGCGGGTCAGGTTGGTGCCGACCCGGTTCGTCCCCCGGGAGTCCTGCGGCTGCCGGTTCAGCGCACTGCCCGACGAGGACGCCGAGCCCGCCCCGCACCGCCCGGTCACCGCCGAGCGGTTGGCCGCCGATCTGCACCGGGTGGTGCCGCCGGGGCAGGAACTGGGGGCGGAACAGACGGCCCGGTTGGCGCAGATCGCCGGCGTGGCCGCAGAGCTGCTCGACCACACCGCCGCGCACCGGACCACCCCGCCGCAGGTGTTGCTGCAGTCGGAGGAGCTGCCGTCCCCGGAGGAACTGCCGTCGCCGAAGGAGCTGCCGCAGTCCTTGGCGGAGGACCTGTACCGGTTCGGTGCGCAGCCGCAGACCATCGGCGAGGTGACCCAGGCGCTGCGCTCGTTCGCGGACGATCTCTACGGCGGCCGGTCGGGGGATCCGGCGGCGGTGCTGCGGGTGGAGCGCAACGTGCAACAGGTGCTGCTGCAGGTCGCCCACGCCCATGCGCGGGCCCAGTTCGAGGACATCACCTATCTGCAGGACATGCTGAACGGCCAGTACGAGTTGGGGATGGACCTGCTGCGCTCGCACGAGCGGGATCCGAGACTCCTGACCTGGCTGGGCGGCACTCCGATCCGGGCGGCCAGCCTCGGGTTGTGGTTCTCCGAGACCGGCCCGGGGGAGGATCCCGAGGTGCACCTGGTCGGCGCCTACCGGCAGGGTGGCCGGGAGCTGCCGCGCGGTCAGGGCATCATCCGGATCAGTGAGTTCCCGCCGCCGGATCTCCTGGCGGCGGCCGCCGAGACCGCCGAGGACATCGTCTTCGTGGTGCCGGTGCGCAGCGACTGCCGGGACTGGGGGTTCCTGGCGGCGGTCGGCCGGATCCAGGACCGGACGCCGCCCGGCCGTGAGCTGATGAACCAGTCCGGTGCCCTGCTGGCGGTCGCCCTGGACCAGGAGGCGATGATGCGCTCCCTGCGCGAGCAGGAGGAGCGGCTGCGCCGGGTGGCGCTGTACGACCAGCTCACCGGGCTGGCCAACCGTGGACTGTTCCTGGACCGGCTGGAGCAGTCGATCCGGTGTGCGCAGCGGACCGTCGGGTACCGGTTCGCGGTGCTGTTCATCGACCTGGACGGGTTCAAGGGAATCAACGACTCGCTCGGTCACGCCGCCGGCGACGAGGTCCTGATGCAGGCCGCGGAGCGGATCAACGGGGTGATCCGGCAGGCCGACACCGCGGCCCGGTTCGGCGGCGACGAGTTCGTCGTCCTGCTCGACGGGTTCCCCGACGACGACACCCCGACCCGGGTCTGCGAGCGTCTGCGGACCTCGCTGGCGCAGACGTACCACACCCACAGGCAGCGGATCACGATCTCCGCGAGTGTCGGCATGGCCCTGGCCGCGGACGGCGACGTCTCCGTGAACGGGGAGGACCTGCTGCGCCGCGCGGACGCCGCGATGTACCGGGCGAAGTCCCGCCTTCCGCGGGGGCTGTTCGGGCGTCCGGGGCACCCGGGGCACCCGGGGCACCCGGGGCACCCGGGGCATCCGGCCGAGGCGCGGCCCTGACCAGGGGAGGGGGGACCGGGGCGCCGCCCCGGACGGCTCGGGCCTCGCGTCCGTCATCGCCGATAGCTCGCGGTCGCGGGATCGGGAGATCTGCGTACAGTTTTTGACTACCCCCATCTCCCGGCCCGAGGACGCAGTGACCACACGTGACCATCGCCCGGCCGACCTCACCGGGTGGACGCCCTCGACGCTGGTGCTCACCGCAGCGGCCCAGGTGAGCCGCCCTTCTCGTGACGAGAACGAGGCGTCGTCCCGGACCGCGCGCCCGGTGCTCGTGGCACCGGCGCCGGGTGAGAAGAGGGCGGCGCAGACCCTGACCCTGGCCGAGCACGAGAAGCCGGGCGAGCACGAGAGCCCTGCAGCACACGAGGGCCCGGCCGTGGGCCCGATCCACACCGCGGGTTCGGCGACCCGACGCAGGGGCTCCGGGCGGGTGCGCGCCTTCGTCGCGCTGACCAAGCCCCGGATCATCGAGTTGCTGCTCGTGACGACGGTGCCGACCATGCTGCTCGCCGCCCGTGGCCTGCCGTCCCTGTCCCGGGTGGTTCTGACCGTGGTGGGCGGCACCCTGGCGGCAGGGAGCGCGAATGCGCTCAACTGCTACTTCGACCGGGACATCGACCGCGTGATGCTGCGCACGGCCAACCGGCCCCTGGTCACCGGCGCCGTGAGCCCGGGGGAGGCGCTCGCCTTCGGCATCGCACTGGGAGCGGTCGCCGTGGGTGGGATGGTCATCCTGGTGAACCCCCTGAGCGGGCTCCTGGCCCTGGCGGCGGTCGTGTTCTACGTGCTCGTCTACACGTTGATGCTGAAGCGCCGGACGCCCCAGAACATCGTCTGGGGTGGTGCCGCCGGCTGCATGCCGGTGCTCATCGGGTGGTCCTCGGTGACCGGGTCCCTGGCCTGGACGCCGCTGGTGCTCTTCGGCGTGGTCTTCCTCTGGACGCCCCCGCACTACTGGCCTCTGTCCCTGCGCTTCCGGGGCGACTACGCCGCGGCGCGGGTGCCCATGCTGCCCGTCGTCGCCGATCCTTCCGTCGTGTCCCGCAGGATCCTCGGCTATTCCTGGGCCATGGCGGCGTGCTCGCTGCTGCTGGTGCCCGTGGGGAACATGGGCGCGATCTATACGGGAACGGCACTGCTGCTGAACGCGGCGTTCCTGGTCGAGGCGCACCGCCTGCACCGCCGGATCCTCCGTGGCGCCCCTTCGGTGGCTGCCATGCGGCTGTTCCATGGCTCGATCACCTACGTGACTCTGCTCTTCCTGGCCGTGGCCGTCGACCCCCTGGTGCACATGGTCTGAGTTGGCCGTGGATCCGCTCCTGCACCTGGGGTGAGCTGGTGGTTGAGCCTCCGCAGGCGGTGACCTGACCAGCGACCCGCGCCGCCCGGAGAACGCCCCACGCCGCCCGGGAGCCCGATCGCATCCGGCCTGTTCGGGCATCGAGGAGCCACGAACCGGAACCGGCCCTCCTCGTCCCGCAACGTGGGCACCCGCATGGGCGTATGGGAGTGGGAACCGACAGGTCCCCACCTCGACACGTGGTGGCGGACACCAGGACGCAAGGGGCGGGCGGGATGCGAGCGATGCGGAGTGGAGCGGTGCTGGCCGCGGGGGGCGGTCTCCTCGGGCTGCTGTTGGCGGGGTGTCCGGGCGGGGGGATCGCCAGGACGGATTCGACGGGGACAGGCGT
Source organism: uncultured Kineosporiaceae bacterium (assembly GCA_964583765.1). Lineage (GTDB taxonomy): Bacteria > Actinomycetota > Actinomycetes > Actinomycetales > Kineosporiaceae > CAZOWW01. The sequence continues at coordinate 25,711 of CAZOWW010000035.1, forward strand.
GAAGCCCGGTGCGGTGGCCGACGGGGCCCCACCTGCGGCGATCGGCCGAGTCCACCGCACGGCGGGATCGACCTCGCCCACCGGGACGCCGCTGCCGACCGGGGGTGCTCGTCCGCACCTGTTGGTCGCTGTCACGGACGAGGGGCCCTCGTGGTCCTCGACCCGGTGAGCGGGGCGCGGTTGCGCACCCTGGTCGCGACGGGGGTGGTGGGTGACTCGGTGGCGCTGAACGCCAGGGATCACCAGGTGTACTTCGAGGAGGATCTCGGCTGCGCCCACGAGGTGTGGCGGGTCGACGTGGCCGGAGGTGCGCCCTCACGGGTGGCCCTCGGCAGCGCGCCCGCGATCAGTCCCGACGGCGCCCGGCTGGCCTATGCCCTTGAGCACATCGGCTGCGGTGGTTCGGATCCGCGGGCGGAGGCCGCCTACGTCCGGGTGATGGTCAAGGACCTGCGGACCGGCGTGATCCACCAGTATCCGACGGCACCGCGGCGTCTGAGGGAGGAGCCTCCCCTCGTGATCCGGCATCTCTCGTGGTCGGCGGACGGGGTCCGGTTGGCGCTGTCCCTGGAACCCTGGCAGGACGACACCTGCGGGGTCCTGGCGGTCATGGATCCGGCGGTCGATCGCTACTACGTCCCGAGCCCGAAACCCGACCCGGGTTTGAACTCGAACTCGAACCCCGACCCGAGCCCGGATGCTGCGCCCGTGTCGGTGCCGGGGGTCAACGGCTCCTGCTACCTCGAGGGCGGGTACCTGCCCGACGGGCATCTGTTCGTGATTCGTCAGGTCCCTCAGGACGCGGAGCGAGGCAGTTCCGGCCCCTGGCGGTATCTGATGGAGGAGATCGCTCCCGGCTCGGGCGTCGTGCTCCGGACCGTCGCGATCGGCGAACGGGGCAGGCCGTATCTCGCTCCCTCGGCGGACGCGAGTGGCCAGTGGCTGCTGTACCTGTCCGGTCCGGATCTCAAGGTGGTCCATGGCGAGGCCAGGGCGAGGACGCTGGCCTCGGGATACCTCGCCGCGGACTGGTGACTCGACTCAACGATGCCCCACCCTCTTCGGTCCGGCATGTTCCCTCGGTCACCGGTCACCGGTCACCGGTCACTCGGCCCGTGATCGGACAACCGGGGGAGTTTGCGGGTGATCGGACCACCGGTGGAGCAGGCGGGAGTCGGCCGTCAGCGCGAGCCCGATACGGTCCACGGCGGTGCCGCCGGTGGCGGTGCCGCGGGTGGCGGTGCGGTCCTGGACTCCGAAGGGAGGTGTGGGCTCGGCAGGCTGCCACGACGTCCCTCGTCCGTCGGCGCGGAACCCGGGTGAGCGGGACGCATGGGGTCTTCAGGACCCGGTGACCCGAAGCGGCTCGTATCGGTGCCGACACCCGCTCCCGGCGGGGAGGTCGGCGTGGCACCCCAGCGGGACGTCACCGGAGGAACGGCCGGTGCGGTACCCCAGTGGGACGTCGTCGGAGGCACGACTGACGACACCCGGGCACGTGCCCGGCGGGCCACGGTGAGCAGGACCGCGCCGATCACGAGAGTGCTGCCGGTGATCAGGCCCCAGGCCAGAGGAGGGACACCCCAGGGAGCACGACCGCACTCCCGCAGGTGCCGTCGTGCCTCGGCGAAGCCGACACCGGCGAAGAGCAGCACGCCGACCAACTGGACGAGCTGGATCGCGGTCAGCACGGGACCTCCGACCAGGGCCGTGGGCAGGACACCGGTCGACGGAACGCGGGGCGGGTCGTCCGGGCGGATCCGTGCCGTGCCCGGCACGTCGAGGGGCCGCGTCGCGGCGGGACTCCCCGAGGGAATCGGCGGGGGCGAGGTGCGACTTGAGGGCAGGGGGCGGGGCCGGCCCCCGGGTGCGGGGAGGGCGCTCGCAGGGCGAGGGGAGGGCGCTACCGGCACGGCGAGCCGTGATCATCGGATCCGCGCTCCTGGGTAGCCTGCACATCGTGTCCACATCAGCCGAGGACCGTGACGGGGCCTCGGACGGCGATCTCCCTGAGTTGAGGCCGCTCTGGGCGCAGTTGCGATCCACTGCTCCGTGGGTCGCCGCGAGCGGAGTGTTCCCGCTGGGCCTGGCGCTGGTGACCGGTCGGACGGGCCTGACGGAGTTGGCGGAGTGGGCGGCGGTGGCCGGCCTGATGCTGGCCCTCGCGGTGGGCCTGTGGCGGGTGCCGCGCACCGAGACACCGGCGGAGGTGCTCTACCGGCACGGCATCCACTGTCGGGCGAGCATCCTGAGCGTCGAGCGGGTGCCGTCCGGGACGAACCCCATCACACGGTCACAGCCGGACTTCCCCTTCACGTTGTCCGTGGAGCCCCCCGCCGTGCCTCCGTACGAGGCCGTGTACCGACATCACGAGACCTACTTCCGGGGCCGGGTGCCGGGGTCGGGGACGCAGGTGCGGGTCGTCGTGGACCGTGACAACCCGATGCGACTGCTCGTCCTGTGGGACCGCTGACCGCGTCCTGCGGGTGGGGTGGGGGCGCCCCGCCGCGATGGTCGCAGCGCGCGTTCGGTGAAGGGGAGGTGCCAGTTCAGATCGGACGCAGGACGCTGGTGACGACGGCCGTCACCGCCACCGTGAACAGCGCGGCGAGAAGCAGGTGAACGGCGACCAGCCCCGAGGGCAGCCCGGTGGCGTACTGGACGTAGCCGACCACTCCTTGCGCCGCTGTGATGCCCAGCAGTTCCCGGATGCGCCGACGGGCGGTCCGCGCCGGTACGGCACCGCCGTCCGCGGGGGGAGCGCTCGCGCCCGCGGACCCTTCGGCCCGCGCTGCTCCGACATCCCGGGGCATGCGGACGTCGGCTGTGCCGCTGTCCCGGACTGTCCCGAGGGATGCTGCTGGCCCCACCCGCGGGCGTCGCGGGCGCAGGCGGAGAGCCAGGGCGACCACGAGGGCCGCGAAGATCCAGACCACCCCCGAGTGGATCATGCTGATCGTGCGCGGGGCGAGGTCGAAACGGGCCGGCTCGGTGGCGTCCCCCGAGTGCGGTCCGGAGCCCGTGACCACGGTGCCCAGGACGAGCACGGCGGCCGCGGTCGCCGCCGTGGCGGCTGCGGCCAGTCGGACGAGCGGGGTGGAGAGAGGCGACGACGGCGCGCCGTCCTCAGGTCCCGGCCCGTCGTGGGCAGCGCCGCGCTCGTCCTCGGCGGGGTCTCGTTCGTTCGCGACGACGGGGTGCTCCGGGTGGGCGAGCGCGGGCCGGGAGCGCAGCAGAAGCACCGTGGATGCGGAGATCAGGGCCATCGAGAGCAGGAAGTGGGCGGCCACGGTGGCCGGATCGAGCCGGGTGAGCACGGTGATCCCGCCCAGCACCGCCTGCGCCAGGACGCCGAGCAGCGGGATGCTCGCGAGCACCAGGTACCCCCGGCTGACCTCGCCGAGGCGCCATCCGCGGACGGCCCGAGTCACCACGACCGCCGCGATCACGACGAGTAGGACGGTGAGCATCCGGTTACCGAACTCGATGTCCTTGTGGTAGCCCTGCGCCTGGTGGACGACGGGTACATAGGAACCGGGAACACATTCGGGCCAGGTGGGGCAGCCGAGGCCTGATCCGGTGAGCCGGACCAGGCCGCCGGTGACGACGATGCCCACCTGCGCGGCGAGGTTCGCGATCGCCCACCGCCGAGCCGCGACGCTCCGTGAGGTCGCGACCCAGGCCCGGGGATGCGCAGAGGCGACGGCGTCCTGGTGGATCGGTGCGGAGGTTGTCATGACTGGCTCCCGGCGCGGTGAGCCGCCCCAGCGGGCAGCCGGATGGTCAGGGGGTCGTGGACGACCCGAGAGCCTCGGGCCGTCCAGGGTCCCGGAGGGGCAGAAGGGCGCGGAGGATCGAGAACGCCTCGACGGCGGGCGGGACGGTCTGCGCAGGCACCGGTCAGTCCCACCTGAACCAGCGCGAGACGGCCACCGCCGCGAGCGCGGTCCAGCAGGCGAGCACACCCAACGCGAAGGCGTCCACCCGCCCGGCGCCGAGCGCCGACCGGAGAAGGTCGGCCAGCGCTCCGGAGGGCAGAACCCGGGCGAGGGCCGCCGCCGGCCCGAGCCGGTCCGGTGGCAGGACGACACCCCCACCGGCGAGCAGGAGCACCCACGTGAGATTCGCCACGGCGAGGACGGCCTCGGCCCGGACGGTCCCGGCGAGCAGGAGCCCCAGCGCGACGAACGCCGCGACCCCGAGCAGGAGCACCGGCACCGCGAGGAGCACGCCTGCCAGGTGCGGCCGCCAGCCGAGGAACAGCCCGAGCGTGCCGAGCACCGAGGTCTGCAGGATGACCACCACGAGGACGGCGAGAGTGCGGCCTGCAAGCAGGCCGGAGCGTCCGAGCGGGGTGGTGCCCAGGAGCCGCAGCACGCCGTACCGCCGGTCGAAGCCGGTGCCGATGGCCTGACCGGTGAACGCGGAGGAGAGGACCGCGAGGGCGAGCACGCCGGGCACGGCCACATCGATGCGGTGACCCGGGCCGAGCCAGGGGGTCTGGGTGCGGGCGAGGACCACGAGGAGGATCGCGGGGAGCAGAAGGGTGAGCAGCACCTGCTCGCCGTTGCGGAGCATGAGCCGGGCGTCGAAGCGGGCCTGCGCGGCGATGCGGCGGGCGGGCGCCGCCGGGAGCGGCTCGGGACTGGTCCGGCTGCCCTCCGCGACCTCGGCGCGGCGGTCTTCCACGGTCTCCGTGCCTGTTGCGGCGCACACGGTCGTCTCCGTCGCCTCCGGTGTCCCCGTGGTCCCTGGTGTCCGCGTCCGAGTTCTCCCGTTCACCGCAGGCTCCGTCCGGTGAGGTCGAGGAAGACGTCCTCGAGGGTCCGCCTGGTCAGGGCCAGACCGGTCGGGTAGAGATCCCTGTCGGCGCAACAGGTGACGGCGGTCGCGACCGTCCGGGCAGGGAACGGTCCCGGGTGGGTGCTCCGCAGGGTGCAACGGCCCGCATCGTCCTGGCGGACGGTGACCTGACCGAGGAGGGCCGCGGTCAGTGCGGAGGGGTCGATTCGCGTGTCGAGAGTGAAGGCCAGCTCGGTGTCATCCCCGGTGAGCGCGGTGGGGCTGCCCTCGGCGATCACTTGGCCGTCGTCGAGCACGACGACGTGGTCGGCCAGCCGTTCGGCCTCCTCCATCTGGTGGGTGGTGAGCACGATGCCGGCGCCCTCTGCCCGCAGCCGTCGCACGAGCTGCCACACCGCGAGCCGCGCCTGCGGGTCGAGGCCCGCGCCGGGCTCGTCGAGGAAGAGCACCCTGGGGCGGCCGATGACGGCGATGGCCAGGGCGAGCCGTTGCCGTTGTCCTCCGGAGAGCCTTCGGACCGTGGTCCGCCGGTGCGGGGCGAGGCCGAGCTCGTCCAACAAGGCGTCGGGGGCCAGCGGTGCGGCGTGCAGCGCGGCGAGGTGGTGCAGCAGTTCCCCGGCACGGGCGGCCTGGGGCAGCCCTGAGGTCTGCAGCATCACTCCCACCGCCGCCCGCAGGGCCGGTCCGGCGGTCGCGGGGTCCTGGCCGAGCACGCGCACCCGTCCGGTGTCGGGGCGGCGCAGCCCTTCACAGCACTCGATCGCGGTGGTCTTGCCCGCACCGTTGGGCCCGAGCACCGCGGTCACCGCTCCCGCGGCTGCGGTGAAGGACAACCGATCGACGACGGGATGCCCGGCGTAGGCCTTGACCAGGTCATGGACGCTCACTGCCGGGGGCGGCCGGTCGGGGTCGTCCGGCCGCGTCTGATCGATCACGAGCTCAGCCTAGGAGCGCACTGCCTGATCGGCGCGGCGTGCGTGCCGGCGACCGGCCCCGTCGTCAGCGGGCTCTGTCGTCGATCGGTCCTGTCTCGACCGGCTCTGTCGTTGGTCGGCTGGTTCTGAGTCCTGGCTCACGCCGCGCGGACCCCGCAGTAGTGCGTAATGTGCAGTACTCTCTGGCGTGTATCAGCGGACAGGAGGTCGCGTGGACACCACGCAATTGCTCAAGGGGGTCCTGGACCTCGCGGTGCTCGCCGTCGTCGCAGAGGAGGACGGGTACGGCTATGACGTGGTGAGGCGGCTGCGGGCCGGTGGCCTGGACCAGGTCGGGGATGCGTCCGTCTACGGGACGCTCCGCCGGCTCTACGCCTCGGGCGCGCTGAGCTCCTACGTGGTGGCGTCGGACGAGGGACCCCACCGCAAGTACTACGGCATCAACTCGCACGGCCGGGCCATGCTCCAGGACCAGATCAGGGCCTGGACGACGTTCGTCGACACCCTTTCCGGACTGCTCCCCCCGCAGGGTCCGGAAGCCGGCAAGGAGGTTCCGCGGTGAGTGCTCCCGTCATCAGTCCCGAGATCGAGAACTTCGTCGAGGCCGTGCGCAGGCAGCTGGACGACCTCCCGGCAGCCGAGATCGACGAACTCACCGACGGACTCGCCGCCGATCTCGCGGACGCCCTGTCCGACGGTGGGTTGGCGGCGAAGACGGGCGGAGGGCCGACGGCAGATCGGTGGGCCGACCCCGCGGCGTACGCCGCCGAATTGAGGGCGGCCGCGGGGCTGCCGGCGCGTGGCTCGCGCGGTGCCGGTGGCCGCCCGGTCAGGCACGTCCAGCGACAGATTCGGGAGCGGATCACTCCCTGGCGCGTCCGGGTGCAGAGTGCGCCCTGGTGGCCCTGGGTCCGCGATCGCGGGATCGCGCTGCGGCCCACGTGGTGGGTCCTGCGGGGCCTGATGATCGCCGCCGTGGCGCACGCCATGTTCCCGCACGACCTCAGAGTCGATGCCCGGCCTCCGGGCGTGCTGCTGGTCCTGTGTTGTGTGGTGGCCAGCACCGCGCTCGGACGGCGCACCGTGTCCGGACCGTCCAGGGGGTTCGGCTCGTCGAACTCGTCCAGGTCCTCGATGTCGCCCGGGCCGTCCGGGGTGTTCGAGGTGCGTCGGTGGCTGGTCGGTGCGGTCAATGCTCTGGCGGTGGTCACGCTCCTTGCAGTGCTCTCGGGGCCGTGGCCGACGGACAGCGCCAACGCCGGTGATCAGTGGGCGGTTCTGCCGCCGCAGAACGCCGTGTACATCGACGGGGTTCCGGCGACGAACCTCTTTGCCTACGACGCGCAGGGGCGACCCCTTCCGCGGGTGCAGTTGTTCGACCAGGACGGGAGACCGGTCACACTGGACGATCAGGTGAGCGACCAGGTGAGCGGGTCGACCGAGTCCGGGGGGAGGATCTCCCTTGGATCGGTGGATCAGTACTGGCTGTTCCTCCAACCAGTGGTGGACACGTCGGGAAGCCCGCTCTGGAACGCCTTCCCGTTGCTCCAGGTCAAGTCCCTGGACGAATTCGGATCGGGGTGGATCTCCGGACCCGCCGACGCGCCGCTCCCGATGCCGTCGGTTCCGACCCTGCGCCCGGCGGCAGCAACCCCGGCGCCGACCACGGCTGCACCGGTGCGCGTCACAACGACAGCGTCGACGCCGATGCCGACGACCGGCACGTCCCCGAGCGTTGTCGCCAACACGGCGTCTCCGACTCACGCACCGGCGGGGGAGAGCCCGGTTCCCGCAGCCCCCACCCAGGCACCCGCCAAGACGAGCCCGGCTCCCGCCGCGTAGCCCTCGACGCGCCGGCGCGGTCCGCTGGTGGGCGAGGGCGCGTGGCCGGCGCACCGTGGGCAACGTGAACCCGGATCCGTGGGAGCCCACCTGTGGGTATGCGCTCCTGACCGGTTCGCCACGGACGACGTGAACCCGGACCCGTGACGGCTCACCTCCGTCGTCGGGGTCCGTCGCCGTCGTCCGGGGTCGCGGACACCCACGTCTGGGGGCCGCCGACACCGACATTCGGGGTGTGATCGGGCCCTCGCTCAAATAGCGCGCACTCGAGTTGAGGAAGAGGCCTTATTTACGTCACACTGGGTGCATGAAATTGGGTGACGCGCGGGCCGAGGCCGACGCGCAGACGGAGGCCGGCTGCGACGCCGACCGCCGCACCCGTGCCCGGGTCCGTCGCGAGGTACTGCAGCGGGGACCGGTCAGCGCGGCCGGGCTGGCCCAGGCGTTGCAGGTGAGTCCGGCCGCGATCCGCCGCCATCTCGACGCGCTCCTGGAGGAGGGACTGGTCGCGGTCTGGACCGCACCGGTGTCCACCCGTCGCAGCCGTGGTCGCCCAGCCCGCCAGTTCGTGGTCACGGACAGCGGGCACGGGGACATGACCAGCGAGTACGACGACCTGGCCGTGGCCGCTCTGGCGTTCGTGGCCGAGCAGCTCGGCGAGCAGGGGGTACGCGGGTTCGCCGAACGGCGGGCGGCCGTGATGGAGGCGCGGTACCGCGAGCGGGTGGAGAACGTGGGGCCCGGCTCCCGGCGCCGGGCCGAGGCCCTGGCCACGGCGTTGACCGGGGACGGCTACGCCTCGAGCACCCGTCCCCTCATGGTGGGGTCCATGTCCGTGGGTACGCAGCTGTGCCAGGGCCACTGCCCCGTGCAACACGTCGCGGCCCGGTTCCCCCAGCTGTGCGAGGCCGAGACCGAGGCGTTCTCCCGGCTGCTCGGGGTGCACGTGCAGCGGCTGGCCACCCTGGCCCACGGGGAGCACGTGTGCACCACCCACGTCCCGAACCACCGCCGTTCGGTGCCGGTCGTCCCGAGAACGACAGCGCCCCCGGGTACGACGGCGCCCCTGAGCACTCCCACGGTCCGCGGCACATCCGCCGTCCCGAGTCACCCTTCCGTCCCGATCTCCCCGTTGGCACCGAGTGCACCATCCGAGTCGCAGGAGAGGACTCCCCGATGACCACCATCGCGCATCCCGATCTGGAGGGGCTCGGTCGCTACGAATACGGCTGGGCGGACTCCGACAAGGCGGGCGAGGCCGCACGGCGCGGCCTGTCCGAGGAGGTCGTGCGGGACATCTCGGCCCGGAAGAGCGAGCCCGAGTGGATGTTGCGCTCGCGTCTGAAGTCGTTGCGGCTCTTCGAGAAGAAGCCCATGCCCACCTGGGGTTCGGACCTCACCGGCATCCACTTCGACACGATCAAGTACTTCGTGCGCTCCACGGAGAAGCAGGCCACCTCGTGGGAGGACCTGCCCGAGGACATCCGCACCACCTACGACCGGCTGGGCATCCCCGAGGCCGAGAAGAAGCGCCTGGTCGCGGGGGTGGCCGCGCAGTACGAGTCCGAGGTGGTCTACCACCAGATCCGGGAGGACCTGGAGCGCCAGGGCGTGATCTTCGTGGACACGGACACGGGCCTGCGCGAGCACGAGGACCTCTTCCGGGAGTACTTCGGCACGGTGATCCCGATCGGGGACAACAAGTTCGCCGCGCTCAACTCGGCCGTGTGGTCCGGGGGCTCGTTCATCTACGTGCCGCCGGGCGTGCAGGTGGACATCCCGTTGCAGGCCTACTTCCGGATCAACACCGAGAACATGGGCCAGTTCGAGCGCACGTTGATCATCGCGGACGAGGGCTCGTACGTGCACTACGTCGAGGGCTGCACCGCCCCGATCTACTCCTCGGACTCCTTGCACTCGGCGGTCGTGGAGATCGTCGTGAAGAAGGACGCCCGGGTGCGGTACACGACGATCCAGAACTGGTCGAACAACGTGTACAACCTGGTCACCAAGCGGGCGGCGGTGCAGGCTGGCGGCACCATGGAGTGGATCGACGGCAACATCGGCTCGAAGGTCACGATGAAGTACCCCGCGGTGTACCTGATGGGGGAGCACGCCACCGGGGAGACCCTCTCCATCGCCTTCGCGGGCGAGGGCCAGCACCAGGACGCGGGCGCCAAGATGGTGCACGCCGCCCCCCACACCTCCTCGACGATCGTGTCCAAGTCGGTGGCCCGCGGCGGTGGCCGCACCTCCTACCGCGGTCTGATCCAGGTGCTCGAGGGTGCCCACGGTTCGGCGTCCACCGTGCGCTGTGACGCGCTGTTGGTGGACAGCGTCAGCCGCTCGGACACCTACCCCTACGTCGACGTCCGGGAGGACGACGTCTCGTTGGGCCACGAGGCCACGGTCTCGCGGGTCAGCGAGGACCAGCTGTTCTACCTGATGTCCCGGGGTCTGTCCGAGGAGGAGGCCATGGCCATGGTCGTGCGGGGGTTCATCGAGCCCATCGCGCGCGAACTGCCCATGGAGTACGCCCTCGAACTGAACCGACTGATCGAGCTGCAGATGGAAGGAGCCGTCGGCTGATGACGGTCGGCACACAGGCGGAACGGACCCAGCCGGGGGCCGCCGCGCACACCCACGGTCCCGGCGTGCCCGAACGGTCCCGGGGGGAACGCACCACCAGTTTCGTGGTCGCGGACTTCCCGGTGCCGACCGGCCGCGAGGAGGACTGGCGGTTCACCCCGATGGACCGGCTGGTCGAGCTGCACACGGGGGCACCGGCCCAGGGCCCGCGGCCCGCGTGGCACGTCGAGGCCGGTTCTGGCATCGAGGTGACGACGGTGAGCCGGGAGGACTCGCGCCTCGGCGTCACCGGGGCACCCGGGGACCGCGTCGCGGCCCAGGCCTGGTCGGCCTTCCCCGAGGCGCTGGTGGTCGCGGTCACGGGCGCGCCGTCGGACGAAGGAGTTCCTGCGCACGCTCACCTGACTCTCACCGGGCAGGGAGGCACCGCGTACGGGCACACCCTGGTGACCTCGGCGGCGGGCAGCCGGGCCGTGGTGGTGCTCGACCACCAGGGCAGCGGTGCCTGGGCCGACAACGTCGAGTTCGACGTGGCGGACGGCGCCGATCTGACGGTGATCTCCGTCCAGGACTGGGCGCGGGACGCCGTGCACCTGAGCGCCCACCGCGCGCGGCTCGGCCAGGACAGTCACCTCAAGCATGTCGTGGTCACCCTCGGCGGCGACTTGGTGCGCATCACGCCCTCGGCGGGCTTCACCGCCCCCGGCGGCGATGTCGAACTGCTCGGCCTGTACCTCGTCGGGCGCGGTCAGCACCAGGAACACCGGCTGTTCGTGGACCACGCCCAGCCACGGTGCCGCAGCAACGTGGTCTACAAGGGCGCCCTCGAGGGCGAGGGTGCCCACTCGGTCTGGGTGGGCGACGTGCTCATCCGCGCCGTCGCGCAGGGCACGGACACCTACGAGGTGAACCGCAACCTGGTCCTGGGGGACGGCGCCCGGGCCGACTCGGTGCCGAACCTGGAGATCGAGACCGGGGAGATCATCGGCGCCGGCCACGCGAGCGCCACCGGGCGGTTCGACGACGAGCAGCTCTTCTACCTGCAGTCCCGCGGAGTGCCCGCGGACGAGGCGCGCCGGCTGGTGGTGCGCGGTTTCTTCGCCCAGCTCGTCCAGCAACTCGGCCTGCCCGAGCTGCAGGACCGGTTGCTCGCCACGATCGACGCCCGGCTCGCCGCCGGCGGGGAGGTGCACTGATGGTCGCGCAGCGGGTGCTCTCGCTGTCCGAACTGCCCGAGGTGGGTGCCGTCCGGGTCATCGTCGACGGTCTGCCCGTGGCCGTCGTCCGCGACGGGTCCGGCACCGTGCATGCGGTGGGTGACACCTGCAGTCATGCGGACGTGTCGCTCTCCCAGGGGGAGGTGGAGGGGTGCCGGATCGAGTGCTGGCTGCACGGGTCGCAGTTCGACCTGCGCACGGGCCGTCCGACCTCGCCGCCCGCCCTGGTGCCCATCCCGGTCTACACCGTGAGTTTCGACGGGGACTCGGTGCTCGTCGACGTCGTCGGGGCCGCAGTGCACGCGGTGCCCCCCACGGTCGCCCGGCGGCCCGGGGTGCTCACCGTGCCGGAGCCCGGCTCCGTTCCCGCCACGTCCGGCGCCTCGACCGGTGCCACGACCCAGTCCATCGCCGACGTCCCCGCCGGGCCGGCGCACAAGGAGAGTTGACCCGCCATGGCCGTTCTGGAGATCCGCGACCTGCGGGTCAGCGTCGACACCGAGCACGGGACCAAGCAGATCCTCAACGGGGTCGACCTCACCCTGCGCAGCGGGGAGACCCACGCGATCATGGGGCCCAACGGCTCCGGCAAGTCCACCCTGTCCTACGCGCTCGCCGGGCACCCGAAGTACACGGTCACCGGTGGCTCGGTGCGCCTGGACGGCGCCGACCTCCTGGCGATGAGCGTGGACGAGCGCGCCCGGGCCGGGATCTTCCTGGCGATGCAGTACCCCGTGGAGGTGCCCGGGGTGACCGTGTCCAACTTCCTGCGGACCGCCAAGACTGCGATCGACGGCAAGGCGCCCAACCTGCGCCAGTGGGTCAAGGACGTGCGCGCGGCCATGACCGCCCTGCGCATGGACCCGGACTTCGCCGAGCGCAACGTGAACGAGGGCTTCTCCGGCGGCGAGAAGAAGCGGCACGAGATCCTGCAGCTGGAACTGCTGCGCCCGAAGTTCGCGATCCTTGACGAGACCGATTCCGGACTGGACGTGGACGCGCTCAAGACCGTCTCGGAGGGTGTGAACCGGACCCGCGCCACCGGTGAGGCCGGCGTGCTGCTCATCACGCACTACACGCGGATCCTGCGCTACATCACGCCCGACTTCGTGCACGTCTTCGTGGACGGGCGTGTGGTCGAGCAGGGCGGGCCCGAGCTGGCCGACCGGCTCGAGGACGAGGGCTACGACCGCTTCACCACCGTCCCGGTGGAGGCCTGAGATGTCCCTTTCTGTAGCATCTGCAGGGTCCGTCGTGCCGCCGGGGCCCGTGGTGCCTCGGGAGTCAGTGGTGCCGCCGGGATCCTCGGTGCTCGCGGGATCCGGGGCAGCCCCGGAGCGCGCCGCCGAACCCTTCTCCGCGGCGGAACTGGCGGCGATCCGCGCGGACTTCCCCGTGCTCGACCGCAGCGTGTACGGCGACGGCCCCGACGGGACCGTGGGCGGACACCGGCTGGTGTACCTGGACTCGGCGGCGACCTCGCAGCGGCCCACCGCCGTCCTCGACGCCGAGCGCACGTTCGTCGAGCGCTCGAACTCGGCCGTGCACCGCGGGGCGCACGCCCTGGCCGAGGAGGCCACGGACGCCTACGAGTCGGCACGTGCCGCGGTGGGTGCCTTCGTCGGCGTCGACGAGGACGAGCTGATCTGGACCCGCAACGCCACCGAGGCCCTCAACGTGATCGCGTTCGCGCTGAGCGACCCCGCGGCCGGCCCGCTGGCGCTGCGGCCGGGGGACGAGGTGCTGGTCACCGAGCTGGAGCACCACGCCAACCTGGTGCCCTGGCAGCGTGCCTGCGCCCGCACAGGCGCCCGGTTGCGCTGGATCCCGCTCACCGAGGACGGCCGGCTCGACCTGGACGATCTGGACGACCTGCTCACCGAGCGCACGGCGGTGCTCGCCCTCGCCCAGGTCTCGAACGTGCTGGGCACCGTGAACCCGGTGCGGGAACTCGCCGCACGGGCCCGGGAGGTGGGTGCCCTGACCGTGGTGGACGCCTGCCAGTCCGTGCCGCACCAGCCCGTGGACCTGCGGGCCCTGGGGGCGGACCTCGCGGTGTTCTCGGCGCACAAGATGCTCGGTCCTACCGGCATCGGCGCGCTGGCGGGACGCCGTGAGGTGTTGGCGGCGCTGCCTCCGGTGATCACCGGAGGGTCGATGGTCGAGCGCGTGACCATGGAGACCGCCACCTTCCAGAAGCCCCCGCAGCGGTTCGAGGCCGGTACCCCGCCGGTGAGCCAGGCCGTGGCCTGGCACGCGGCGGTGGACTACCTGAGCGCCCTGGGTCTGGGCCGGGTGGCCGCGCACGAGCACGCCCTGGCCGAGCGGCTGCTCGCCGGGCTCGACGGCATGCCCGGGATCCGGGTGCTCGGGCCGACCACCGCCCGGGACCGCGCCGCCGCGGTGAGCGTGGTCGTGGACGGGGTGCACCCCCACGACGTGGGTCAGGTGCTGGACGCCGAAGGCATCGCGGTGCGGGTGGGACACCACTGCGCCCAGCCGGTGCACCGGCGGTACGGGGCCACGGCGAGCACCCGGGCCAGCGCCTACGTGTACACCACCCCGGACGAGGTGGACGCCTTCGTGGCCGCCCTGGGCAGGGTGCGGGCCTACTTCGGGCAGGGCTGAGCATGGGATCCCTCGACCAGCTCTACCAGCAGGTGATCCTCGACCATGCCCGGGAGCGGCACGGCGCCGGCCTGCGTGCGGCGTCCCCGGTCGAGGTGACCGGGGCGGCGGAGAGCCACCAGTACAACCCCCTCTGCGGGGACGACGTGACGCTGCGCGTGGTGGTGGCCGGCGACGGCGAGGGCGATGTCGTGCGCGACGTCTCCTGGGCGGGCGACGGTTGCTCGATCAGCCAGGCCTCGACGTCCGTGCTGTACGACCTCGTGGTCGGCCTGCCCACGAAACAGGCGGCGGACCTGGTGGCCGAGTTCCGGGCGATGATCCGTTCCCGGGGCGCCGTCGAGCCCGACGAGGAGGTGCTCGGGGACGCGGTGGCCTTCGTGGGGGTGGGTCGGCACGCGAACCGGGTGAAGTGCGCCATGTTGGGGTGGACCGCGTTCGAGGACGCCCTCGGCCGTGCCGTGCCGGCTCTGCATGATGCGGCTGTGTCCCCGACCTGCCTGGTGGCGCCCGACTCCGGCGGGGAGATCCGATGAGTGGCGAGGAGATCCACATGAGTTCCGACTCCGACGAGGAGACGCCATGAGTGAGACCGGTGTGGCCGTGGCCGACGTGCTGGACGTGGAGGAGGCGCTGCGCGACGTCGTCGATCCCGAACTGGGGATCAACGTGGTCGACCTGGGGCTCATCTACGGGATCACGGTGGACCAGAACAACGTGGCCGTGATCGACATGACCCTGACGTCGGCGGCGTGCCCGCTCACGGACGTGATCGAGGACCAGGCATCCCAGGCCCTGGCCGGCATGGTGACGGACATGCGGATCAACTGGGTCTGGATGCCGCCGTGGGGCCCCGAGAAGATCACCGACGAGGGGCGCGAACAGCTCCGGGCCCTGGGATTCAACGTCTGAACCGGGCCACGGTGGGACGGTCCGGACCCCACATTAGGGTGACGTCATGAGCGTGCGTCGGGTCATGGGTGTCGAGACGGAATACGGAGTCTCGGCTCCCGGGCAGCCGACGGCGAATGCGATGCTCCTGTCCAGCCAGGTGGTCAACGCCTATGCGGCCCCGCTGGGCAGCAAGGCCGGGCGGGCACGCTGGGACTACGAGGACGAGGCGCCCCTGCGGGACGCGCGCGGCTGGGAGCTCGCCCGGGAGAATGCCGACGCCAGCCAGCTCACGGATGCGACCGAGGACCCGGCTCTGGCCAACGTGATCCTGAGCAACGGCGCGCGGCTCTACGTGGACCACGCCCACCCCGAGTACTCCTCGCCGGAGGTCACGAACCCGCGGGACGCGCTGCTCTGGGACCGGGCGGGGGAGCGGGTCATGCTCGCCGCGGTGCGCCGGATCGCGGCCACCCCGGGACTGACCCCGGTGAACCTGTACAAGAACAACACCGACAACAAGGGTGTCTCCTACGGGACGCACGAGAACTACCTGATGCGCCGGGACACCCCCTTCTCGGACATCGTGCGTCACCTGACCCCGTTCTTCGTCTCCCGGCAGGTGATCTGCGGGGCCGGGCGGGTCGGCCGGGGCCAGGACGGCACCGGGGTGGGCTTCCAGCTCAGTCAACGGGCGGACTTCTTCGAGGTGGAGGTCGGTCTGGAGACCACCCTGAAGCGCCCGATCATCAACACCCGGGACGAGCCGCACGCCAGCGCCGAGCGGTTCCGCCGGCTGCACGTGATCATCGGTGACGCGACCCAGTGCGAGGTCGCGACGTTCCTGAAGGTCGGAACGACCGCACTGGTCCTGGACCTGATCGAGGAGAAGGGGTTCACGGTCGATCTGTCGGTCGACCGCCC
>CAZOWW010000036.1:0-41504 GCA_964583765.1 uncultured Kineosporiaceae bacterium
GCGCTCAGGTGCAGCAGCCACTCGACCTCGACGAGCACCCGGAACCGGTTGAGAGCGCCTTCCGACAGGTACTCGGCGAGCGGGGCGACCGTGGCCCGGTAGCGGCCGTCGAGGGGGGTCAGGGGTACCTCACCGAGGCCACCGACGGGCCGAGCGGCGCCCTGTGCCCGCGCCGCCCGCCGACCGCCCGGGTCCGCACCGCCGTCCTGCGGAGCGGAGGGGGTCGCGGTGGAGGGAGAGACCGGTGCGTTCACCGGGTCATCGTCCCACGGCCCGCCTCACCGGCCGTCCCCGTGGCGGTGTCCCCGACGCCCTTCCCACCCCATGCGTCGGGGAGCAACCGCCGGGATCAAACCCCGGGGATCAAGTGCTAGCCCTGGGGATCAAGTGCTGGGGATCAGGGCGCGTCCGGGCTCTCCATGTCGCTGACCACGCAGAAGGTCGCCCCCTGCGGATCGGAGATCACGGCGAAGCGACCGAAGGGCTCGTCCTGGGGACCCACGAGCACCGCACCGTTGAGGTCCCGGGCACGGTTCGCGGTCGCGTCGACGCTGGCCACCCCGAAGTAGACGTTCCAGTGCGAGGGCGTGTCGGGGGAGGCGGACGGGTCCAGGGCGCCCAGCCCGCTGCGTGGCTGCCCGCCGTCCGGGGCCTGGATCATCAGGTACTCGCCGACGCCCTCCATCTGCGACGCCTGGTAGGTGTGCCCGAAGACGGCGCTGTAGAAGGTCCGGGCGGCAGCCGGGTCCCGGGTGAGCAGTTCGCTCCACACCAGTGCACCCGCCTCGTCGACGGCGCGGATGCCGAGGGTCTTGCCGGCCTGCCACAGGCCGAAGGACGCGCCCGTGGGGTCCTCGACGATCGCCAGGCGTCCCGCCTCGTTCACGTCCATCGGGCCGGCGAGGATCCGGCCGCCGTGCAAGCGGACCGCCTCGGCCGTCGCCTCGACGTCCGGGGTCGCCAGATACGTGGTCCAGGCGCTCTTCCCGTCCGACTCGGGCATGACTTCGCCCAGCCCGGCGACCTCGCGACCGTCCAGCACGGCGATGCCGTAGTGCCCGGTCTCGGCGCCGGTGTCCTGCACCTGCCAGCCGAACAGCTCCCCGTAGAAGGTCCACGCCCCCGCCCGGTCGGTACTGCTCAGCTCGATCCAGTTGGGCACTCCCAGTGCGACCGGCTCGTCCCGTGTAGCCATTGGTCTGCCTCCCATCGGGGCGGGAATCGGCTCCCGCCGGGTAACGGCGTGACCCGGCTAGCGTGACATGGGTCACGTCGGGCGGCGAATCCTCGGTGGCGCGGACGGGATGTCCGAGCTGGGACGGCGTTGCTGGACGGCGGTGCCGGGCAGTGGTGCTGGACGACGCCGGGCAGTGGTTGGGGGTGCCAGGGAGTGGCCTCGGACGGGGTGGTGCCGGGCGATGCCGGACGGTGGCGCCGGCGGGCTCACCGGGGTCGCCCGATACCGGGGCAGGAGACACGAACCGGAGTGAACCCGCGCGCGGATGCGGCATGATCGGACCGGTGCCGGGGCACGTCACACTGCGGGCGTGGCCCGAGCCGTGTCCGCACCGGACACCCGTCTCTGTCTCGGCGTGTGTCCGCCCAAGGATGGCTCTCCCGCGGCAGGACGGACAGGCCCGTGTCCCGACGGGGATGTTCCCGACGCGGCGAGTGCGTCCGCGTCATGACGAGGAGGTCAGCGTGCCCCGAGACCCGTACTCCGAGCTGCCGGCGGTGCCGGCGTTCACCCTCACCAGCACGGACATCAGCGACGGAGGCTTCCTGAGCCTCGACCAGGTCAGTGCCGCCTGGGGTGGTCCCGGTCGGGACATCTCGCCCCAACTGTCCTGGTCCGGCTTCCCCGAGGACACCCGCAGCTTCGCGGTGACCATGTACGACCCCGACGCGCCGACGGTGAGCGGGTTCTGGCACTGGGCCGTGGTCGACATCCCCGTGACGACGACGGAACTGCCTGCCGGCGCAGGGGACCCTTCGGGCTCCGGCCTGCCCGAGGGCGCCTTCCAGCTCGTCGGGGACGGCGGCACGAAGGGCTACCTGGGCGCCGCCCCGCCGGACGGCCACGGGCTCCACCGGTACTACACCGTGGTGCACGCCGTGGACGTGCCGACGCTGGGTCTGGACGCCTCGGCGAGCCCGGCCGCCCTCGGCTTCAACCTGTTCTTCCACACCCTCGCCCGCGCGATGCTCGTGCCCGTGTACGAGGTCGAGTGAGCTGCACGAGGTCCGACGAGGTCGCCGGTCGCCGGAGGTATCCGGGCCGAGGTGGGCGCGGGCGGCCGGGTCCGAGGTCCGGTGAGCAGGCGGGGACGCCGTCCCGGGACGGCGTCCCCACCCGGCGGCGGTCGCACCCGGCAGAACAGTCGGTTGCCCCACAGGCAGGGCGGGAGGCCGCCGTTGGGCGACGGTCACCGACAGTTGCTCGCCTCCGGTTGCTCTTCGGGGTGCCGGGGATCAGGGCCGCGGATAGGTTGACGCCGTGAAGGTCGCCGTCCCCGCTGAGTCCCTGCCCGGTGAGCGCCGGGTGGCCCTGCTCCCCGACACGGTCACCGCTCTGACCAGGGCCGGCCTGGAGGTGGTCGTGCAGGCCGGCGCCGGTCGGCACGCGCAGGTGGCGGACGCGGCCTACGCGGCAGCCGGGGCCCAGGTGGTGGAGACGGTCGACGCCGGCTCGGTCGACGTCCTGTTGCATGTGCGGCCCCTACCCGCTGCGGTGGTGCGGCGGCTACGACCCGGCACCGTGACCGTCGGGTTCTGCTCGCCCTCGGCCGAACCGGACACGGTGCGTGCCCTGCGGGACGGCGAGATCAGCGCCTTCGCCATGGAACTGGTCCCCCGCATCTCCCGGGCACAGTCGATGGACGCGCTCAGCTCCCAGGCGCTGGTCGCCGGCTACCGCGCGGTTCTCGAGGCGGCGACCCGCCTGCCCAGGTTCTTCCCCCTGTTCATGACCGCGGCCGGCACGGTGCCGCCGGCGTCGGTGCTGGTGCTCGGCGCCGGGGTGGCCGGTCTTCAGGCGATCGCGACCGCGCGCCGGCTGGGAGCCGTGGTCTCCGCCTACGACGTGCGTCCGAGCAGCGCGGACGAGGTGCGCTCGATGGGCGCCACCTTCGTCGAGCTGGACCTGGAGTCCCTCGAAGGCAGCGGCGGGTACGCCCGCGAGATGTCGCAGGACCGGGCCGAACGCCAGCGGGCCCTCCTCGCCCCCCATGTGGCGGCCGCCGACGTGCTCGTCACCACGGCCGCAGTGCCCGGCCGGCCTGCGCCGCTGCTGGTCACGGCGGCCACCGTGGCGTCGATGCGTTCCGGCAGCGTCGTGGTCGACCTGGCCGCGGAGTCCGGGGGCAACGTCGAGGGCAGCGTCCCCGGTGAGGACGTGCTCGTCCCGAGGGCCGACGGGCAGGGATCGGTCACCCTGGTCGGCCTGCAGGACGCCGCGAGCGCCCTGGCGGTCGACGCCTCGCGCCTCTACGCGAAGAACGTCGCCAACCTGCTCCTGCTCATGACGAAGGACGGTCACGTGCTCCCTGACTTCGACGACGAGGTGGTGGCCGGCGCGTGCCTGACCCATGCGGGCGCCGTCCGGCACGGGCCGACCGCCGAACTGCTCACCGGTCTCGAGGCCGGGCCCCCCGCCGTCCCCTCACCGGAACCGCGGGCTGGGGTCGCGTCGCCGGAGCCGCCGGCAGGGGCCGCACGGTGAGTGCGGGTGCGGTGCTCGCCGCGGCCGCCGGGCCCCGGTCGATGGACGTCGTGGTGCAGGTGGGGGGCGGGTCGATCAGCGACGTCGGCCTCCTCGCGATCTTCGTGCTGGCGGTGTTCGTCGGCTTCGAGGTCGTCTCGAAGGTCTCGACCACCCTGCACACCCCGCTGATGTCCGGGGCCAATGCGATCCACGGGATCATCCTGGTCGGTTCGGTGATCGTGGCCGGACGGGCGCACAACCCCTTCGCCGTGGCGGTCGCGCTCGTGGCCGTGGTGCTGGCCACGGTCAACCTGGTCGGCGGGTTCGTGGTCACGGACCGGATGCTCGAGATGTTCAAGCCCAGACCGAAGCCACAGATCGGTGGGTCCTCGGATCCGGGCCGCGAGAACGGGGCACAGGGCAGGGGTGACCGGTGAGCGAGTTCTCGGCCACCACCACCGAGGTGCTGTACCTGGCCTCCGCGGTGTGCTTCATCCTCGCCCTCAAGGGCCTGTCCTCACCCCGTACGGCCCGTCGGGGCAATCTGATCGGCGCCGCGGGAGCCCTGCTGGCGTTGATCACCGTGTTCGGGTCCGCCTCCCTGTCGCACACGGGTCTGATCGTGCTCGCCGTGCTGGTCGGCGCGGCACTGGCGGTTCCTGCCGCGCGACGGGTGCGCATGACGCAGATGCCCCAGCTCGTGGCCCTGTTCAACGGGGTCGGCGGCGGCGCGGCGGCTCTGGTGGCCCTGCTGGAGCTGGGTGAGGGCGACCGGCACGTGGCCGGCTGGTTCTCCTACCACCCGCTGCCCGGCCTCGTCGTGGTGGGCGCACCCTCGGGCGGCACTCTGGCCGCGACCGCGTTCACCGTGCTGGTGGGCTCGGTCTCCTTCGCGGGGTCCGTGGTGACCTTCCTCAAGCTGCAGGAGATGATCACCACCCGTCCGGTGGTGCTCCCCGGAGCCCGCTGGCTGATGCTCGGCGCACTCGCCCTGGACCTGCTCCTCGCGTTGTGGTTGATCGGTCACGCCAGCCTCGCCGCCGCCGTCCTGCTGGCCCTGGCGGGCCTGGCCACCGGCGTGCTGTTGGTGCTGCCGGTCGGCGGGGCGGACGTGCCCATCGTGATCTCGTTGCTCAACGCCTTCACCGGACTGACCGTGGCGGCGGGCGGCTTCGTCCTGCGCAACACCCTGCTCCTGGTCGCCGGCACCCTGGTGGGGGCCAGCGGGACCATCCTGACCCGTCTCATGGCGCAGGACATGGGCCGCCCGGTCACCGGGGTGCTCTTCGGCGCTCTCCGCGGCGGGTCCACCGCCGGTTCGACCACGGTCTCGGACCGGCCCGTCTCCTCGGTCGGGCCGGACGACGTCGCGATCCTGCTGCACTACGCCCGCAAGGTGGTGATCGTGCCCGGCTACGGTCTGGCCGTGGCGCAGGCCCAGCACACCCTGCGCGAACTCGCCGAGGTCCTCGAGGCCCGTGGCGTGGAGGTCCTCTACGGCATTCACCCGGTGGCCGGTCGAATGCCCGGGCACATGAACGTGCTGCTCGCCGAGGCGAACGTGCCGTACCCGGCGCTCAAGGAGATGGACGAGATCAACCCGGAGTTCCGGACCACCGACGTGGTGCTCGTGGTGGGGGCGAACGATGTGGTGAACCCGGCCGCCAAGACCTCGCCCGGGGCGCCGATCTACGGCATGCCGATCCTGGAGGTCGCCCAGGCCCAGCGAGTGATCTTCCTCAAGCGCTCGATGCGGCCGGGTTTCGCGGGCATCGAGAACGAACTCCTCCACGATCCGAAGACCTCGCTGCTCTTCGGGGATGCCAAGGAGTCCCTCACCCGGGTGCTCGGAGCCGTCAAGGTCCTGTGACCCGGAGCCGTTGACCGGGAGCCCCTGCCCCTGGGACGGCGAGCCCCCACTGGCCCCGGCCACACCGGTCAGGCCCGGCAACACCCGTCAGACGAGGTCGCCGGGCTCCACCAGTTCGCGGGGCTCGAGCACCCCGAGCTGTTGCAGGTGGAGCAGAAGGCCGGCGCAGCACCGCTCGACGAGGCGCAACACCGAGGCGAAGGCCTGCGGGCCGTCGTAGTAGGGGTCGGGGACATCGAGCTCGCTGCCGGCAGGGGAAGGCCCGGCCGCGGGGTCGAAACGGCGGAGCAGCCAGATCGAGGCCTGCTGTTCGGGGTCGGCGGCCCAGGACCGCAGGGTCAGCTCGTGGCCACGGTCCAGCGCGATCACGAGGTCGAGCTGGGTGAACCACTTGGAATCGAACTGCCGTGCCCGATGCGCGGCCCCGTCGTAGCCGACCGCGGCGAGGGCGGTCAGGGTCCGCCGGTCCGCGCGCTCACCGATGTGCCAGTCCCCCGTACCCGCCGAGTCGATCTCCAGTTCCGCGCCGACTCCGGCCTCGTCGGCGAGGCGCCGCAGCACGTACTCGGCCATGGGTGACCGGCAGATGTTGCCCGAGCAGACGAAACAGATCCGGAACGGGGGCCGTTCCTGCGCGTACTCGTCCGGGTAGGCGTCGGCGTCGCCGGGGAGGCCCTCGCCCTGTCCGGGACCCGGGCGTGCGGCCCCCGGCTGCCTCAGGGCGCCGAACCCGGGAAGCGAGATGTCCACAGATTCAGATCGTAGGTGGCTTCGTGCACAGCTGCTGACGTCGGGCCGATCTGTCGGGATGAGCCACCTAGCGTCAGAGGTGCCCGGTCCGTGTCGCCGGGCCCGGTGAGAGCCGATACCGCGTGGGTGGGCAGCCGGAACGTCGCGGGTGGGCAGTTGGCACATCCGGGGTGCGCAATCGGCGCAGGAGGGGAGTCGAGCGCGTGGACGTCGAGGGGTTCCGCCACGGTGCGGCCGTCCTGGACCATCTGGCCGTCGAGGTCAGGGCAGTGGCGACCACGGTCACTGCCCTGCCCGAGTCGAGTTGGTGCTCGGAGTCGGCCACGCAGTTCCGCGCCCGGACCGCGGAGCTGGCGGTTCGGATCGCGGCCCGCGCCCGGGCGCTCGAGGAGGCGGCGAACGTCTTGCGCCGTCAGGCCCGCACGGTCGAGGAGATGTCCCATCGGCTCGAGCAGGTGGGGCAGGGGGCGCTCGGCGCCGGTGAGGAGGCGGTCACGAGTCTGCGGCGATGGGTCCTCGGTCCGGATGTCGGGCCGGCCGCCCAGCGTCACCGGCTCGCCGGCGCGGTGGCGGAAGGTCTGGTCGCCGGATCCGTGCCGGTCCCTCGCGGCACCGCTCCCGGGCGCCGGTGACGGTCGTGACCACGCTGGACGTGCACGGCGGGGTGGCCGGGGTCTCGGCGCACCTGGCCGACCTCGACTGCTTCGCCCGGGTACTGCTCCGGGCGGCCGATCGGCTGACCGCCGTCGCGCTGCGGGCCGCGGCCGTGGCCGCCGACCCCCGTCTGGCCGTGGGGGGTGTGCTCTGCCCGGCCGGATTCGCCGCGGTCGAGGTCGCACTCGGCCGGGTGGTCGTCGGCGGCTCGGGCCCGGGCAGGCTCGCCGGGGAGCTCGAGCTGACCGGACGACGCCTGCTCGTGGTCGTGGGGCTCTACCGGGCCTCGGACCAGGCCGTGGACACCCTCGTCCAGCAGGCGGGCCGATGTCTGGGCCAGGCGATCGGGGAGACGCTCGGGCCGGCGGCTGTGAGCGCCGTCCCGGCGCTGGTCGGTGGCGCGGAGCTCGTGCGCTCCCGCGACCGGGTGGGGATGCTCCCGGGGGCCTCCTCGGGTGGGAACGCCCCGGTGGACGCCACCGCCACCGGGCCGGCCGCTGGCGGTGCGGTGCTGACCGCTGGTGGCGGATTGGCGGTGCAGGAGCCGGCGGTGACGGTGACGGGCCTGGGCTACGCGACGGTCTCGGACCATGCCCGCCAGGTGCAGCTGGGCCTGGCGATGCTGCCAGGTTTCCTGTCCGGCCTTCTCGACACGGTCCCCGGAGGGACGGCCGGCTGGGCAGCCGTGACCGGCAGCCCGGGACGCCCGCGGTCCATGGTCGACGTGGCCGCGACGTTGACCGCCCTGGGTCGGCTGGGGCCCCTGCTGCGTGAGACCGGCCGGGCGTCGGTCGGTCTGTGGGCCACTCCGGCCGTCCCGGCACCGAACGGGGTCGCGGGCCTGGCCCAGGGGCTGCGGGACGTGTCCGGCGAGGAGGACGGGCCGGTACGGATCAGGGTGCAGGGGGTGTGCGGGCCGCACGGCCGTGCCTGGGTGGTGTACCTACCCGGCACCGCGGACTGGAACCCGATCACCCGGGACGATCCGTTCGACGTGACCGGTGATGTCGTCGCGATGGCCCGGCGGCGCACCGCCGCGGGGGCGGCCGCACTGGCGGCGATGCGACGCGCGGGGATCCCCCGGGGCGAGCCGGTCATGCTCGTCGGGCACAGCCAGGGCGGGATGATCGCTGCCGCCCTGAGCAGTGATCCGGGGACACGACGGGAGTTCACGATCACTCATCTCGTCACGGTGGGCTCGCCGGTGGCCGAGTACCCGGTGCCCGCCGAGGTCTCGGTGCTCTCCCTGGAACACGACGACGACCTGGTCCCGGACCTCGACGGCGCGGACAACCCCGACCGGGCGTCGTGGATCACGGTACGGACGCGGGCCAAGGCGGATCCCCGGACCCGCCAGGCCGCGGCTGCGGATCCGTTCGCGGTGCACGAGCTGCCGGCCTACGAGCGGACCGCCGCTGCCGTCGACCTGAGTCCGGACTCTTCCCTGCGTGCCTGGCGGGCCGGCGCAGGCGCCTTCTTCGACGGCACTTTCGCCCTCGGTCCGGCCGAGGACTACACCGCGACCCGACTCCAGGCGGACCGCAGTGGCCGGTGAACAGCCGCGCGGCGGCGCACGACGCCGGTACCGGCGGGGGGACCGGTCGGCGGTCGACAATGCGTGGCCACCGGCTGAGCCCGTCCGTGCTCCGGGGCGGCCCTCACCGATTCCGGCGGAATCAGTTGTAGAGCTGACCGGCCAGGGACTGGATTGCGCCGAGGAAGGCCGGGGGCCAGGAACCGGCGTCCGGGGACACCTGCAGCGAACCCGCCGCCCCCGTGTGCAGGACGAACTGGCCGCGGGCGATGAACTTCTTGCCGTCGGAGAGCAGAGCCAGGCGTACCCGGGTCTGCAGGCCGGACATGAGACAGTGCGCCGTCCAGCCGACCGTGACATCGGAGATGCCGTCACCGTCGAGGTCGCGGGCGCTGACCGACCCCGGCGTCACCCCCGACTGGTACTCGCCACGGCACCGGCCCTCCACGGGATCGTGCATGCGGCGCAGCTCGGTCGGCTGCTCGTGGAGGCGTGCCAGGTGAGTGATGTCGAAGGTCACCGAGCGGGCGGCGAACATGGGGAACCGGCCGCCGCCGCTCCGGGTCGAGGATCGCGCCACCGCCAGCAGGTTGAGTCCGTTGGCGTCGGTCCAGGTCCAGGCGCCGATGACGGAGCCGCCCAGGTCGTGACCACTCTCGCGGATCAGCTGGGTGGCCTCCGCGGCTCCGATCTCCCGCAGGTCGATCCCCGCCTGCACGGACATCGTGGTCGTGGTGGTGGTCGGCGGGGTCGTGGTGGTCGAGGCAGCCGGTGTCGTGCCCCGGGTGTGGGGCGGGGCGGTCGTGGCCGTCACGCTGTCGTGGGCGTGGGTGCTGCTCGCGCCGGGCAGCAGTTGGGCCAGGGCGAGTACCGCGAGCAGCGGCAGCGCCGTGACCGCGACCACGACCGGCCACCGCAGGCGGCGATCACGTGGTTCGGGATCCTCCTCCTGGCCGGGCGGCGGGAGAGGTGGGCGGCGATGCGGGGGAAGGGCGTGGAACTCGTCGCCGGGCCGGGCGCCCGGTACCCCGACCCGGGCAGGCGGTGGCGTCTGCTGCCACTCTCCCTGCGGCACGCGCGTCCAGCCGCCGGGGGCAGCCTGTCCCCAGTCCGACATCGGCGAATCGGGCCCCGGGTGGGTCTCGGCCGGCGGTCCGTACCTCCTTGCCTCCTGGGCGGCAGCCCAGTCGGCCGGGGTGAATGCCTGGGTCGCCCCGACCGAGGGCGGGTACTGCTCGGTGGCGGGGTACTGACCGGCCGGGGGGTACTGCCCGGCCCGGGGGTACTGCTGGCCCTGCCGGTACTGCTCGGTGGGCATCCCGTAGGGCTGCGTCGCCGGACCCGGCTCCGGGTCCGAACCGGTCCACGCGCCGGGGCCCTCACCGGTGGGCCACGCTCCAGGGGGATCGCCCGGCTGCGCGTCGGGTCCGCTCCACGGTCCGGCAGCCCTGCCGTCGTCCGTGGGGTGCGACCAGCGGTCACGGGGGCGATCTGCCGATGGCTCCCGTCGAGTACCGCCACCGGTCAACTCGTCGTCCACCATGGTCCTCGCTCCTGCCGGGTGGCCTGTCCGGGCGTTCCCCGTCGCCCGGGCGGCTCGGAACACAGTAGTCGCAGCAGGTCCGTCCGTCATCGGTCCTGCGTACACGCGACCGAACGGGTGAGTACCTGATCCACTCGGTGGATGGTGCACGCGACCTCCTGAATCGCTCAAGCCGGTGGTCGCGGACGCCGACGCAGCAGGTATGCAGCCGCGCGACTCGGCGCCGGGCCAGCCTGAGCCGCGCCCCGGTGAATGGGACGTGGGTCCCCCCGGCAGACGCTTGGCGCTGCTGCTCACGTTCACGTTGGTGGGCTTCGCGCTGGCCGTCGGCGCGGTCCTCGCCTCGGCGGCGCTGTTCCTGCCCAGTGCCGGCCCGGGGCACGGGGTCTTCATCGGACTGCCCGTGGCGGGCGTGACGATCGGACTCGTCGAATCGGTCGTCGTCCGTCGTATCGTCGCCCGCCGGACCGCACTCATCGCCCGCAATCTGCGGGCGATGACCGAGCTGGTGTGGCAGGCGACTCAACCCGGTGGGGCGAACGGGAGATCCCAACTCCGTGGCAAGTCCCGGAGCGTCGACGATCTCGATCTCGTCGGGGAGGCCATCAAGGAACTGCTCGGCGCGCTCCGGGCGGAGCGGACCTTCCGGATCATCGTCGAGAACTCCGGGGACCTGGTGATCCTCGTGGACGAGGGGCGGAGGATCACCTTCGCCTCGACATCCTGCCGCGAGACGCTGGGGATGGCCCCGGAGGAGATGTTCGGTCAGCCGGTCATGATCTTCGTCCACGCGGACGACCTGGACCGGTTCGACGAGCTGGCTGCGACCGCGGAGCGTGGGGAGGCGGACGAACTGCGCCCGCGTCTGCGTCTGCGCACCGCCTCCGGTGGCTGGCGGGTGCTCGAGTGGGTGATCACCGCGCTGCACGACGGCGGGCTGAACTCGCTGCTGCTGACCGGTCGGGACGTCACGGACCAGGCGGCCCTGGAGCTGGAGCTGGTGCACCAGGCGACCCACGACCTGTTGACCGGGTTGCCGAACCGCAAGGCGCTGATCGAGCTGGCCGGTGAGGTGCTGAGGGACGCCGGGTCCCAGGAGCCGGTGGCGATCGTGATGATCGACCTGGACCGGTTCAAGGACGTGAACGACAGCCTCGGCCATGCGGTCGGGGACCAGCTCCTCGCCCAGGTGGGTCCCCGACTGCGGTCGATCCTGCGCCCCACCGACACGATTGCCCGGCTCGGTGGCGACGAGTTCGCGGTGCTGCTGCCGTGGGCGAACGCCGCGTCGGCCCTGGTGGTCGCCGAGCGTCTCGCCGCGCAACTGGAGGACCCGTTCCTCGTGGACGGGATGGAGCTGCATGTGGAGGCCTCGCTCGGGGTCGCCGTGAGCCACCAGCCCGGCCGGGCGGCCACCGTCACCGTGGCGGGGCTGCTGCGCGAGGCCGACATCGCCATGTACCGCGCCAAGGAGGGGCGGACGGTCATCGCGACCTTCGACCCCGAACGGGACTCGGGGCAGGCCCGCTCCCGGCTGGAGATGTCGGCCGATCTGCGCAAGGCCATCGGTGACGGCCAGTTGGTCGTGTACTACCAGCCGGTGGTGGACGTCCTGGAGGGCCGGCTGTCGGGGGTCGAGGCGCTGGTGCGCTGGCAGCATCCGACGCGGGGTCTGTTGCCGCCGGCGGAGTTCCTGCCGCTGGCCGAACAGACCGGGCTGATCCTGCCGCTGTCCCGCGAGGTGCTGGAGATGGCGCTCGCGCAGGCCGCCGAGTGGGCCGCGGACGACCGGGCGGTCCAGATCGCGGTGAACCTCTCGCCACGGTGGCTGCAGCTGGAGGACGTGCCCGCCGTGGTCGAACGCCGGCTGCAGGCACACGGCGTCCCCCCGTCGCTCCTGCGACTCGAGCTGACCGAGAGCGTCGTCCTCGCAGACCCGGACGAGACCCTGCCCATGCTCCTGCGGTTGCGCGGCATGGGGGTCGGGTTGTCCCTGGACGACTTCGGGACCGGCTTCTCATCCCTGTCCTACCTGCGCAACCTGCCCGTGGACGAGCTCAAGGTGGACCGGGCGTTCGTCCAGGCGATGACCACGATGCCGCAGGACGCAGTGATCGTCCGGACGGCGATCGAGCTCGGGCACAACCTCGGCATGGCCGTGGTGGCCGAGGGGGTCGAGGACGCCGACATCCTCGCCGAGGTGGTGGCCTCGGGCTGCGCGCTGCTCCAGGGCTACTACTTCTCGCGACCGCTCCCGCCGAAGGAGCTGCGGGCCTGGTGGGACGAGCGACTCCCGGCGGCCGCGGCCCGGCCACGGCTGGGCACGAACTCCTCCTGGGACGAGTCGCTGCCCACCTCCTGAGACCGGCCGGAACCGGCCGTGGCAGGTGGGTGGAAAGCCGGGTGGGTGTCACTCCGGTCGGACCCGGACCACACCGCCGGACCGGTGGTCAGCTCACCGCGAGGAGAACCGACACCGTCGGCCTCACGGTCAGTCCTGGTCGGGCACGACGATGTTCAGCACCATGCTGACGAAGGTGACCACGAACGCCGCCGCGACCGCCGTCCAGAAGAAATGGTCAATCGTGAACGAGATGCCCAATTTGCCGGACAGCCAGGACACGATCTCCAGCATGAGGGCGTTCACCACGAAGGCGATGAGCCCCAGCGAGAAGAAGTAGAACGGCAGGGTCAGCAGCTTGACCACCGGCTTGATGACGGTGTTCACGACGCCGAAGAGCGCGCCCAGCACCATCAGGGTGAGCACGGTCCGCGCCGTGCCGTGACCGGTCACGTGGACACCGTCCACGATGGCGGAGGCGACCCAGATGGCCGCCGCGTTGATGCCGATCTTCACCAGGTACTTGCGCACGTGCCGCATCCTGCCATGGCGGAGCCCGCATCGGGAGATCTTCCCGCGTGTCTTCCTGGACAGGTGGCGGCGGGAACCGCGCGTGGTCAGGAACTCGACGCCGTTGCGTACCTGTTGAACAGCCCTGCGTAGGGTCGAGTCTCGAACGGATGCGCCCGAAAGAGCTATTCGGTCACTGAACGTCTTGACAGAGTCACACCCAGATGACCCACGATCGTACGTCTTCTCGTGATTGGTCCTGCCCGAGCGGCCCGCAACCATTCGGGTGTCACCCCTTCAGTCCAATCGGCCGGCTGCCGATACAACGAGAGCGAGTACCGACCTCCCGCCAGGAGAGGAGCCATGACCAGTTCGCCACCTCCGGTCGCCGCCCGTCATCGGTGCGGCGATGCCCTGGTGTGGCCGGTCGCGGTCTCTGCCGTCCTGTGCGGCGGCGGCGTATTCACCCTCGCGGTGGCCGGCGCCATGGCATTGGGCGGGTTCTCCCCGACGGGTACGGGCCCGTCCGAGGCTGGGGTCCTCCGGCCGGACCGGGTGATAGCCGACCCGGCATCCCCCACTCGTTCGGCACGCCCGGTGCCGCACTCGCGGACATCCGCTACCCCCTCGGGCTTCCACGCCGTGCACGCCGACCTGCACTCCGAGGACGGCAACGGCGACGGTGACGGGAACGATGCGTCCGGCCGGTCGGGCACGCAGACCTCGGGGACCCGGGTGCCGCCCACATCGACGAGTACCACGTCCCCCATGGCCGAGGCGGGGTCGACCACGACCACCACCGGTGCGTTGACCGTGACCGTGACGGAGCCTGTGACCACGACCACGACCACGGAGCCGGTGACCACGACGACCACGGAACCTGTCACCACCACGACCACGGAGCCGGTGACCACCACGACGGAACCGTTCACGACGACGGTGACCGAGCCGGCCGCGACCACGACCACCGAACCGGCGACCGTGACCATGACGGATCCGGTCAGCACCACGACGGAGCCCGCCACCACGACCACGGAGCCGGTGACCACCACGACAGGGTTCCTGACCACGACGACCTTCACGTTCACGATCACCCCGGTGCCCACCACGTCGACGTCCTCGGGTCCGGGGTGCCTCCGGCCCTCGGTGGTCTCGACCGGGGTGATCGTGCGCACCGCGGAGGCACCCTCCCGGACGGCGACGTCGGGTGTGCCCGCGACGTCCGGCATGGTCGATCCGGTCTGCCCGCTGAGCGTCGGTGCCGAGGCGGGGCACCCCGGGCCGGACCATGGGTGGCGCACTGCCCGCTGACCGTGGGCATCGGTGTGCCTGAGGGGATTGCTCCGGACGGGGACGGTGCACTGCTCCGGACGGCGGTCCGTCGCCGTTCCACTGGTTGTCACCTTCTGCTCTCGATAGGTTGGGCCGCACCCCGGAGCCTGTGACGTCCTGTCCCATCGGGGATGATCGTCCGGTCCTTCCGGTTCGCTCAAGGAGGTTCCGTGACCGAAGTCCCACCGACCGGCCCGGTCCCCCCACCCGGATCCGGGGCGGAGTGCGTGCAACTGCTCCGGCCGGACGGGACCCGCGTCACGCATCCCGAGTACGCCTGTGATCTCACGCCGGACGAACTGCGGACGGCATACCGGGACCTCGTGCTCTCGCGGCGGCTCGATGCCGAAGCCACGGCGCTGCAGCGCCAGGGCGAGCTCGGCCTCTGGGCGGGCATGCTCGGCCAGGAGGCGGCACAGGTCGGTTCGGCGCGGGCGCTGTCCCCGCAGGACTACGTCTTCCCCTCCTATCGTGAGCACGCGGTCGCCTGGTGCCGGGGCATCGATCCGCTGACCCTGCTCGGCATGTTCCGCGGGGTCACCCACGGCGGGTGGGATCCGGTCGAGCACGGGTTCCACCTCTACGCGATCGTGATCGGCTCGCAGCCGCTGCATGCGGCCGGGTACGCGATGGGCCTGCAGCGGGACGGCCTCGTGGGCACCGGCGACCCCTCGCGGGACGCCGCGGTGCTCGTGTACTTCGGTGACGGAGCGACCTCCCAGGGCGACGTCAGCGAGGCCCTGGTCTTCGCGAGCGTCTTCCAGGCCCCCGTGGTCTTCTTCTGCCAGAACAACCAGTGGGCGATCTCGGCCCCCGTGCAGCGGCAGAGCCGGGTTCCACTGCGGCAGCGGGCAAGCGGCTTCGGCGTACCGGGTGTCCGCGTGGACGGCAACGACGTGCTGGCGGTGCACGCGGTCACCCGGGCCGCGCTGGATCGGGCCCGGGCCGGTGAGGGTCCCACCATGATCGAGGCCTACACCTACCGCATGGGCGCGCACACGACCTCGGACGACCCGACGCGTTACCGCTCGGCCGCCGAGGTCGAGGAGTGGGGCCGGCACGACCCGATCGAGCGGGTACGGTCCCTCCTGCGGGCCGAGGGTCTGCTGGACGACGAGGCCGAGGGAGCGCTCGCCGAGGAGGCGGACGCCCTGGCCGCCCGGATGCGTGCGGGATGCCGCGCGATGCCGGACCCCGACCCCGCGGACATCTTCCGCCACGTCTACCGCGAGGAGCACCCGCTGCTGGACCAGGAACGGGAGTGGTTCGCCGGCTACCAGGCGTCCTTCCTCTCGCAGGACCCGGGTGCGGGCTCCCCGCAGGGCACGGGTGCGGGCTCCCCGCAGAGCACAGGTGCGGGTGCCGGGACGGCGACCCGATGAGCGCCCTGGCCGGAGAGGCGTCGGCCGTGGCGGCCGAGCAGGTTCCCGGCTCGGCACAGGACCAGGTGCGGTCCGCGCCGGCCGACCAGGCCTCGAGCACGGCCGGCGGCGTCCGGCAGCTGTCCCTGGCGAAGGCGATCAACGCCGGACTCCGGGCCGCCCTCGAGCGGGACCCCAAGGTGCTCGTCATGGGCGAGGACGTGGGCGCGCTCGGTGGTGTCTTCCGGGTGACCGAAGGCCTCGCCAAGGACTTCGGCGAGGACCGGGTCGTGGACACCCCTCTTGCCGAGTCCGGGATCATCGGCACCGCGATCGGCCTGGCCCTGCGCGGCTACCGGCCGGTCTGCGAGATCCAGTTCGACGGCTTCATCTACCCCGCGTTCGACCAGATCACCTCGCAACTGGCCAAACTGCACTACCGCTCGCAGGGGCGTCTGCGGATGCCCGTGGTCATCCGGGTGCCCTACGGCGGCGGGATCGGTGCGGTGGAGCACCACAGCGAGAGCCCCGAGGCCTACTTCGCGCACACTCCCGGCCTGCGGGTCGTGACCTGCGCCAACCCGACCGACGGCTACTGGATGATCCAGCAGGCCATCGCCTCCGACGACCCCGTGCTGGTCTTCGAGCCGAAGCGCCGGTACTGGGACAAGGCGGACGTGGACCTGGACGCCACCCCCGGGCCCCTGCACGGCGCCCGGTTGGTGCGGGCCGGCCGGCAGCTGACCCTCGTGGCCTACGGGCCGTCGGTGCGCGTGGCCCTGGACGCCGCCACCGCGGCTGCCGCGGAGGGTACGGACCTCGAGGTGATCGATCTGCGCTCGCTGTCCCCGCTGGACCTGGACACGGTGGCGGCCTCGGTCGAGCGCACCGGTCGGCTCGTGGTCGTGCACGAGGGGGTGACCCGGCACGGGCTGGGCGCTGAGCTCGCCGCCGCGATCACCGAGCGGTGCTTCTACCACCTCCAGGCTCCGGTGCTTCGGGTCGGTGGCTTCGCCACCCCGTACCCGCCGGCCCGGCTGGAGGAGGCCTACCTGCCCGACCTCGATCGCGTGCTCGACGCGGTCGACCGGTCGCTGGCGTACTAGACGATGCCCGTGACCAGTCCCGAACAACCGCCGTGCGACCGGGGAGGAGCCGGAATGCCCCAGACAGTGCAACGCTTCCGCCTGCCGGACGCCGGTGAGGGCCTGACCGAGGCGGAGATCGTCACCTGGCGGGTGCAGGTGGGTGACGAGGTCCGCGTGAACGACGTGATCGTCGAGATCGAGACGGCCAAGTCGCTCGTCGAACTGCCGTCACCCTTCGCCGGGGTCGTCTCGGCGCTGCTGGTGTCCGAGGGCACGGTCGTGGAGGTCGGCGAGCCGATCATCGAGATCCTCGGGCATCGCTCCGTCGAGGAGTCCGGGTATCCCGAGCCGGAGACCCCCGCCCCGACCCGCGGGGTGCAGGAGGCGCCCGGTGTCCCGGACGTGGCCTCCGGCAGCCCTCGTGCCGGCGAGTCCGGTGTCGAGGGTTTCGGCGGGCCCGGTCCTGACGGCTCGGGAGGGTCCGGGGTCGACGGCCCCGGGATCGTCCCGGCACTCCCGCCCGCTCTCGTGCCCTCCTTCTCCGCCGCGACCGGCGCGGGGACGACGGGCCCCGAGGTTCTGGGTGGGACGGGCACAGGCGCCCCGGGTGGGACGGGCACAGTGCTCCCGAGTGCGACGAGCAACACGGCCGCGGGTGCGAACGGGGCCGAGAACGCTGACGGGGCCGGAGGCGCGGCGGCGACCGCGGTGCTGGTGGGCTACGGACCGCGCTCGGCCCGGACCCGGCGGCGCCCACGGATCGTCCTGCCCGCACCGGTGCGACCGGTCCGGGAACACGAACGGCTCGCCAAGCCCCCGGTGCGCAAGCTCGCCAAGGAGTTGGGTGTCGACCTGACCGCCGTCGCGCCCAGCGGTGCGGGCGGCCTGATCACCCGGGCCGACGTCCAGGCCGCCTCGGTGTCACCTGTGGTGCGATCGGGGGTGCCCGAGGGCGACGGCACGGTGCGCGTGCCCATTCGTGGGGTGCGCAAGGCCACTGCCGCCACGGTCGTGGCCAGCGCGTTCACCGCGCCCCACGTCTCGGCCTGGGTCAGCGTGGACGTCACGCGTACGGTGCAGTTCCTGGACCGGCTCCGGGGCGAACCCGAGTTCGCCGGGCTCAAGCTGACCCCGCTGCTGGTCGCGGCGCGTGGCCTGACCCTCGCGGTGCGGCGCAACCCGGGCATCAACGCCTCGTGGGACGAGGCCGCCGGCGAGATCGTCACCTGGGGGCGGGTGAACCTCGGCATCGCCGCGGCCACCCCCCGAGGGCTGCTCGTGCCCAACATCAAGGACGCCGGCTCCCTGCCGTTGCGGGAACTGGCGATGGCCCTCGGCCAGCTGACCTCCCGGGCCCGTCAGGGCCTGCTCTCCCCGGCCGAACTCACCGGGGGCACGATCACCATCACCAATGTGGGGGTGCTGGGCATCGATGCGGGCACGCCGATCCTGAACAATCACGAGGCGGCCATCCTGTGTCTGGGACAGGTGCGGAAGCTGCCCTGGGTGCACAAGGGCAAGGTCCGTCCGCGCTGGGTGACCCAACTCGCGATCAGCTTCGACCACAGGCTCATCGACGGCGATCTCGGGGGCCGCTTCCTGGGGGACATCGCCGCGGTCCTGGAACATCCCGATCGCGTGCTGGCCTGGAGCTGAGCGCCGGGGGGCCGGGAGCCGTCGGGGAACTGCGTGGCGTCGTCCACCGGGTTCCGCAGACGGCGCAGGAGATCAACCCGGCCCCGAGGACGATCAGGACGTCCCCGACGCTGAACACGTTGGCCAGGGGAACGGGGGCCGGGACGGCGAACACGTCGCCGAGGAAGGCGAGGGCGGGGTGCGCCACCGGCCCCGAGTTCACGAAGCCCGTGCTCTCGCGCAGCCCGGCCAGGTGACGGGCAGCCGCACTCGCCGGCATGACGCCCCCGTTGAGGGCGATGACCAGGGCGTTGCTCGCCGCCCCCGCGGCCACCACGGGCAGGCCTGCCAGGCGGCGGTTCACCAGCACGAACCAGGCCGCGACGGCGTAGCTGGCCAGGTGCCCGGCGACCGCCGGCGGTCGGGGCATCGGGACCTCCACCACGAGCGTCTGCACGCCGAGTCCGGCCAGCAGCCAGGGCACGGCCCGTAGCCGCACCGCGGCGAGCCGGCGCAGGTCTCCGCCGAGAAGGAGGGGGGTGGCCAGGGCGAGGAGCCCGGCCAGTAGAACGATCACGCCGAGACCGGGCTGCCCGAGGTCCCACCGGAGGGCTCGGCCGGCACCGAGGTGGAGGGGCGCTTGACCACGGTGGCGGCCTCGAGCCAGGTGCGCAGGGCGGAGAAGGCCATCGGGCGGGCGAAGTAGAACCCCTGGATGCGATCGCAGCCCAGGCTCTGCAGGGCGTCGAAGGTCTCCCGGTTCTCCACGCCCTCGGCCACCACGGACATCCCGAGTCCGTGCGCGAGGTCCACCGTGGACCGCACGATCACGGCGTTGTTCTCGTCCTCGAGCATGGTCAGCACGAAGGACTTGTCCACCTTCAGCTCGTCGGGCTGCAGGCGGCGCAGGTACGACAGCGAGGAGTACCCGGTCCCGAAGTCGTCGATGGACAGCTGGATGCCGAGGTCGCGCAGGTCGTGGAGCACCTGGATGGCTCGTTCCGGGTCCGCGGTGATCGTGGTCTCGGTGACCTCGATGATCAGCCGGGTCGCGGGGACGTCGGACTCCAGCAGGGTGTGCCCGATCCAGGACGGAAGTTCGAGGTCCGAGAGCAGGCGGGCGGAGAGGTTCACGGCCACCGAGATGTCGTGGCCGGCACTGCGCAGGGTGGCAATGGTGCTCAGGGCCGTGCGCATCGTGGAGCGGGTCATCGCCTGGATGAGGCCGGTGTTCTCCGCGATCGGGATGAAGACGTCCGGGGAGATCAGCCCGTGCTTGGGGTGAGGCCAACGCATCAGGGCCTCGATCGCGACCGCGCTGCAGTCGGTCGCGTCGACCTGCGGCTGGTAGGCGAGCTCGAACTCCTCGTTCTCCACCGCGGCGCGCAGGTCGCCGAGGAGGCTGAGTCGGAAGACGGTGTGCTGGTCGATCTCGGACCGGTAGACCTGGATGTCCCCGCGGCTGGTCTTCGCCTGGTAGAGGGCGATGTCCCCGCGTTGGAGCAGGACATCGGGATCGGTGGCGTGTTCGGGACTGGCCGCGATGCCGATGCTGGCCTGCACGCCCACCCGGACCCCGTCGGTGATCACGGGCGTCTTGAGTTTGTCCGCGACGAGCTCGGCCAGGTCGGTGACCTCCTGCAGCCGAGCGGCACCGGGCACCAGGATCCCGAACTCGTCGCCGCCCAGCCGAGCGACGGGCACGTCGTCGGGCAGGGAGGCGGTGAGCCGGTCGGCCACCTCGCGCAGCAGGCCGTCCCCCACGCGGTGGCCCAGGGTGTCGTTGACCTCCTTGAAGTGGTCGAGGTCCAGGAGCAGCACCCCGATCACCTCGTCCGGGCCGGCGTTGCCGAGCGCCTGCTCCACGAGGGTCCGGAACATGGTGCGGTTGGGCAGACCGGTGAGACCGTCGTGCATCGCGGCGTGCTGGCTCTGGGTGGCGATCCACACGGTGCGCTGGACGCCGAGCAGCGGCAGGACGAGCAGCGGCAGCATGAAGGGCGAGAAGTTGGCGATCACCGCGGTGACCGGGGCGAGGGCGAGCAGGATCGCGGAGGAGGGCCCCTGCAGCCGCACGTCCTCGCTGAAGACGTCCCACACGCTGCGTCCGCTGTCGAGTCCGACCGCCAGCGCCACCAGGCCGTTGTTCACGAACTGGTAGGTGAGTGCGGCGAGCAGGGCGGGTAGCAGATCCGGTGGGCCGATGACCGTGTGCGTGGCGAGCAGCGGATAACCGGTGGTCGCGCAGAAGACCCAGCGAGCGGCGGAGAGCGTGATCAGGTACTGGCCGATGTTGAAGGCCGCACGCACGGGCGGGCGCCCCTTGCGGACATCGTCGATGGCCACCGCGACCGCCTGGATGACCAGGGCCATCCCGAGCGGACCGATGAGGACCAGCGCCACCGCGAAGGTGGTGGA
This sequence comes from uncultured Kineosporiaceae bacterium, assembly GCA_964583765.1. Lineage (GTDB taxonomy): Bacteria > Actinomycetota > Actinomycetes > Actinomycetales > Kineosporiaceae > CAZOWW01. The sequence goes on from CAZOWW010000036.1 coordinate 20,740, forward strand.
GACGGTGATCGTCGTGGGCTCGCCGTCCCGGCGCGAGACCAGCATCGGGTACAGCTCGCCGAGGAAGTGCAGGCAGGCGAGCACGAGGACGCTGATCATCCCCATCGAGTCCCACCGGGTGCGGTAGGACTGGGCGGAGAGGACGTTGCCGAGCAGGATCGCCCCGATCAGGAAGATCGCGGTGACGTACCCCGACAACGCCAGTGAGGCCAGGGAGGCGGTCGGGCGGATCAGCCCACGTAGTCCCCGGCTCGTGGGTTCCGGAGTTCTCACGGGCCGGCGCCGCCTGTCCGCGTCGGCTCCGTCAGTGACGGCGTCGACCGGGGAGCCGGGGATCCGACCTCACCGCGGCGTGCGAACCCGCTCCCCGCCCAGACTCCGCGCATGGTCACCGCCCCGTATCGGGAACTGCCACCTCGGGCATGTCATCGGCGTCCCGGGGAGGTCGCTTGAGCAGCCGCGATCGAGGCGCGGCGGCTCACACGGGGGTGACGCCGACCATGGCGCCGAGGGTCACCACTTCGTTCCGGCCTCCACGATCGCCACGAGGGCGGCGAGGGCCGTGACCGCCAGGAGAGCCCGCCGCAGTGCGGAGTCGCGGAACCGGCGCATCGGTACCTCCTACAGGTCGTGGACCTGTCCGGTAGGGCCAGGTCCGTGCCGGGCGGGTCCGGAGGGCCCGAGTCGGCACCTTCCGAGAGTCCCAGGTGGCTTGCGGTGATGGCAGCCTCCCGGAGAAGAGTCACCCTGGTGCCGGAGCCGAGCCCGTCCGGCGCAGTGCGGGGTGCCTGTGCCGGCCCTGAGCGGCAGATCGGGGCCGGTCGTGGGGGGGCCGGACGTGGCGGACGCCGCCACCCGGGGGTGACGGCGTCCGTGTCGGTCGTGTCGGTGCGGCCGACGTTCTCAGTCGCTGTTCCCGGCCGTGGACACGGGCTCGGCGTCCCGGATCTCCGGGGAGCCTTCGGCATCCGGTTGGGTCGGGGCGCCGGGAGCGGCCGTCGCCTCGGACGAGGACCGCTGGGCCGCCAGACCGCCCATCGTGCGCAGCGGCAGTTCCGGCAGGAACCAGACCACCACGAAGGCGATCACGAGAACGCTCGCGCCCAGCAGGAACACCGTGTCGATCGCGTCCGCGAAACCCACGAGGAAGGGCCGCGCCAGCCGGTGATCGACGTGGCTGAGGAACGACGAGTCGTTGAGCGAGTTGGACGACAGCTTGCCGCCGCCCTGACCGGCGAGGGACAGGATCCGCTGATTGGCCGGAATCTGGGCGACGGCCGGGTCGTGGGCGGCCGCGGCGAAGTTGGCTGCGGTCGCCTTGCCCGAGAAGGCCGTGCGGATGGCCTGCGGCAGCCTGCCGAACAGGACGGACAGGAACACCGCGGTGCCCAGGGTGCCGCCCATCTGACGGAAGAACGTCGCCGAGGACGTCGCGACGCCCATGTCCTGCGGGGGCACGGCGTTCTGGATCGCCAGCACCAGGGTCTGCATGTTGAAACCGAGGCCGAGGCCGAAGATCAGGGCGAAGGTGTCGAGCACGACCAGCGAGGTGTCGGCGTCCACCTGTGCCATGAGCAGCAGACCGATCATCATCAGGGTGAGGCCCATGATCGGGAAGATGCGGTAGCGACCGGTCCGGGCGATGAACTGGCCCGAGGCGACCGAACCGGACATGATCCCGACCATCATCGGCAGCAGCAGCAGTCCGGCGGCCGTCGGTGACTTGCCCTGCACGATCTGCATGTAGAGGGGCAGGGCGGCCAGGCCGCCGAACATGCCGACCCCGACCATGAAGTTCAGCACGGCGCCGACCCCGAAGGTGCGGCCGCGGAAGAGCCGCAGCGGGAGCAGCGCCTCGTCGCCGTACCGGGACTCGGCGATCAGGAACGCGATCAGGCCGATCACACCCAGGGCGTAGCAGAGCAGGGCCTTGTCGCTCGCCCAGCCCCAGTCCCGGCCCTGTTCGGCCACGAGCAGCAGGGGCACCAGGCCGACACCCAGGGCGAGCGCTCCGGGGTAGTCGATGCGGTGGTCGCGGCGCATGTGCGGCAGGTGCAGCACCCGCATGACCATGACGAGCGAGACCAGCCCGATCGGGACGTTGATGAGGAAGACCCAGCGCCACCCGGTGATGCCGAGCAACGTGGGCTGGCCGGCGAAGAAGCCGCCGACGACCGGCCCGAGGACGCTCGAGGTACCGAACACGGCGAGGAAGTAGCCCTGGTACCGGGCGCGCTGCCGGGGCGGGACGATGTCACCCAGGATCGCCAGGGCCATGGAGAACAGGCCGCCCGCTCCGATGCCCTGGAAGCCACGGGCCAACGCCAGCTGGAACATCGAGGTCACCGCGGCAGACATCGCGGAGCCGATGATGAAGATGGTGATCGCGCCGATGAAGAACGGCCGGCGTCCGTAGATGTCGGACAGCTTGCCGTACAGCGGCGTCGCGATGGTCGAGGTGATCAGGTAGGCCGTGGTGGCCCAGGCCTGCAGACTCAGGCCGTTCAGGTTGTCGGAGATGGTCCGGATGGCCGTCGCCACGATGGTCTGGTCGAGGGCGGCGAGCAGCATCCCGGACATCAGACCGATGAGGATGATCGTGATCTGTCGGTGCGTGAACCCGCCCTCACCGGCGGCGGGCGAGCCGGGCCCGGCGGCGGGCTGCAGGGATGCGGCCCGCACGCTCTGCGGCGGGGGTGTCTCCCCCGTGGTCCGTGCTGCGGTGGACATGATTCTCCAGAGATCGGCCGGGGCGACTGCCCGGCAGGTGGGTGTGTCGGCGTTCAGCCGCGGGGCTTCGGTGACCGGACGGCGGCACCCGGGGCGGTCCGGGCGCGGAGTGCGTCGACGTCGTCGTTGAGTCGGGTGACGAGACGGAGCAGGGTGGCCAGGTCCTCGTCGTCCCATCCGGCCAGGACCTGGCGGAAGAGCTCGTCGCGGTGGGCGGACAGGGCGGTCATGACCGCCCGGCCCTCGTCGGTGGCCGCGAGTTGGGCCGCCCGTCCGTCCGACGGGTCGGGTTGGCGTTCCACGAGCCCGGCGCGCACCAGTTGGGCGACATGGCGGCTCACCGTGGACGGGTCGAGTGCGGTGCAGGCGGCCAGTCCCTGTTGCCGGTAGGGACCACCCGCCGCGATCTGGAGGAGCAGACTCAACGCCCCCCAGTCCAGGCCGGTGGGAATCTCCGTGGCCATCTGGCTCTTGATGAGGTGCAGGGTCCGCCCGTGCCGCATCAGCTCTGCGGTGAGGGTGGAGATCTGGGGCCGGCGCGTCTCCCGCCCGCGCTGGTCGTCGGTCCCGGGTGGCTGGTCGTCGGTCCCGGGGGACAGGGGTACCTCACGGTCGGAGCCCGTCGCCGGTTCCGCGCCCGGCTGGGTCGCGGCGGTCGACTCAGGTCCGAGGATCTCGCTCTCGGCGGCTTGCACCGTGGGTCACTCCGATCCGGTGGAAGTAGTGATTGCAGCATACAACTGAGTGCTGCATGCAAGCATCTGCTATTCGAGTGCTCTCCGCATCCCGGGGACCGCTGCGGGTGCGTCCCAGGCCGGGGCGGCGATCTTCGCGTGTGCGGTCGCCGTCGGGGAGCCTCCCCGGGCGTGCGGGGTGCTCGGCCTCACCCAGGGCCCCGGTCGTGCTCGTGGGGTCCCGGTCGTGCGCACGCGAGGCCGGTCGTGCGCACCTCGCCGGGTCCCGCCCCCCGGAGTTGGTGCTCCTGGGCGGGCCAGGTGCGCGCGTAGGGTGCCGGGATGCGGGTCGCGGTGGTCCAGCTCGGTCATGACGACGACGAACCCGTCGCGGTCCGCGTGCGACGCGCCGCGGACCTGGTGCGGGGGGTGCGCGGTTGCGACCTGGTGGTGTTGCCCGAGCTGTGGGCGGTCGGAGCATTCAGCCACCAGGACTGGCCCGGGCGGGCGGAGCCGGTGGACGGTCCCACCGTGCGGGCTCTGGCCGAGGCTGCGGTCGCGAGCGGGGCACTGGTGCACGCGGGGTCGATTCTCGAGCGACGTTCCGGCGCCGAGGGTGACGAGGGGTCGCCCGACGCGCCGCTGTGGAACACCTCGGTACTGCTGGGGCCGGACGGGACGGTCCTGGCCCGGTACCGGAAGATCCACACCTTCGGCTTCGGTGACGGAGAGGCGGCCCTGGTCGCGGCGGGGCGGGAGCCGGTCACGGTGACCGTGCCCCTGCCGCGCGAGGAGGACGGGACCGGCCCGGACGGGCGGACGGTGTGCCTGGGCCTGGCCACCTGCTACGACCTGCGCTTCCCGGAGCTGTTCCGTGCGCTGGTCGATCGTGGCGCGGTGGCCTTCGTGATCCCTGCTGCCTGGCCCGCCGAGCGCGTCGGCCACTGGACCCTGCTCGGGCAGGCCCGGGCGGTGGAGAACCAGTGCCTGGTGATCCAGTGCAACACGGCGGGTGTGCACGCCGGCAGGCGCATGGGGGGCCGCAGCCAGGTGGTGCTGGCCGACGGCGAGGTCGTGGCCCGGGCCGGTGACGGTGAGGAGATCCTCACCGTCACCGTGTCCCTGGACCGGATCCTGCGGTGGCGGCGCCGGTTCCCGGTGCTCGCCGACCGCAGATCGTGGTGGCGGACGGACTGATTCCTTGAGCGTCAGCCCCTGAGCGTCGCGGGGACCCGGGACCATGCCGTCTGGGCGACATGCCCGTCGTCGCCCAGGAGCTCGCTCATCGCGGTGGTGAGCGCCTTGGTCTCGTCCGGCGGGATGACCCGCACCTTGGTGAACGGCTTGGCCGGGGTCCTCGCGTCCACCACGGACCACGAGATGTCGCTGTAGGCACGGGCTCCGTGGGCCAGGGTGACCCGGTGCTTGCCCGGGTCGAAGGCCATCCAGGTGTTCCCCCGGGTGACGACGGTCGGCAGCACGTGGCCCTTGGCGTCGACGAAGGACAGGCCGCCGTAGCCGTACACGTGGCAGGTGTGCTTGCTGATGTTGGTCAGGGTCAGGGTGGCGCCCCGGTGGCCCATTCCGGGATCGTGGCGGCGGGTCTTCGTGTCCGCGAGGACGCCGAGTCGCAGATCCTGCGTGTGGCACCGAGGGGTGCCGGAGGCGAGCGCGTTGGGGGACAGGGCCACCACTCCCGCGCCCATGGTGAGCAGAGCGGTGCCGGTGATCGCGGCTGCCCTGGTCAATCGTCGTGCCCGGATGTTCATCGTGGGTCTCCTTCGGACCTCGGGCGTCACCCGGCTCCGGCCGGTCGCCCTCATCGGCAAGGACGCGGCGGGGAGCCGCGGAGGTTGCCCGGGTGCGGGCAACCAGATCGGGTGAGACCCGGAGCGGTGGGCCCCGATCGGAATGCCTGCGGTGAGGCGGTGGGTGAGGCGGCTCCCGTCGCCGTCCGGCGCTCCTCGTCGACCGGTCGGCGACGAGGGCCCGTGACCGGCCTCCACCCGGTCTCCGCGAGTTGCCGCTGGTCACCGCACACCTACGCTGAAGGCATGAGGCGCCAGTCGCGGCCCGTGGCACCGTCCGGGACCGGCGTGATCGGGTCCGTTCCACGGGGAACGCCGGGATCTCCGGGAAGGCAGGGTGCGCCGGGAACTCCGGCACCGGCCGGGACGAGTCCGCGGACCGGAACGGTCCCGCAGACCGGATCGACGCCGTCGGCCGGGCTCCTGGGAACAGCGGGTGCCGCGGTCTCGCTCGTGATCGTGTCGGCACTGCTGGCCGTGCTGGCCGGGGTGCTCGTCACGGGAGCCGTCCGGGCGCCGGTCCTGGGCGACCCCGGACCACTGGTCCGGTGGGGTCTGCCGGCGGTCCGGGTGCTGGTGGACCTGGGCGCGGTCCTGTGTATCGGCGGGCTGCTGTTCGCGGCGACGGTGCTGCCGGTGACTCCGGGCGCGCCTTCGCCCGCCCGCCGCCGTCCCGCGCTCGCGCACCGTCCCGCGCTGCTCCTGGCCACCGCCGGGGCCGCCCTGTGGACCGTGGCCGGTTCCGGGCAACTCGTCCTCAGCTACGCCGACGTCTCGGGGACGGCACCGGACTCCCCGGGCTTCGGTGCCCAGCTCGGGGTGTTCGTCCGCGACCTCGACCTCGGTCGGGGGCAAGCCTTCACCCTGGTGCTGACCGCTTGCCTGACCGGGATGATCGCGGGGGCCCTCACCACCCGGGCCGCGGCCCTGCTGACGCCGGTCGCACTGGTCGCCCTCGTGCCGGCCTCCCTCGCCGGGCATGCGGCGAGCGCGCGCGGGCACGAGACCGCGGTGACCGCCTTGGGGCTGCACCTGCTGGGCACCACGGTGTGGGTGGGTGGACTGGTCGTCCTCGTGGCGCTGTGGCCGAGCCTGCACCGGACCGCACCGGCCGTGGCCGTGCGGGCAGTACGGCGGTACTCCACGCTGGCCGGCTGGGGCTGGGCGCTCGTCGCGGGCAGCGGCCTGCTGAACGCGGCCCTGCGGATCGGCTCCTGGCGGGGGTTGGCGAGCGGGTACGGCGCGCTGGTGCTCGCGAAGACGGTCGCGCTGGCGCTGCTCGGAACGGCCGGGGCGTGGCACCGCAGACGCGTGCTGCCGGCGCTGTCCGCCCAGTCGGAGACCACCGGGCCCGCATCGGGGAACCCATCCCCACGAGCGGTGCCGGAGGCCACCGTGCCCGCGCGCGCCGTGCCCGCGAGCAGGGCCTTCCTGCGGCTCGCCCTCGCGGAACTGGTCGTGATGGGGGTGGCCCTGGGACTGGCCGTGGCACTGGCGCGCAGCGCACCGCCGCTGACCGCACCGGTGCCGACCACTGATCTCGCCCTGTCCCGGACCGGCTACCCGATGCCACCGGCACCGTCGTCCACCCGGTGGCTCACGGTGTGGCAGCCGGATCTGTTGTGGCTGGTCCTGGCCGGTCTGGCCGCCCTGTGCTACGCGGGCGGGATCCGGCGCCTGCGGTCGGGAGGTCACCGGTGGCCGCTCCTCCGGACCGTTGCCTGGTACCTGGGGCTGGTCGTGCTCGTGGTCACCACCAGCGGGCCGCCCGTGGCCTACGGCCGGGTGCTCTTCAGCGCGCACATGCTGGCGCACATGACCCTGACCATGGTCGTCCCGCCGCTCCTCGTGCTCGGTGCCCCGGTGAGCCTGGCCCTGCGTGCCCTGGCCCGTCGGGACGACGGTACCCGTGGGCCGCGGGAGTGGCTGGTCGCCGCGCTCCACTCGCGGGTGGTGCGCACGTTGGGCCGGGCGCCGGTGGCCGCGGTCGTGTTCGCGGGCAGCCTGGTGGCGTTCTACTTCACGCCCCTGTTCGGACTGGCCCTGCGCACCCACGTGGGCCACGAGCTCATGCAGGTGCACTTCCTGGTGGCGGGGTACCTGTTCGCCTGGGTGCTCATCGGGGTGGATCCGGGCCCGCCGCGGCCCTCCCACCCGCTGCGGCTGGTCGTGTTGCTGGCGACGATGGCGTTCCACGCCTTCTTCGGGGTGGCCCTGATCAGCGGGACCCGGGTGCTCGCCTCCGGGTGGTTCACCGGGCTGGGACGTCCGTGGGGGGCCTCCCCGTTGGCCGACCAGCGAACCGGCGGGGGCCTGGCCTGGGCGCTCGGCGAACTCCCCACCCTGGTGCTCGCGCTCGGGATCGCCGTGCAGTGGGCCCGCGCCGACGAGCGGGCCGCGGCCCGCCGGGACCGCCGGGTGGCGCTCCGGGGGGACGACACCGAGTTGCTGGAGTACAACGCGATGCTGGCGCGACTGTCCGCGGTGGACGAGCGTCGCGCGTGAACCGTGTCGTGCTCGATCCGGTTCGGTGGTCCGTCCGGCGGCGGCGTGATCGGGTGCTGGTTTGATCCGGTACCGACCCTGAGCGTGCCCGGTGGTTCGTTACCGCACCCCGGTTCGTTACTGCTCCCCGTGATGCATTCCTGCACTCCGGGCAGGTCCTGCCTCTTGTTCCGGGTGCCCCACCCAGCCCTTCCGGGAAAGTGCCAGACATGCGTGATGCAGCAGGTGTACATGCCTGATGCATCGCACGGGGAGTTCCTGCGGCACTCATGGGATGTGGTCAGGAATCCCCCAGGAAGTGGTGGATTCCGGGGGGCCGGCGACGTAGACTCGCAACATCAAGTTACATAGTGGTCACATTGTGTAATTCATTCCCTGATCTCGCCCGGGTTCCACCCGTTGGTGAGTGGGGGCTCGGGAACGAGGAGCGGATCCGGACGACGGGGGCGTGGGTGAGGCGGGTGTGTGCACCGGTGACGCGATGGGGCGTCCCGGGCGGCACCGGCGCCGGTGAGGAGAAGGTCGTGGCCAGCGGGCATCAGGACGGCGCAGAGTTATCGATCATCCATCCCCGCAGAGGTGGGGTGTCCGGCGCGGCGACCGGTCGAGCGGTCGCGGTGACCGCCGCGGAAGCCGCCGCCAGGGCGGGTTCCCGCTCCGCCCCGCGGGGCGGCCCCTACGTGCAGCTCGCTCACCAGGAGATCGACAAGCTCTTCGCCCAGCTTGCGCACCCTGACGGGGTGCCGACGCCGGACGGCCCGCTCCCCGAACGGGTGCTCGCCCAGGCCCGGCGCGACCTGGCAGAGCTGCGGGAGGAGCTGTCCGCCTCCGCGGGGCGTCCGGGACGGGTGCAGGCGCTGCTGAACCGGATCGTCGGGCAGCTCGGTGGTTCCACGGTGCTGCGCGAGGAACTGACCTCGTTGCGTGCGGTCGTCGGCCGGTTGTGGAGTTGACCTCGGCGGCGGTGACGCGGGTCCGTGCAGGACGTGGCAGCGCGGGGCCCGGACGTCGTACGGTGGCGGACGACCGTGACTGCAGCGCAGCGTGAGCGAGGTGTCGTGCGTCCGGACCAGCCCTTCCCGGAGCCGGGGGATCGGTCTCCTGGCGATTGTCACGACCTCCGGAACGGGGGTGCGGGCGGTGGATGCCATGGTGGCGCGGTTCGTCGCCGAGACCGAGGTGACGCAGGCCGCAGCCGCCGGGAGCGGGGCGGTCGAGACCGAGGCGACCCGGAGCGGAGCGGCCGGGAGCAGGTGCAGGTGCTGGGCGCCGTGGTGGCGCTCGGACTGGCGCTGAGCGGCTGCGGAGGCGGCACGGGCGGGGCGGCCCCGGCCACGACCTCCGCCTCGAGCGCGCGGGACGCGCTCGGCGGTGCGTCCGTCCCGTCGACCACGCCGTCCCGGAGCACGGCGGGTGCCAGCACCCGTCGATCGGTCCCCGCGACCTCGGTGCCGGTACCGGCGACGCGGAAACCCGCCTCGGTGCACTACACCTTCCCGGTGACCCCGCAGGCACATGCGACCTTCGTCCACGCCCACCACGACTACCCGGCCACGGACATCATGGCCCGCTGCGGGGACGACTACCGGGCCGTCGTGGACGGTGTGGTGACCGGGGTCAGCAGCGTCGACCAGTGGCGTCCCTCCGCCAACGACGGGGCCACGCGGGGAGGGCTCTCGGTGACCTTCCTGGGCGTGGACGGCGTGCGGTACTACGGCTCGCACCTGCGTGCGGTCGCGGCGGGGGTACGGGTGGGGGCCCGGGTGACGAGCGGGCAGGTGATCGGGCTCGTCGGCAACAGCGGGGACGCGCGGGGCATGCACTGCCATGTGCACTTCGGTCTGAGCAAGGTGTGCCGGTCCGGGAACGACTGGTGGCTGCGCCGGGGCGAGGTCTACCCCTGGCCCTATCTGGAGAGCTGGCGCAAGGGCGGTCAGCGCAACCCCGCGGCCGCGGTCACCGCCTGGGTCCACCGGAACGGCTGTCCCGCCCACCCGCTGGTCGACCCCTGATCGCCGTCCCCGCGTGACGACGAGGGCCCCACGCCGATGGCGCGGGGCCCTCAGAAGAACCTGGTCGATCAGGTGACGTGACCTCGATCAGGTGGAGTGCGGTCGATCAGCCCGCGGCCTGGAGGCTGGTCAGGGTCTTCGTGGTGTTGTCGACGATCGCCTGGGCCTCGGCCTTGACGGTCGTGTTCTCACCCTTGGCGAGCTCGTTCTTGGCCTCCGTCTGGGCACCCTGGAGGTGCTTGACCGTGGCGGCGACCCAGAGCTTGTCGAAGGCGGTGCCCTGCGCGGCGGACTGCATCGCCGAGAACTCGGAGTCGCTCACCAGACCTGCGACGCTGCCGACGCCCATGGTGTCGCCCAACGGCACGGCCTCGCTCCAGCCGGAGAGCCAGGCGCCCGCGTCGGCGATGTTGTGGCTGGTCGCGACCTGGAGGTCGGAGGCGATCTGGCGAACCTGCGAGCCGTCGGCGGACTTCGAGGTCGCCAGGCTCGTCAGCCGCTGGGTCTGGGTGTCGTGGACGAAGAGGTCCTTGGCGAACGTCACGTCCGCTGCGTTGTGGGGCCCGGAGGCCGCCTTGCCGTTGTACTCCGGCTTGGCGGTGTTGCTGCTGGAAGAGCCGCCACAGGCGGTCAGGCCCACGGTCGCAGCAATCAGGAGGGCGGGCAGCGCGAGGGCCAGCCTCGTGCGGGTCATCGGTGGTTCCTCTCGACATGTGGCCGGGACGCCTCGGCCGGTCATCGGGAGGACGGCGACGCTGTGCGGGCAGACGACGTCGTCTCCGAGGAACCGGGGCCGTTGAAGCGGTCCAGGCGGGTGATGCACGGGCCGTGCGGGTCCGTGGGGTACGGCTAGGGGTGGTGCAGGTCGGGCTGGAGGTGAAGCAGGTCGGACTGCGGGTGGTGCGGGTCGGGCTGGAGCTGGTGCGGTGGTGCGGGGTGCAGTGTCGGGTGGTGCGGGCGAGGACTTCCTCGCTGTGCCCCGTGGGGCCTCGGGTGGTACGCGCGAACGGGAACGGCGCGGCGCGGGATGGTCCCCTGGCCGCGCTGGGCAGTGCGCGGGCCGGCGCCGTCCAGCGGCGTCACTATAGGTACTCCTGACGTGGTCGTCACGGTCCGGTGCCACCGTCCTGGGCTTCTGTGACTCTCTGTGACATTAGAGTCGCACAGGGCTAGAGGAGCGGTCTGCCTTCGCCGGCTTGTGTCGCCGCAGCGTAGTCGCGCAGATACGCCCGCGCCGTGTCGGGGCACATGCCCCGCAACTGGGCACTCGCCTGCAGGCTCGCCGGAAGAGCGGTGCGGGGTACCGGACGGAAGCCGAACGGGTCGAAGAACCCGTCCGCGGTGGTCGTGAGCAGGGCCACCGTGGCGGGAGTGCCCGCGTCGAGGTCCGCGCAGGTCAGCGCGCCCCGGACGAGGGAGCTCCCGAGCCCCCGGGAGCGGTTGCCGGGAGCCACGGCCAGGCTCCGCAGCAGGTACACCGGCGATCGGCCTGCCGCCTCGTAGCGTTCCATCGCCACCGTGCCCGCGACATCCACGTTGGTGCCGTCCCGGTCGGCCACCCACACCCGCCATGCGGTGTCGAGGCCACCAGTGGGCAGCGCGGCCCCGTTGAGCAGTCCGCGGACGGCGTCGTGGTCGCTACGCCCGCCCGCGCCGGCCCCCGGCATCGCCAACCGGATCAGCGGCGGGTCCCCTTCCGGGATCGGGCTCCGGCGCTCCATGAGCACCACGTCCTGCCAGCGTCCGCCTCGCCGGCCGACCCGGTCGAGCACCCCCACCCGGCGGAAGCCGCAGGCCTCGTGCAGGGCCAGGCCGCCCTGGTTGGTCGGGAACACGGCGGCCCGGATGCTCCAGACGCCGCACGCCTCGGCCAGGCGGATGAAGGAGTCCAGGAGCACCCGTCCCGCGCCTCGGCCTCGTGCCTGCTCGGCGATGTAGATCGAGTTCTCGACGACGCCCGTGTAGGTCCGCCGGGAGCTGACCGGCGTCGCTCCGGCCCACCCGATGACCTCGTCGGTGCGACGGTCCGTGGCGACCAGGAGCAGGTACGGGATCCGGGTCGTGGCGAAGCGGGCCCAGCCGGGAACGTAGACCTCGAAGGAGGCGTTGCCTGTGGCCAGGCCCTGCTCGTAGATGCGGGCGACCGCGGCCCAGTCGGCCGGACGGAGCCCCCGGACCCGCACTGGAATCGCCGTACCGCATGCCCGGTCCCCGGCCGTCCCGACGGGAGCGGGCACGCGCTCACCCTGGTCAGCCACGGGATCATCCTCCCGGTTCGGACGGCTGCAGGACAACCACGCACGTCGGGTACCCCCATGGGAAGGGGCGATCCCAGTACGCCGATATCTCGGGGCGCAGGCGGCAGGGCCCGGCCTAGGCTGACCGCGGACCGGCAACACCGCGGCCGCGGTCGGGGTCCTGCGGAGGTGGCGATGTCCAGGCGCGGCTGGCTGCTGTTCTGTGCGCTCGCGGTGATCTGGGGCGTGCCGTACCTGCTCATCCGGCTCGCGGTCGAGCACCTGTCCCCGGCCGCCGTGGTGTGTTCCCGGTGCGCGATCGGCGCCGTGCTGCTGCTCCCCTTCGCGCTGTCCCGGAAGGCACTGCGCCCGGCCCTGGTCCGGATGGGATGGGTGGCCCTGTTCGCGGTGATCGAGATCGCGATGCCCTTCGGCATGCTCAGCACGGCCGAGAAACGCCTGCCCAGCTCGCTCACCGGGCTGCTGATCGCGGCCGTCCCGTTGCAGGCCGCCGTGCTGGGGCGCTGGTTCGGACCACGGGACCCGTTGGACCTACGCCGCTGGGCCGGGCTGCTGCTCGGCGTGACGGGCGTGGGGGCCCTGGTCGTCGGTGCGGGCAACCAGGCCGACGGCGGCGGTCACGGAGGCTTCCTCGGTCTGGCCGGACTGGGCCTCTCGGGCTGGTTCGCGGTGGGCGCGGTACTGCTGGCGGCCTTCGGGTACGCCGTGGGTCCACTGATCATCTCGTCGCGCCTGGCGGACGTGCCGAGTATCGGCGTCTCCACGCTCGCCCTCGCCCTCACCTCGGCCTGTTACGCCCCGTTCGTGCTCCTCGGGTACGGCGGACGGGCCGGCACGGAGCTCTCGGGTTCCGGGGGCGGGGCGGTCGGCCCGCACCACAGCTCGCTCGTGTCCTGGCTCGCCGTGCTGGGGCTGGGGGTCTTCTGCAGTTCGGTGGCGTTCCTGCTGATGTTCGCCCTCGTGGCGGAGGTGGGCCCGTCCCGGATGACGCTGATCACCTACGTGAACCCGGCGGTGGCCGTGGTGCTGGGAGTGCTCGTGCTGGACGAGCCCGTCACCGCCGGGCTGTTGATCGGGTTCCCGCTGATCCTGCTGGGGTGCTGGGGAGCCACCCGTCCGACGCAACGACGTCCCGGACGAGAGATGCGGCAGGGGCGGCGGCGTCCCCTGGGAGGGCACGGTCACCAGGGTGGCGATGCGGAAGGACCGGTCGCGGCCTGCGCGGGGTCGGATGTGCTGGGCGGCCGGTCTCGCCATTGAGAGCCGGCCGCACGGATCAGCGCTGACCCGTTCGTGACGTCGGCGCCCGTCGCGGAACCTGGAGTCCCTCCGGCGGAGAATCACCCGAACGGACCAACTTCGGTACTCCGTTCGAGTGACCCCGGGAGGGTGACCCGGTGACGTTCCGTCGCCGTGGTTCACGCCCGGTCCGGTCGCGGGCACGAGACCTCCGTGGGACGTCGTCGCACCCGTGGCGGGCTCAGGGGCGCAGGGCCACCTGGGGGAGGGTGATCGCGCCGGCCGTCATCACCGCGGAGGCGGGGGCGACGGTACGCAGGCCCGGCACGCACAACGCGGCGAGCGCGGTCGTGGCCGGCATCGCGACCAGCAGGCCGCAGGCCACGGCAGCCACTCGGACGAGTTCCACGGCGACCGTGGCGCTGGTCAGGGTTTCCGTGACGAAGGGGCGGTCGAGGTCCGACAGGACCAGCAGGGGCAGGGCCACGGCTGCCGCGGCGAAGGCGACCGTGTGCAGCACCGAGGTCAGGTGCCCGGCCCCGGACCGCATGCCGGTACGGAACAGGGCGCGGAAGCTGTCCCCGCCCTCCGCCGGGACCGCTGTCCAGACCGCGGCGGCCTGGGCCAGGGCGAGATCCAGCACGGCGCCGACACCGGCGAGGACCAGTCCGGCCAGCACCGCGCCGTGCAGGTCGAGTCCGCCGGGCAGCAGGGAGAGGCCGTGGCGGGTGGGAAGCCCGTCCGCGGTCGTGGGCACGGTCGCGGACAGGTGCGCCGCCGAGGAGCCCCACCAGGCCAGGACCGCTGCCGTGGACAGGCCCGCGCTCGCGCCAATCACCGCGACGCCCGTGCGGGCGATCGGTCCGTGGCCGAGGAACCCGACCGCCATCAGCGTGAGGAGCCCCGAGGTGAGGGAGACCGCGAGCGGGCTCTCCCCACGGGCGAGGGCCGGTGCCACGAACCAGACGAGCATGCCGATCCCTGCGGCCAGCCCGGCGAGGGTCGTGAGTCCGCGCAGCCGGGCCACCACCAGGAGCGCGAGGAGGAACCCGCAGCCGAGAAGGGTCATCGGCAGTCCGCGTGGCTGGTCCGTCCAGTCGTAGCCCAGCACGGGGGCCGCACCGGCCGTCGCGGCCGCACGCCACACCGGAGTCACCACGAGGTGCTGGCCGGGACGCAGGGCAACGGCTCCGGTGACCTCCGGTGCCGCGGCGCTCACCTCGGTTCCTGCCTGGGGGCCGGAGAGAAGTCGTACCCGCACCGTGCGGCAGGCCGCTCCCTCTCCGGTGGTCGTGTTCGCTGCGGTGCAGGAGGGTGCAGGGGCGGCCACGACCGAGGCGCTCTGCCGACCCGCCGCGAGCACCTGGGCGTCCGACCGGGTATCGGTGACCGGGGTCGTCGCCCCGATCGTGCTCGGGGCCGGAGTGCGGGGGCCGAGGGCGGGAGCGGTGCTCCCCGCCGCGCCGGTCCAGGGACCCGTCGTGCCCGTCGAGGGCGCAGGAACACCTGAGGATCCGATACCCGTGGTGGACGGTGCGAGCCCGGTGAACTCCCCGAGCGTGCGCGCGTGGTGGGAGGGCCACAGGCTCCAGGCCTGGGCGGCGGTGCCTCCGCTGAGCGCGGCGATCGTGATCCAGAGCAGGAGCGCGGTGAGGCGTCGACGGGTGGCGCCCGGGGCAGGATCCTGCTGATCGCCCAGAGCCCAGATCTCGAAGGCCGCGTCGTCGGCGACCTCCTGCCGAGGGAGGTCGATCGTCCGGGTGGCACTGGCCCCGAGCCCCCGGGCGGGGGTCTGCGTGCGAGGGGCGACGTGCTGCCCGCGATCGGTTCTCCTCATCTGCCGCGACTCCGCTCTCGTGGATGGTGTGGTGACGGGAGGGACTTCGCTCCCGAAGCGCTCGGTGGCCTCCCGAACCGGTCGGTGACTTCACGAACCGGTCAGTGAACGACCGTAGGTGACTCTTCGGTGACCTCTCGTGAGGCACGCGGAAAGTAGTCGTCCCGTGACCACAAGTACACACGACTGGCGGATGTACTCATCTCCACCCAGGACCCCCGGGCGCCTGCGGACGGCCGGGGGTGGCCGGCGAGTGCGGACGGCGATCGCGCACGGCCGGGGGGTGGCCGGCGATTCGGTGCCCGGGGAGGTACTCCGCTCGGTGTCCGGGGAGATGGTCCGAGTCAGTACCCGCGGAAGTGGTCCGAGCCGGAGTCGGGCCCGCGCCGGGGCAGCCACCGGGTGCGGCGTCGGAGTTCGCCACCCTGCGGCACCAGCAGGAAACCGGTGAGGAGGTAGAAGGACAGCACCCCGCCGCCGACCGCGGCCACCGCGCCCGCAGCAGGGGCCTGCACCGCGTTGCCGGTGGAGGTGGTGAGCACGACGTCCAGCGGCGTGCTGAGCGTGCGGTCACGGCAGCTGGCCACGACGTGGTGGCGACCGATGCGCTGCGGCGCACGCATGCGCGCGGTGAACTCCCCGGCTCCGTCCGCCTCGAGGACCACGACCCGGTCGCTGTCGATGACGACCCGGACCGGTGCGTGCGGGGAGCAGCCACGTCCGCGCACGGTCACGGACCCGTCGGGGGCGGCGGACGGTTTGTCGAGCGCGAGGGGAGGCGCGCTGGTGGTGGTCGTGGCCGGCGGCGCGCTCGTGGTCGCGGTCGTGGGTGGGGGCGGTGCACCCGCACTCGTCGTGGTGGGGGCGCTGGTGGTGGTCGTTGCCCGGAGGGTCGTCGTGGTCGTGCGGCGTCGGGTGGTGCGGGTGGTGGACGTCGTCGCGGTGGTCGTCGCGCGGGTGGTCGCCGCGCTCGTGGTGCGGGCCGTCGTGGTGCGTGAGGCCGAGGTGGTCGTCGTGGGGGCCGCGACGACCGTCACGTTCACGTTGGCGAACGAGTCGAGGTACCCCGTGGCGGTCAGCTTGTAGGCGAAGCTGTCGGAACCGGTGAACCCGGCGACGGGGGTGTAGGTGTACTCGCCGAAGGCGTCGCCGGCGCTGACGGATCCGTTCATCGGGTAGTCGTC
Organism: uncultured Kineosporiaceae bacterium; assembly: GCA_964583765.1. Taxonomy (GTDB): domain Bacteria; phylum Actinomycetota; class Actinomycetes; order Actinomycetales; family Kineosporiaceae; genus CAZOWW01. The sequence continues at coordinate 36,987 of CAZOWW010000036.1, forward strand.
GATACCCACGGTCTGGTTGTGCTCGCTGGGGAGCACGTCGTTGTCCAGCACGTTGAGCGTGACGGACGAGCCCGCGACGACCTGGACCGAGTCGTCCACCGCGGTCAGGGTCTCGCTGACCGCCTGCGCCGTCGTGAGCGTGCCGACCGCCCCGGAGACTGTCACGGACGACATCACGAACAGGACCGCGCACAGCCTGCGAACTGGCCTCATGGACCTTCCCCTCCCACGTTGCGCACACCCTGCTGGCGACCACGCCGCACGTCAAGGGCCGGACGGGCATCCGATCGTGCACCTCCGGAGGGCCAGAGCGTCGGATCTCCCGGTCGGCGTCGGATCCGTGCCTCCGGAATCGACGTCCCCACAGAATCGAAGCGCTCTCCGCACAAGCACAGGCACCACCGGTCACCGCCCTTGACAGGCATGGGGGGCATTTCCACACTGTGGGCGCCCTCAATACCTCCCCTCGGATCGGAGAGTCCTGGATGCGGACTCGAAAAGAGCGTGGCGCGGTCCTCGCCATTGCCGCCCTGATGACCTTCGCCCTCGTCGACGGCACCGCGGCCGCTCACGCCGACACCACCGCGCCGTCCGAGACGGCCGTGACGACGGAGTCGGCGACCTCCCCGGCCGACGCGGTCACGACGTCCCCCGATGTCGCCACCTCCACCACCGACCAGGCCACCACCGAGCCCGTCCCGACCACCGGGACGTCCTCCACGGCCGGCACCACCGAGGCCGTCACGACCAGTTCGACCTCGGCTGCGACGATCGCCCCGCCCCCCACCTCGGCCTCGACGTCCACCACGGCGCCGCGTCTGGCCACCACCGTCACGGTGAACACCCGCTCCGGTCTCGCCCGGGTGCCGTCCACCGCGCTGGGCATCAACGACGCGGTGTGGGACGCCCAGCTGGGTACCACTGACGTCTCGGATCTGCTGTCGGCCGCGGGCGTGCAGATGATCCGGTATCCCGGCGGGTCCTACAGCGACATTTACCACTGGAAGGACAACACCGCCCCCGGCGGCTACGTGGCGCCGAACACCGATTTCGACACCTACATGGCGTCGGTGAAGCGGGTCGGGGCTCAGCCCATCATCATCGCCAACTACGGCACGGGCACTCCGGAGGAAGCGGCGGACTGGGTCCGGTACGCCAATGTGACCAAGGGTTATCGGGCCAAGTACTGGGAGATCGGCAACGAGCTCTACGGCAACGGCCACTACGGCAGCGGCTGGGAGTCCGACGATCACACGGACAAGAGCCCCACCGCCTACGCGAACGGCGTGGTGGCCTACGCCGACGCGATGAAGGCCGTCGACCCGACGGTCAAGATTGGCGCCGTGCTGACCACCCCGGCCAACTGGCCCGACGGACTCGTGGGCAGCGGCGACTCCGGCACCTGGAACAAGACGGTGCTCTCCATCGCCGGACCGAAGATCGACTTCGTGATCCTGCACTGGTACCCGAGCAACACCAGCGCGGCGGACGTCCTCACCAAGCCCTCGCAGATCAACGACGCGATCTACCTCGTGCGCCAGCAGATCACCGACTACGTGGGTGCCGGGGCGGCGCGGATCGGCATCGCCCTCACCGAGACGAACACCATGATCGGCATGGACACCCAGCCGGGTGCCCTGTTCGCCGCGGACACCTACACCGGGATGTTGGAGAACGGTGTCTTCACGGTCGACTGGTGGGACCTGCACAACGGGCCCCAGACGGCGTCGACCATCGCCGGCTTCCCCGACTACGGCGACATGGGGGCGTTGTCCAGCGGCACCTGCGTCCAGGACACCGAGGTCTGCGAGCCCGCCATCAACACCCCGTTCCCGCCCTTCCACGCGATCCAGCTCCTGAGCCGGTTCGCGCGCACGGGTGACCAGCTCGTCCGCGCGGGCACCGACCAGTCGCTGGTCAGCGCACACGCCGCGCGCCGGGCCAACGGGGACCTCGCAGTGCTGCTCGTGAACAAGGACCCGGACCACAGTTACACCGCGCAGATCGATTACTCCGGGTTCCTGCCCGGCCTGGGCGCACCCACCGTGTACTCGTACACGAACGGGGGCACCTCGGTCACCCGCGCCGCGACGGGCACGGCGGGCCGACAGGTGCTGCCGCCCTACTCGCTGACCGCGATCGTCGTGCACCCGCTCGTGAACGTCCCCGGGGCCCCCTCGGCGCCCGGCCAGCCGGTTGCGAGCAAGGTCACGGACGCGACGGCCACGCTCAGCTGGCCGGCCGCCAAACCCGGTCGCCTGCCGGTGGCCCGGTACGAGGTCTACCGCCAGGACGGCGTCACCAGCACCCTGGTGGGCCAGACCAAGGGCACCTCCCTGGCCCTCACCGGCCTGACCGCGGGTACCCGGTACACGTACACGGTGCTGGCCAAGGACGTCATCGGCCTGCCGTCGTGGTCGTCGCTGCCGGTGACGTTGCGGACCGGAGCGCCCGCGACGAGCACCTGTGCGGTGCACTACGCGGACACCAACGACTGGGGCAACGGGTTCGTGGGCAGCATCGACATCACGAACAACGGCACCGAGGCGATCGACGGCTGGACGCTCACCTTCGACTGGCCTGCCGGCCAGACCCTGGGGAGCGGTTGGAGCGGAAACTGGAGTCAGAGCGGTACCACGGTGAGTGTGACGAACAACGACTTCAACGGGACGCTGGCCGCGGCCGGTGGATCCACGAATGCCGGGTTCGTCGCGAGCTACGGAGCCCCCAACGTTCCGCCGGTCGCGTTCCGGCTGAACGGGGTGCTCTGCAGCGCATCCTAGGAAGTCGCAGGGAGGCGCCGCGCCCGATCGGGCGCGGCGCCGGTGGCGGGTCGACGCGGACGGACCAGGTGCGGCATTGACGCCGCAGGGTCAGGTCCCGCGTTCCCGCACCGGCCGGGATCGCCGAACGGTGGCCCAGGGAGTCCCCCACCGGGGACCGGGTGCCACGGGCGGCGGTCCCGGCGTTCTTTGTGCTCCGTCACATCGTGTTCCCAGACGGGGGTCCTAGCGTCGTACGTGCTGGCTTGGTTCTCTCCATCGCCGCGGGGTCCGCCATCTACACCGCACGGGCCCCAGCTACCCGTGGTCCGGGGGCGGAGCCCACGGCGGAACCAGGTCCGGCTGCTCATCCCTGGGCAGGAGAGCCCCCTCCGGCGTGGATCTGCCGGAGGGGGCCCTGTCCCGTTCGGGACCCGTGTCGTACGGGACCGGTCAGGGCACCCACTGCTCCTGGAAGAAGACCACCGGACCGTCGGTGCCGCCCGAGTGCTGCAACCAGAGCTTGATCGCGAGTGGGCCGGTGATGTGCGCCGCCCGCTGTTCCGCGAGGCGGGCGTTGACGCGTTGGACGAGCAACTGCGCCGTCAACCGCTGGGGGTGGGAGGGATCCCCGGAATTCGGATTGCTGGTGAGCTCCTGGTTCCCGAACATCACCGCGTTCGGGGCGAGGGTGAACTCCCGCACCATCGGGTTGGTGTTGACCAGGAAGTAGTCGTCCTCAAGCTCCAGTTTGTGCGTGCGACCGTAGGCGACCGCCGCGTCCCCGGTGAGGAACTGTGCCCGGTCGACGATGAGCACCACGGTGCCGTCCGACCGCACCCGCACGCCGGTCAGCAGGCCGAAGTCCAGGCCCTCGTTCCACGGTTCGGTGAGGAAGCTGGTCCGCGCAGGGGTCACGCTTCCGGCGGTCGGGGTGGCGGTCGGCGTCCGGCCGGTCGGGGTGGCGGTCGGGGTCGTCGTGCCGACCCCGGAGCTGGTCGTAGGTGAGGAGCCGGCGGTGGGCGCGACGGTCTGCTCGGCCGCGACCGTGTCCGTGGTCCGCGTGGCGGCTGCTGAGTCCTTCTTCATGACCGCGCCCGACAGGGCCACGACGGCCCCCGCCAGCGCGGCGAGGACCACCGCGCCCACGACCACCAGCGTCGTCGAGCTGTTCCGGCGGCGTCCCGGCTGCTCCTCGATCGGGTCGAAGTCCCCGGTACTCATCGTGCTCCCGTCCCCTCACGTCGATCCCTCGACGTCGATCAGCCACGGGAGACGATGTCCCGGCCGTGGTGTGGTTGCTCCAGCTCCTACTACGCGTCGGCCGCGCCGAAGGTTGCCTCGGTCCGCGGGCGAATGGCGGAGCCGGAGCGGGGCTCAGGTCGTCGTGCCGCCGCCCGTCCGGTCGGTCGTCACCCGGACGACGAAGTCCAGCGAACCGGTGACCGCGGCGACCGGATCCAGCCGCACCTCCTGGACCCCGTCCGCTGTGGCCGGTTGGTACGCCTGGATCAGGAGCGGGGGAACCTGGCCCCAACCGTTCATGGTGACGTCGGCGGTGTTGCTCGTGACGTAGCCACAGAGCGGGTCGAACAGGCCGACCCAGACGTAGTCCGGCGAGCTGAGGTGTGTCGAGCGGACCTCGGCGGAGAGGCGTTGTCCCTTCGTCACCGCCACCCGGCACCGGCTCACGGATCCCGCCGGGGTCAGCCCGGTACGCGGCCCACGGCGAAGACGGACTGGCCGAAGGGTGCCT
>CAZOWW010000037.1:0-40701 GCA_964583765.1 uncultured Kineosporiaceae bacterium
GTGCCTTCGCCGAGTTCGGCGAGCCCAGGGATCGGATTGCCGTAGGGCGACTCCAGCGGCTCCCGCAGCAGGTGCACCAGCCTGCGCTCGACCCCCTCACTGATCACGTGCTCCCACCGGCAGGCCTCGTCGTGCACGAGTTCCCACTCCAGGCCGATCACGTCGAGCAACAGCCGCTCCGCGAGCCGATGCTTGCGCATGACCCGGGTCGCCTTGAGCCGGCCGGCCTCGGTGAGTTCCAGGTGACGGTCACCCGACACCTCCACCAGCCCGTCCCGCTCCATGCGGGCCACCGTCTGCGAGACGGTGGGTCCCGAGTGCCCGAGCCGTTCGGCGATCCTGGCGCGCAGCGGGACGATGCCCTCCTCGACCAGTTCGAAGATGGTCCGCAGGTACATTTCCGTTGTGTCGATCAGGTCGCTCACGCCGCCCATTGTCCGTGGCAGGAGCGGAGGGATCCAACCCCGGCGCCCGGGGAAGGGCAGGAAGTCCGGCCGCGGGCGACAGGTGGTCGGAGTCAGGCACCGGTAGCGTCGGTGCGGTGCCGACCGGCCTGCTCTGGTTCCGCCGCGATCTGCGCCTGGGCGACCATCCCGCGCTCGAGGAGGCCGCCGCTGAGGGCGACGACGTCCTTCCCCTCTTCGTCCTCGATCCGCGCCTGTGGGATCCGGCAGGGCCGGTACGACGCGCCATGCTCGTGCGGTCCCTGGCCGCGCTCGACGAGCACCTCGACGGCGCCCTCGTCGTGCGTCACGGCAACCCGGTGACCGTCGTCCCGGCCGTCGCGGCCGAGGTCGGCGCACACACGGTCCACGTGAGTCAGGACGGCGGACCCTACGGTCGCACCCGGGACGACGCGGTGGCCGGCGCACTCGAGTCCGAGGGACGGCGGCTGATCGCCCGCGGGTCGCCGTACGCGGTGCCGCCCGGGACGCTGCGTACCGCGTCCGGCACGCCCTACCGGGTGTTCACACCCTTCCACCGAGCCTGGCTCGCCCAGCTGGAGCACGCCCTCCCGCCCACGCTGGGCCTCTCCCTCCCGCCCACGCTGGGCCTCTCCATCCCGCCCGCCTCCAGTGACCCCGTGGACTCCGCTCCGGCCCTCCGGTGGCGTCGAGGTCCCGCCTCGGCGGCCCTGCCCGAGGTCCCGCTACCCGCGGAGTTGAGGCTTCCCGAGGCCGGGGAGGCCGCGGCCCTGCGGCGATGGCGCACCTTCCTGGCCGACCGTCTCACCGACTACCAGGAGCAGCGGGACCGTCCGGGCAAGCCCGGGACGTCGGAACTGTCCGCCTGCCTGAAGTTCGGCGAGATCCACCCTCACCGGCTGCTGACCGAGCTGTCGCAGCACCCGGACCGGCACGGACCCGGTGCCGCTGCCTTCCGCGCCGAGCTCTGCTGGCGCGAGTTCCATGCGGATGTGCTCTGGCACGAGCCGGGTACCGCCCGCCACGCCTGGCGCGCACAGTTCGACGCGATGCCCGTGGACGACCCCGGCGAGACCCTGGAGGCCTGGCAACGTGGACGCACGGGCTTCCCCCTCGTCGACGCCGGCATGCGCCAGCTGCTCGTCGAAGGCTGGATGCACAACCGCGTCCGCATGGTGACGGCGTCCTTCCTGGTCAAGGACCTTCACCTGGACTGGCGCCTGGGCGCACGCTGGTTCCTGTCCCGGCTCAGGGACGGCGATCTGGCCAGCAACCAGCTGAGCTGGCAGTGGGTGGCCGGCTGCGGCACGGACGCCGCCCCGTACTTCCGCGTGTTCAACCCTGTCACCCAGGGACTGCGCTTCGACCCCACCGGCGACTACGTGCGGCAGTACGTGCCGGAGCTGACGCATCTGCCGGGCGCCGCGGCGCACCGTCCCTGGGACCACGCGGACGGGTACCGCCACGGCTATCCCCCACGCCTCGTCGACCACGCCGCCGAGCGCGCCGAGGCCCTGCGTCGCTACGCACTGATCCGCGGCTGAGCCCGGCCCCGGTGTGCAGCGCCGGCCCCGGTGGAGCCCTGACCCCGGCCGAGCGCTGACCCTGGCGGAACACCAACCCCCGCGGAGCCCGGCCCCGGCGGAACACGATCCCGGCAGGGCCCCGGCCGGAGAACGGGAATGCCGATCAAGTAATTGAGCGTTCACCCAATAGCATCAGCTGCGGGTCCCTCGGCGGCGGCCCGCACCGTCCACCGCACCGCCGTGCGCGGCCCGAAGCAGGGAGCAATCCGTGCCCATCGTCTCCGACACCGACACCGACACCGAGCCCTTCGTCTCGAACGCCCGACCCACCGGCCCAGGCCCCCGGCCCACTGACTCCGGTCCTCAGCACACCGGCTCCAGTCCCCGGCTCACCGGCTCCGGCCCTCAGTCCCGTGGCGAACCCGACCCGGCGGTCGAGTCACTCCCTGCCGGCTCCGACTCCGGCCTCGACTCGGGTTCCGGCCTCGACTCCGACCCCGCGACGATGATCGACCCCGGAAGCGCCGACCTGATCTTCCGCGAGGCGCACACCCCCACCCGCTTCGCCGACCGCCCGGTGGACGAGCAGGTGCTCCGGGAGATTCACGATCTCGTCAAGTGGGCTCCCACCAGCATGAACACCCAGCCGATGCGGATCACTCTGGTGCAGGGCGAGGCGAACCTGGCCCGGCTGCTGCCCCACCTCTCCCCCGGGAACCGGGCGAAGGTGGCCGCGGCTCCGTTGACCGTTCTGATCAGCGCCGACCGGAACTTCCACGACCAGCTCCCGATCGTCTTCCCGCACAATCCCGACGCGCGGCGGATCTTCGACAACGAGGTTCTCCGCGAGCGCACCGCCGTGTTCAACACCGCGCTCCAGCTGGGGTACTTCATCCTCGGAGCGCGCTCGCTCGGGTTGGCCGTCGGCCCGATGACCGGCCTGGACACTGCGGGGGCCACGGGCGAGTTCTTCCCCGACGGCAGCCGCCAGGTGCTCGCCGTGGTGACTCTGGGCTATCCCGAGCCCGGAGCGCATCACCCACGCAACCCTCGCCTGACCTACGAGCAGGTCGTCGACGTGGCCGGATGACGGACCTCCGCGACCCGCTCTCGTCCGATCGACATCCCGTTCGCGACCGATCGACACCCCGTTCGCGACCCGTCGGTGGGGCCACCGGCTCCGTGCGACCCGGCCCGTCGCCCGGTCGGAAATGGCGTTGCCGCACCCCGGAACGCCGACGTACCGTCGTGAGTACACGGGAAGGGAGGTGGTCCGAAGTTGAAGATCCATCGGACGCGTGAGGTGGCTGTCCGCTAGCCGCCATGCCGGACGTACCTGCCTGAACAAGGACCGTGTCGGCCGATCGGCCGGCGGAAACCAGGCAGCCACCGCAGCCCGCGGGGTAGTGCTCTCGTCCAGCACGATTCCGCCCATGGTCCCCGACCGTGGACGGACCCCGCGGGCTGTTGCCTGCCCGGCCCTGGACTTCCCCTCAGGGCTGCGGGTCCAGGGCGTCGTAGCGAGCGAATCGCGGCTGGCACCGGGCCAGCGCCAGCACCGCGAGTGCGCAGGCCAGACCCCCGGCCAGCGCCGTCCAGCCCTCGCCCAGCACGTCCCCACCGCTCCCGGCCACCAGGTCGCCGAGCCGCGGGCCACCGGCCACTACCACGACGAAGACGCCCTGCAGGCGTCCTCGGAGGGCGTCCGGAGTCGCCGCCTGCAGGATGGTCGCCCGGAACACGGCGCTCACCGCGTCGGCGGCGCCGGCGAGGGCAAGGCAGACGGCGGCCGGAACGAGCAACCAGCCCACTCCCGTCCCGTCCGTCCCGCCGAGTCCGAGCGCCAGGACGACGACCAGCCCGAATGCCGCCACGCTCAGGCCCCACCCGACGACGCACGCGAGCACCGCGACCCCCTGCCGGCGGACCCGGCCCAAGGGCCCGGAGAACAACCCGGCCACCACCGACCCGAGCGCCACCGAGGCGATCAGCAGACCCGCGGTGCGCGGGCCACCACCCAACACCACGGCCCCGATCGCCGGGAACAGGGCCCTCGGCTGGGCCAGGACCATCGCGCACAGGTCCACGAGGAAGGTCATCCGCACGTTCGGCCGGGTGGCCAGGAAGGACAGGCCGGCGAGCACCGAGCGCACACCGGCCCGACGTCCCGATCCCTCACCCACGCCCTCGGGCGGAAGGGGCGGAAGGGGCGGAAGGCCCCAGACTCCCCACAGCGACGCCAGGTAGGTGACGACGTCCACGCTGTAGGCGGCCCCGAACCCGAACCAGCCCACGAGCAGCCCGGCCAGCATCGGACCGACGGTGAAACCGAGGGTCATCGACAGGGAGGACAGGGCGTTCGCGGCGGGAAGGAGGTCCCGGCGGACGAGCATGGGGATGATCGAGGAGCGGGCGGGGCTGTTCACCGCGTAGAGCGCGGACTGCACCGCCACCAGGGCGTAGAGCAGCGTGACGCTGCCCACGTGCGCCCATGCCTGGACGGCCGTGGTGACGGACACCACGTAGAGGGCGAGGGCCGTGACGAGCGCCACGCGCCGGCGGTCCCGGGTGTCCACCACCGAACCGCCGTAGAGCCCGAGCCCGGCGAGCGGCACCAGGCCCACGAGGCCGACCAGCCCGACCGCCGCGCTGGATCGGGTCAGGGCGTAGACCTGCAGGGACAGCGTGACGACGGCCAGCTGCTGGCCGACATTGCCCAGCGAGACCCCGATCCACAGCCGCCGGTAGGCCGGGTTCTCACGCAGGGGAGTGAGATCGGCCAGCCACCGGGTACGCGTCCGTTCGGGTGTCTCCGGCACCCCCTCAGTCTGAGCCCGACGTGTGCGGTGGCAGGCTGCGGGGCAGAATGCGGCCGTCCCCGATACCCCCCGGCGTCAGCTGGTCCCATCTGGCGCCCCGGGCTGGTAGCGCCACGGGACCCCAGTGGGAGGAGTCGCTCATGTCGGATTTCCGGCCTGGCCTCGAGGGCGTCATCGCCTTCGAGACCGCGATCGCCGAGCCGGACCGCGAAGGCGGCGCCCTGCGGTACCGCGGGGTGGACATCACCGAACTGGTCGGCCATGTGACCTTCGGTCACGTCTGGGGCCTGCTCGTGGACGACAAGTTCAACCCCGGCCTACCGCCGGCCGAACCGTTCCCGCTGCCGGTCAACACCGGCGACGTGCGCGTGGACGTGCAGAGCGCCCTCGCCCAGCTCGCGCCGATCTGGGGGTTCCGGCCACTGCTGGACATCGACGCCGAGCAGGCCCGCGAGGATCTGGCCCGGGCCTCCGTGATGGCGATGTCGTTCGTCGCCCAGTCCGCCCGGAGCCGGGACAAGCCGATGGTGCCGCAGCGCGAGGTGGACAAGGCCGACACGATCGTGCAGCGATTCATGATCCGCTGGCGCGGTGAGCCCGACCCCCGGCACGTCGAGGCCGTGGACGCCTACCTCGTCTCCGCGGCCGAGCACGGGATGAACGCCTCGACGTTCACCGCCCGCGTGATCGCCGGTACCGGGGCCGACGTCGCCGCCTGCCTCTCGGGTGCGGTGGGTGCGATGAGCGGGCCGCTGCACGGAGGGGCGCCGTCCCGGGTGCTCCACATGATCGAGGCCGTCGAGCGCTCCGATGACCCGCAGGGGTACGTGCGGGCGATCCTGGACCGCGGCGAACGCCTCATGGGCTTCGGGCACCGTGTCTACCGGGCCGAGGACCCGAGGGCCCGAGTGCTGCGCCAGACCGCCGAACGGCTGAGCGCACCCCGCTACGAGGTGGCCCGGGCGCTGGAACTCGCGGCGCTGGCGGAACTGCACGAACGCCGCCCCGACCGGGTGCTCGCGACGAACGTCGAGTTCTGGGCGGCGGTCGTGCTCGACTTCGCCGAGGTGTCCGCCCCGATGTTCACCCCCATGTTCACCTGCGCGCGCACCGCCGGGTGGGCGGCGCACATTCTCGAGCACAAGCGGACCGGCCGGCTGGTCCGGCCCTCGGCCACCTACCTCGGTGAGGGGCCACGTCACCCCAGCGAGGTCGAGGGCTGGGACGTCGCCCTCGCCCGGGGCCAGGTCCAGCCCTGACTCCAGCCCTGCCACGACATCGGGGCATTTCGACCGGGGCGTCGGCACGGCGCACGGATTCCGGACACGGCGAAGGGGCGTCCCCGGGGAGGGGACGCCCCTTCGTCCTCGGCGCCGGCCGGTCCAGTAGCCGGGTTCGAGGTCAGGCGGCCGCGATCTCCTCGCACGGCTGTCCGTTGACGGCGAAGTCCACCGGTACCGGCGGGTACCCGGCCCCGCTCCAGGCTGCCAGGAAGCCCAGGTTCACCGTGCCACCAGGAGGCACCACGGAGGCCCACGGCGGGTTCACGACCTTCACGGCGGCACCACTGATCGTGACCGCTCCTGCTCCCCACACCTGCTGGATCTGCTCACCGGAGGGCACGGTCCAGGTGAGCACCCATCCGTTCCAGGCCGTCGAGCTGATGTTCGTGACCCCGATGTTCCCCTGGATCCCTCCGGCCCACCGCGCCGGCAGGGAGTAGACCACCCGGCAGATCCGCGCCGCCGTGGTGGTGGTCACCGGCCGACTCGTCGTCGTGGTCACCGGCCGGCTGGTCGTCGTGGTCACCGGGGACGTGGCCGTGGTGGAGGTCGGGGACCCGTTCAGGGGACAGCTCGGGGTCGGGAGCAGCGGAAAAGGCACCGGCACGGTGCCGTAACCGCTGACCGTGATGTCGTCCAACCAGAACGGGAGCGGGACGGCGGGGGCGTCCGAGCAGTGTGCCACCGACTCGATCCGCAGGGAGACGGACCCGGGGGTCGCCACGTTGAAGTAGGTGGTCAGCTGGACCCATCCGGCGCTCGTCGCCCGGGAGATCCCGGCCTGCAGCGGGTTCGCCCCGCTCACGGTGATCTGCATGTCCTGGGCCGTGCCGTTGGGCAACCGGACCATGGCGGTCACGCCGTAGTACCCCGCCGCGAGGGTGCCAGGCAGGGTCTTCTGGGCGCCCTGGCCGTAACCGTTGATCCCGTTCACCACCAGCCCGTAGGAGCCGGTTCGGGCCGCAGCAGTGGAGACGAGGACGCCCACGTTCGAGGTGGTGGTGACGAATCCCTCGGTGGTGCCGGTCTCGAAGCCGGTCTGGAACACGGTGCCGGGCACCGGCACCGTGTTGCCTGTCGTCCTCGCCGAGGTGATGGCGGTCGTGACCGGCACCGCGGTCGTGACCGGCGCAGCGGCGGCACGCACCGCACCCGAGGCTGCGGTACCGGCGAGGAGCACGCACACGGATGCACCGGCGACGCCCGCCAGGACAGTCCGTGCAGCGCGCGGGACACCCAGCCACCGCACCGTGCCGGCGCCCCCGCTCTCGAACCTTTCCGATCTTCCCGACATCCGTCGTCCTTCAGGCATACCCGAATCCTCCCCTCGTGTCCTCGGGTCGCGGGCAGCTCGTGACCGCTCGCGCCGCCGTCACCGGACACCCCCGACCCCCGGGTGGCCCCGGTGTCGGATAGCTGACGGCTGGGAGAAAGTAGGACTCTTTGCACGCGCCGTCAATGGCCCGAATCGCCGATCATCCCCCGCTTGACCAGCGGGATCCGCAGGCCCTCCGGACAAGGTGGTGGGAACGGTCCCGGACAGGGTTCCGGGCACCGGGACAGGGATCGACGGCAGCACGGTCCAGCCGCCGGGCAGGAACCGAACAAGACCCCGGCGACCTGTCGCGAGACCGATCACCGGGGTCAGGTCGGGGTGGTGGACCCCGCAGGGGCAGGGGTCCACCACCCCCCGACGGATCTGCAGGTGCCAGGCGTTAGACGCCTGACGGATCTGCAGGTGCCAGGTATCAGGCGGCCGTGCAGGTCGGCGTCGGAGCCGCGTTGCTGCCGTTCCAGGTGCCGAGGAATCCGAAACTCGTGGACCCGGACGCCGCGAGGCTGCCGTTCCACGACATGTTCGTCGCCGTCACCGAGGAGCCGCTGGTCGTCACGGTCGCGCCCCACGCCTGGGTGACCGTCTGGCCGTTGGCGAAGGTCCGGGTCACCGTCCAGCCCGAGATCGCCGCGCTGCTGGCCTTCACGGTGACCGTCCCCTGGAACCCGCCCGGCCACGATCCACTGATCGCGTAGGAAGCGGTGCAGGTCTTCCCACCCGCCGTCGTCGTGGTCGTGGTGACCGGCTTCGTCGTGGTCGTCGAGGTCGTCGTGGTGACCGGCTTCGTCGTGGTCGTCGAGGTCGTGGTCGTGGTCGTGGTGACCGGCTTCGTCGTGGTCGTCGTCGTGCTCCCGACCGGCACCAGGGCCACGAGCGAGGTGTAGGCGGGCTTCGCCTGCAACTGCTGGTCGAACAGCAACGGCTCGTCCAGGCGCGAGATCGGGTACGTGTCCAACCAGGTGGCGTCGTCGGCCAGACCCCAGAAGGTGACCGAGGCGATGTCCGCCTTGTGCTTGAGCATCACCGTGAACAGGTTCGCGTACTCGGTCGCCTGCTGCGTGAGCAGCGAGGACGGGATCGTGGTGAGCGAGTCCGTGTTGTTCGTGTAGACGCTCACGTCCATCTCGGTGATCCGCTGCTGGATACCGAGCTGGGCGAACTGGGTCAGCGTGGTGTCCAGGTCCGAGGCACTCGGCCACTGGATGTTGGAGTGCATCTGGTGACCCACGCAGTCCACCTGGGCCCCGGCCGCCTTCAACGCCACGATCTCGTTGTAGAGCGCCGTCCGCTTCGCGGCCACCGTGGTGTTGTAGTCGTTGATGCAGAGCTTCACGGTCGGATCCGCGGCGTGCGCGTACTGGAACGCGTCGAGGACGTACTCCGCGCCGAGGATGTTGTACCAGCTGTTCCTCTTGAAGCCGTCGGACTGGTTCTCGTCGATCGCCTCGTTCACGACGTCCCAGGCGTAGACCTTGCCCGCGAAGTGCTGCATCTCTGTCGTGATGTGGTTCTGCATGCGCGTGCGCAGCAATGCCTTGTCGGCGTCCGTGGCGCTCATCGATGCCCCGGAGGTCTCCTGGAAGACCCAGGCCGGCGTCTGGTTGCCCCAGACCAGGGTGTGTCCGTAGACCTGGATGCCGTTGGTCTGGGCGAAGGAGACGATGGAATCCGCCGTGCCGAAGTTGAACGTCCCCTCGGTGGGCTCCGTCGCGTCCCACTTCATCGCGTTGCCGGGCGTCACCGAGTTGAAGTGCTTGGCGAGCAGCGTGGCGTGGTCACCGGTCAGCTGAGCCGGCTCCACGGCCGCACCCACCAGCCACGGGGAGAACACGTCCTTGAGGTTCCGCAGATCGGTCTGCACCGGCAAGGTCGGCGTGTAACTCGCCGAGAAGTCGTCGATGTAGAAGTCGTTGAGGGCGCTCGCGGACTCGACGTAGACCTGCAGGAAGTCCACGTCGTAGCCGAGCAGGTAGGTGCCCGTGAGCTCGGTCCAGCCGCTGTCGCTCACGTTCGTGTTGCCGACCACCGTGTCGTAACTTGCGGTGCCGGACAGGCGCCGTTCCACGCTCAGGCGCAGCTGCTGGGTGCCCGCGCCGCTGGCGAGGCGCACCCACACGTCCAGGGTGTAGGCGGTGCCCTTGGTCATCGTGGAGAGCATGTCGAGGGCGGGACCGCGCCAGGAGGAGGTCCGCCCGGAGGCCAGCAGGCTGTGCGTGCCTCCGTGCGCGACCACCGTGCTGTTGGCCACGACCTCGGTGCCGCCCCGGGAGACCCAACCCTGGGCGGTGCCGTCCTCGAAGTCGTCACTGATCACCGAGACGGTCGCGGCTCGGGCCGGGGTGGCGACCAGGGCCGTGCCGGCCAGGCTTCCCACGATCACGGCGCCCAGGAGGCCGGCGGTGGCCCTCCTGATCGATCGCGGGCGGCGGGTCCGTACGGACCCGAAGCGTTGCAAACGCATCACGTTCCTTCTCTCACGAAGTCGCCCGCCCCCCACGGCACCGGGCGGACGGCCCGCGCGCCGAGGCGGGCAATTCCCGGGAGGGCTGCCGAAGGAGGGACGAGTCAGGACGGAAAAGAATCTGGAGGACTGGGCTGGGGACGCCGAGACGGGACAGAGCACGCCGAGACGAGGGCACGGCCCTGAGGGCTCGGACCGCACCGGCCGGGAGGACGCTCGCTCTGCGCCGCACCGGCCTCACCGGACACAGGCTCCCGACAGCGTCCGGGCGGCGCCGACACCCGCCCCGCCACCGGATCGGCGGGAGCGCGGCCGGCCCACCGCACCGGCAGAGGTTAGGCCGGGCGCATCCGCAGGTCAACACCGTCGAAGCGGTTCAGCGACGAACGGACCGAGCCTGCGGGGGCGACCGATCACCGCCGATGTGTCGTGCCAGATCACACCGTGCCGCCCGATACCCGCGGGCCTGACGGGCAGCCCGGCTGACAGACTGACCCCATCGCCGTCCGGCCCGGACAGCGTCCCCGATCACCCGAGGTGAGGGAGAACCGTGAGCACCGCCACCGACGCAGCCGCGAGCGCCCCGAGCATCACCATTCCCGCAGATCTGCTGCCCGTCGACGGTCGTTTCGGCTCCGGCCCCAGCAAGGTCCGGTCCGAACAGGTGGAGTACCTCTCCTCCCTCGGACGCACCCTGCTGGGCACCTCCCACCGGCAGAAGCCGGTCAAGCAGCTCGTGGCGCGCATCCGCCAGGGCCTGTCGACCTTCTTCGGGCTCCCCGAGGGCTACGAGGTCGTCCTCGGCAACGGAGGCGCCACCTGCTTCTGGGACGTCGCGGCCTTCAACCTGGTCCGTGCCCGCGCCGAGCACCTGGCCTTCGGCGAGTTCTCGAGCAAGTTCGCCTCGGTGACCAACAAGGCACCGTTCCTGCAGGAATCGATCATCATCCGGTCCGACTACGGCCTGCTCGGCCAGCCGGTCGCCGAGCCCGGCGTGGACGTCTACGCCTGGGCCCACAACGAGACCTCCACCGGCGTGCAGGCTCCCGTGGAGCGGGTGCCGGGGGCGGACGACGGCGCACTCGTGCTGGTCGACGCCACCTCCGGGGCAGGCGGCCTGCCCGTGGACATCAGCCAGGCGGACGCCTACTACTTCGCGCCCCAGAAGTCCTTCGCCTCCGACGGCGGCCTGTGGCTGGCGGTGCTCTCCCCCGCGGCCCTGGCCCGGGTCGAGGAGATCGCGGCGAGCGGTCGGTGGATCCCCGACTTCCTCAACCTGCAGACCGCCATCGACAACTCGCGCAAGGACCAGACCTACAACACGCCGGCCGTGGGCACGCTGGCCCTGCTGGCGAACCAGGTGGAGTGGCTGGTCGAGCAGGGCGGGATGTCCTGGGCCACGTCCCGCACCGCCGACTCGGCGTCCCGGCTCTACGGCTGGGCCGAGCGCACGGCCTACACCAGCCCGTTCGTCACGGACCCCGAGCTGCGCAGCCAGGTCGTGGGCACCATCGACTTCGACTCCTCCGTCGACGCCGCCGCGGTCGCCAAGGTGCTCCGCGCGAACGGCGTCGTCGACGTCGAGCCCTACCGCAAGCTCGGTCGCAACCAGCTGCGCGTGGCGATGTTCCCCGCCGTGGACCCGGCCGACGTCGAGGCGCTGACCCGGTGCGTGGACCACGTCGTCGAGCGGTTGGCGTGACGTCCGATTCGTTCCCGAGTGACGGCCCCGGTGGAGGTATGCCTCCGCTCGGGGCCGTGACCGTCTCCACAGCGGAACCGGGCCCCACGACGAGATCGGGCCTCAGAGCGACCTCGGGCCCCACGA
The DNA here is from genome assembly GCA_964583765.1 of uncultured Kineosporiaceae bacterium. GTDB lineage: Bacteria > Actinomycetota > Actinomycetes > Actinomycetales > Kineosporiaceae > CAZOWW01. Next base: position 11,679 of record CAZOWW010000037.1, read on the forward strand.
CGAGATCGGGCCCCGACAACACGTCCGATCCCACGGAAGCGGACCCGGTCGGGGACGGCACCCGCCGTCTCACCCAGTCCGCTCTCGGGGTGGTGGGCACCTGGACCTGGTTCCTCTACGGGTTCGGCGCCGCTCTGCCGCTGCTGCGCGACGAGTTGGGCACCAGCCGCACGGTGATGGGCCTGCACAGCACGGCCCTGGCCGTCGGCGGCCTGACCGCGGGTCTGGCGGCCACGACCCTGGTCCGGCGGTTCCGCCGCCGGGGCGTCACCCTGCTCGGCATTGCCCTGGTCAGCCTGGGCTGCACCGGGCTCGTGGGTACCGGACTCCTCGGGGCGCGGACGCCGCTCCTCACCCTGGCGATCACCCTGGTCATCGGGGTCGGGGGCTCCATGACGATCAACACGATGACCCCGGCCCTCGTCGAGCAGCACGGTGAACGCGGCACCGCCTCCCTCAGCGCGGTGAACGGGGCAGGCGCAGGAATCGGCTTCCTCGCCCCGCTCGCGGTGGGCGCCGGAACAGGCCTCGGGCTCACCTGGCGCCCGGCGCTCCTGGTCACCGTCCCCCTGGCCGTGCTCACCGCGACCCTCGTCCGTCGCACCCCGCGCCTGGACGCCCTCGACGCCCCGCTGCCCCGCCACGGACCGGGCGGGAAGACGGCCATGGCGCGTTCGTTCCGACCGTCCGTGGCCGTGGTCGTGGTCTGTGTCGGGGTGGAGTTCTGCATGTCCACCTGGTCGGCCGATCTGATGCACCAGCATGCAGGGCTCTCCTCGGGAGCCGCCTCCGCCTCGGTGAGCGCCATCGTCGCCGGCATGGCCACGGGGCGATGGGCGGTCGGTCGGCTGTCCCTACGGATCGATCCGGGCAGGCTGCTCCTGGCCGAGATCGGGGTCGCTGCCCTGGGCTGGGCCCTCACCTGGGCCGCGACGGCACCGGTGCCCGCGGTGTGCGGCCTGGTCCTGGCCGGGATCGGTATCGGCGGCCACTACCCCCTGGGAGTCTCCCTGCTGCTGCGGTCGACCCCCGGGCAGCAGGACCGGGCGTCCGGGACGCTGTCGGTCGCGGTCAGCTTCGCGGTGGGTTCGGCGCCCTTCGTGGTCGGTGCCCTCGCCGATGCCGCCGGCACCCACCGTGCCTTCCTCGTCGTGCCCGCCCTGCTGGTGGTCGCGGCCGGGTTCGCGGTGGTCGCCGCGCGGCGCCGCGCCGAACTGGCACCTTCCGCCGGATGAACCCGACCGCCGACCGCGTTCCCGCAGTGGAACCGTTTCCCCGGGGGGCAACCACGTCGGAGGGTTCCTGCGACCGTCGGTGAGGTTCCCAGGGCCGGTGAGGGAATTCACCCGACGGTGGATGGGATTCCCGACCGGTGGCGGGAGTCTCCCGTCCGTCGGTGGGATTCGCCCGGCACAGTGCGGGAAGGGCTGAGCGCATGACGGTCATCGGGTCGTACGTGATGGATCTGCAGGAGGTGGGCGAGGGACAGGCCGCGCTGGTCGGCGGCAAGGGCGCCCGGTTGGGGGAGCTCGCCCGGATCGACGGCGTCCGCGTGCCGCCAGGATTCTGCGTGACCACGGAGGCCTTCCTGCGGATCATGGCGCAGGTGCCGTCGATCGGTGAACTGCTCGATCGCCTCGCGCGCCTCGACCCGGACGACCGGGAGACGACCCGCACCCTGAGCTCGCAGATCCGCCGGGCCGTCGAAGGTGCCGTCGTCCCCGACGAGATCGCGGAACCGATCCTCCGCGCACATGCCCTGCTCGGTGCGGATACGGCATGTTCCGTCCGCTCCAGCGCGACGGCGGAGGACCTGCCGACGGACTCGTTCGCGGGCCAGCACGACACGTACCTGAACGTCGTGGGCCCCGTCGCGGTCCTCCACCAGGTCCGCCGGTGCTGGGCCTCGCTCTTCACCGACCGCGCGATCACCTACCGGCTGCACCGCAGGATCGATCACCGTCAGGTGCGCATGGCCGTGGTTCTGCAACAGATGGCCTTCCCGCAGGCAGCCGGTGTCCTCTTCACGGCCGACCCCGTCATGTCCGACCGGACGGTGGCGAGGGTGGAGGCGTGCTTCGGGCTCGGCGAGGCCCTCGTCGCGGGACTCGTCGAGGCGGATGTGTTCCGCGTACGTGGCGACCAGTTCGTAGCCAGGACGATCGCCGTCAAGCAACGAGCCGTTCAGCCCTCACCGGCAGGGGGGACGCACCTGCTGCCGATCCCATCAGCTCGGCAGGCACAGCCGGCGCTCACGGATTCCCAGGTGGCGCGACTCGTGGCCCTGGGGCGCCGGATCGAGGCGCGCTTCGGTCACCCTCAGGACGTCGAGTGGTGCTTGGTCGACGACGATTTCCGGATCGTCCAGAGCCGGCCGATCACCACGTTGTTCCCCGTCCCGGCGACCGCCGACGAGGGCTACCACGTGTATGTCTCCGTCGGTCACGGGCAGATGATGACCGACCCCATGAAGCCCCTGGGGCTGTCCGTGTTCCAGCTGACGGCCGCCCGGCCCATGGTCGAGGCCGCGGGGAGGTTGTTCGTGGACGTCACCCCGATGCTGACCTCGCCGGAGAACCGCTCGGGACTTGTCGAGGTCATGGGAAGATCCGATCCCCTGCTCGGCGACGCGCTCCGCACCCTGCTCGACCGCGGCATCTTCCCGCCGGCCCTTCCGGACGCTGATCCTGCTGCCCCGCCGGTGGACGACGCCGATGTTCCGGCGGTCGGTACGACGGTTCGGACGGCCGGTACGACGGCCCCGATCGAGACCGATCCGGCCGTCGTCGTCGAGCTGATCCGACGCACCGAGGCCTCCGTCGCCGAACTGGCGCGGAACATCCGGACTCGGTCCGGTCCGGCACTCCTCGACTTCATCCTGGCCGACATCCAGGAACTCCGGCGGCTGCTCTTCGATCCCCGGAGCCACCAGGTCCTCATGGCCGGGATGGAGGCCGTGTGGTGGCTCGACGACCACCTGCACGCCTGGCTGGGTGAGAAGGGGGCGGCCGGCCCGCTCATCCGGTCCGTCCCCCACGACGTCACCTCCGAGATGGGGCTGGCACTCCTGGACGTCGCGGACGCCGTCCGGCCGTATCCGGACGTGGTGGCCTTCCTGCACGGGGTCTCCCACGCCGGGGGCGCCCCTGGGGACTTCCTCGACGAGTTGGCGAAGCGCCCGGGTGGGCGGGAAGCGCGCGAGACCGTCGAGACCTGGCTCGCCAGGTACGGCATGCGTGGCGCCGGCGAGATCGACCTCACCCGGCCGCGCTGGCGCGAGCGCCCCGACCTGCTCGTGCCGGTGATCCTCGGGAACGTCCGGAACTTCGCACCGGGCGAGGCCCGGCGGCGCGTCGAGCAGGGACAGCAGGAGGCCCGCGCGAAGGAACGGGAGGTACTGGAACGCCTGCGAGCCCTGCCGGACGGGCGGGAGAAGGCCGAGGAGACCACGTCGATGATCGACCGGGCCCGTGCCTTCATCGGATACCGGGAGTACCCGAAGTACGGCATGGTGAGCCGCTACGCCCTGTACCAGCAGGCCCTGCTGGCGGAGGCCGAGCGCCTCACGCGGGCCGGGGTGCTGCACAGCCGGGAGGACGTCTTCCACCTCACGTTCCAGGAGCTCCAGGACGTCGTGCGCACGCAGCAGGTGGACGGCGAGCTCCTCCGCCGGCGCAGGGACGCGTTCCGGTCGTACCGGACGCTCACCCCGCCGCGGGTGCTCACCTCGGACGGGGAGTGCCTCACCGGGGAGTACCGGCGCGAGGACGTGCCCGCGGGTGCCTTGATCGGCCTGTCCGTCTCCGCCGGGACCGTCGAGGGCCGGGCCCGCGTCGTCCTGGATCCGGCGCGGGCCACGCTCGAACCGGGCGACATCCTCGTCACGCCCCACACCGACCCGAGCTGGACGCCGCTGTTCGTCACCGTCTCCGGCCTGGTCACGGAGGTCGGCGGGGCGATGACCCACGGCGCGCTGATCGCCCGGGAGTACGGCCTACCCGCCGTCGTGGGCGTCCTCGACGCCACCCGGTTGATCCCCGACGGACAGCGGATCCGCCTGCACGGGACGGACGGGTACGTCGAGTTCCTCGCGGACTGAGCACCCGGGCGGCCGACCGCGAAGAGAGCCAGGTGTTCGAGCAGGTGGGTGAGGCCGCGCTGGTGGAGCGGCTCATCGGCGGTACCCACGCGGAAGTACAGGCCTGCGTGCAAGGGACCGAGGACCTCGGCCCAGAGCGTGGGCACGCCGTCCACCTCGTCCTGGCCCAGCAGGGGCACGGGCAGGTCGCCACCGAGAACCATGCGGGGAGACGAACGAGCCGATCATTCCGCGACCCCGGATTTCCCCAGGGGCCACCCGGGCGCAGGGTCTGATCAGTGACGCCGGAGGCGCCGGACCACCAGGGCAGTCGCCACCACCACGGCGGCCGCGAGCAGTGCTCCCCCGGCCCCGCGCCCGTTGCCCGAGGTGCGGGACGCCGCCGCCGAGGCGGTCCGATCGCGAGCGCCCTGCGACGTGGCGGAACCGGTCGGGGCGGAGGCCACCGGCGACGTTCCGGGCGGCAAGGGCACCCGCAGGATCGGCTGGTGGACCTTCTCGGAGCTGAGCACCAGTGCGCCGTCCGGCAGCACCGCCAGACCCTCGCCCTGCGGCTGGTCGGGGGCGTCGGCGTCCGCCAGGGTCTCGACGGTGTGGGACCGATCCTGTTCCGGTGGCGGCATCACCATGATCGTCGAGTAGGTCCGCAGCACGATCCGCCCGTCCGGCAGGAACGCCCCGTCCGTGACGAGCCCCCAGGGCACCGCGCCCATCGGCTCCAGTACTCCGTGCAGGGTGCCGCCCGCCGCGGACGAGGCACCCCCGGGCCACACGGCCTGCGGGACGGCAAACATCCGCCCGCTGAACAGTCCCTTGGTCACCAGGTACAGCCGCCCGGTGCGTGGGTCGGCGAGCAGGGTCTCCGCGTCCGAGGGCCCCAGGTCGCGGGGATAGGTGAGCCGGAGCACGTGAACGGGATCGACCCGCGCGGACCGCAGCCGCGCCTGCTCCCGGACGAGGACGATCTCGATCTCGGGGTGGACCGATCGGTTGTCCCCGATGTCCCCGACCGCCAGGAGAGGCGTGCCGTCCGGGCCGCGCAGGCTCGTGATCGCCTCCCAGTCGCGATCGAGGCAGTGCCGGATCCGCAGCGTGGCGGTCGTGGAGCCGTTCGTGGCGAGCGCGTACAGGAGTGGAGGGTTCCCGGAATCGTTGTGGGTCCAGAGCACCCCGGGGTGAAGCAGGCTCGCCGTCAGACCGGAGGACTCGGTGATCCGGGAGTCCTTCACCGGGCGGTCGACCCGCACCTGGGCGGCCTGGGCACCGCATTCGAGCAGCCCCACGCCGACCACCGAGGCGGCCACGCCGACCACGAAGGCCCTCACCCGACCGCCCGCGAAGGCCCTCACCGAGCCGACCCCGGCAGGACCACACCCCGGCCGGCCAGTTCGGGTGCGAGCAACTGCGCCAACGCCGGCCGGATCTGCCACTGCTCCACCAGGTCGACCAGCTCGGAACGCACGGCGGCGCTCGGCGCGGCCCCGGTGTACCGGGCCCGCAGCATCACGTTGCGGGGGGTGTGCCGAGAGTCCACGAACTCCACGACGTCCACGCGGTACCCGAGCAACCGCAGCACCTGAGCGCGCAGGGTGTCCGTGAGCACATCGGCGAATCGCTCCCGCAGGATCCCCCACCGGAGCACCGGCTCCCAGGGATGAGGTGCCGGAACGCTCCGGGCAGCGAGCTGGCGCTGGAGATCGTGATGACAGCACGGGGCCGCGAGCAGCACGGGCGCCCGCCACCGCACGGCCCGGGCGAGGGCGTCGTCCGTGGCGGTGTCGCAGGCGTGCAGGGCGAGCACGACGTCGACCTCGGGTGTGGACGTCAGCGGGCTGTCGCCCCCGGGCACCTCCCGCGCGGCAGGCACGGGCTCCCCCCCGCCCCCGGCCGCGCTCGCGCCACCCCCGGTCGTGCTCGCGTCGTCCGGATCGGAGGCGGTGATGCTGCCGCTGACGAAGTGCAGCCCGGTCAGGCCGAGCCGCTCGGCGACGAGCCGATTGCGCGCCACCAGTTCCGGCCGGATGTCCACCCCGGTCGTCCGCACGCCGGGCTCCGGCCAGGTGGTGCTGAGCCACCGGTGCGCGGCCACCGTGAGGTAGGCGTTGCCACAGCCCAGGTCCACGACCCGCAGCGGTCCGTCACCGGGAGCGCGACTCTGGCGCAAGGGTTGGACGGCGGTGGCGAGCTGGCGCAGGAAGGCGTCCACCTGCCGGCGTTTGTCGGCGTCACCGCCGAGCACACTGAAGACGGGGTCCGCGGGATCCAGCAACCAGGACCTCGCCCGGTCGTGCGCCCGCTCCGGCTCGCTCACGTCCACACCGCGACGCGACGTGGCGGCGGAGTGCACCTGAGCCTCGCCCCGCTTGGTCACCCGCAACTGGACCACGCGGTCGACGGTCTCCACGTACCAGGTGCTGTACGGCTCAGCCAGTAGCCCGTCCACGACCCGGGTGAGCTCTTCCCCCGGCGCATGGTTGCTGGTCGCCGGGCCGGTGCTCCCCGTGCGCACCAGTTGCATGCACCGGCCCGTCTTGAGGTCCACCGGCCGGATCTCGACCTTCGTGGTGGCCGGACGTTCCCCGCGGCGGTGCCCCGCACCCACCGCACGCACCAGGGAGTCCGGGTCGACGAGCAGAGGTCTCAGCGCGGCCAGCGCCTCGGTGAGCGGTTGTGGCACGAGAGCCATTCTCCCGCGACCGACGAGTCGTCAGTACCTCGCGGTCGCCGGTACCGCACGCTCCCGCGTACCTCGTGGCCACCAGGGCGTCAGTACCTCGCGAGCACCGAGGCCGGGGCGATCGTGATCCTGGGGTGTGCGGCGGGGTCGAGCCAGCGCAGCAGGGTCACCATGACCGGCTCACTCACCGAGACGCACCCCGCCGTCGCGCCCGGGCCGTCCACGTGCAGGAAGATCCCCGCACCCCGGCCGCGGACGGGATTGGGCCGGTTGAAGTCGATGACCACGGCGAAGTCGTACTGCGGAACGTGCCGCAGGAGCTGTTCGGAGCCGTTGCGCCCGGCCTCGGTGCGCGGGAAACCTCCCTGCCCCGCCCGACGCAGGGAGTTGTAGTAAGGACTCCGCCGGTCCTCCACCCACCACCAGCCCGGGTCGGTCACGTGCAGGTACGGCAGCGCCGTCCCCGGATCCGGGCTGACCCCGAAGGCCTCCCGGATCGGGTAGGTCCCCGCGGGCGTGGTGCCCGATCCCTGGATGCGACGGGTGCCCGGGACCAGGCCGTGGTACCCCAGCCGGGCCGGGAACGGGCCGAGCACGCGCGCCCAGCGTCCGGACCGGAACACGTAGGCGGTCAGTGTGCCGTGAGTGGACCGCCAGGACCGCGCGGTCACCACGATCTCCTGCCGCGCGTTCCCGAGGTACTGCAGACGCGCAGGCAACCCGAGCGACCAGGGCACCTTCCGCGTGACCGTCGGCAGGTGCGGGACGGCGAGCCTCGTCCCGGACACGCCTCTCCGGAGTCCCGCGGCGGGCCGGGAGTCCAGGGCAGTCGCGGAGCCCCCTGCGCTCCGAGCACCCACCGTGTCCGCCGCTCCCGCGATGAGCGGCTGCCCCGGGCCGAGCACGGACATCCCGATGACCATCAGAGCGCCGACGGCCGTCCGCCGCGGACTGACGCAGCGTGACCTCACGGGACGGGACCTCCTGCGCTCCCGGGTCAGGAACCGCGTCATCCCTCGCCCCTCCGATCACCCGCTCCGACCCGGGATCTTCCGGTCGGAACCCGGCAGGTCCAGTCTCGTCGGGCGTTCCGGCCCCGCCTAGGGCTGAACGGGTGATCGAGCGACGGAGCGCGACGACATACTTCTTACCGTCATCACTGCTGATCAGGACCGATCAGACGCACCGCACGCCGCGCCGGAAGCGGACCCCGGTCCCGCACCGAACAGTGACCGAACGGTCACACCGGGCCCACGCTTCCGCCGGCTTCCGTGGCTTTGCGCCATCATCCGCCTGCGTGTCGTCACGTCCCTTTACGAAGTGACGACACGCGACTATGGTCCGCGCGGAAGTGTGCCCGAACAGCCTCCCTCGAGTTCTTCCACGCCCGAAAACAGCACCGGATTCGGCAGACATCCAGTGACCTTCGGTGATCGTGGATCAGGACCTTCGCGAGCACGGCCGCGCTGGGTGCCCTTCGTCCCGTCCCCGCGTCGCTGGAGTTCAGATGTCCGTCCCCTTGTCCGCGTTCCGGCCACGGCGCTCCCTGCGCCGGGTCGCGACTCTCCTCACGGGCGCCCTGACCGGTGCCGCGATCATGGCGATCCCGACGGCGAGCCCGGCGCACGCAGCCACGTTCAACTACGCCGAGGCGCTGCAGAAGTCCCTCTGGTTCTACGAGGCACAGCGCTCGGGCGCGCTCCCCGCCGACAACCGCGTCTCCTGGCGCGGCAACTCGGGGATGAGCGACGGCTCCGACGTCGGTCTCGACCTGACCGGTGGCTACTACGACGCCGGTGACCACGTGAAGTTCGGCCTGCCCATGGCCTTCACCACCACCATGCTCGCCTGGGGTGGCCTGGACTACGGCGACGCCTACGCCAAGGCCGGCCAGCTCGACTACCTCAAGCGCGACATCAAGTGGGCCACCGACTACTTCATCAAGGCACACCCCTCCGCCAACGTGCTCTACGGGCAGGTCGGCAAGGGCGATGACGACCACAAGTGGTGGGGTCCGGCCGAGGCCATGAAGATGGCGCGACCCGCTTACAAGATCGACACCAGTTGCCCGGGCTCCGACCTGGCCGGGGAGACCGCCGCCGCGATGGCGTCCAGCTCCATGCTGTTCAAGAGCAGCGACCCCAGCTACGCGAGCACCCTGCTGACGCACGCCAAGCAGCTGTACTCCTTCGCCGACAACTACCGCGGCCTGTACAGCAACTGCATCACCGACGCCGCGGGGTACTACAAGTCCTGGGGCACCTACTGGGACGAGCTGATCTGGGGCGCGATCTGGCTGTACAAGGCCACCGGCGACACGTCCTACCTGACCAAGGCCCAGTCCTACTACTCGAACCTGGGCACCGAGCCCCAGACGACCACTCACAAGTACAAGTGGACGATCAACTGGGAGGACAAGTCCTTCGGTGACTACGTCCTGCTCGCCGAGCTGACCGGGAACCAGACCTACACCGACGACGCGAACCGGTGGCTGGACTGGTGGACGACCGGCGTGAACGGCGCCAAGGTCACCTACTCCCCCGGCGGCGAGGCCTGGCTGGACACCTGGGGCTCGCTCCGTTACGCCGCCAACACCGCGTTCGTCGCCCTGGACTACTCGGACCAGCTGACCAACGACGCGACGCGCAAGAAGACCTACCACGACTTCGCCAAGCGCCAGATCGACTACGACCTCGGTGACAACCCGCGCAACGCCAGCTTCGTCGTGGGCTTCGGGACGAGCTCGCCGCACAACGTGCACCACCGCACCGCGCACGGCTCCTGGTCGGACAACATCAACGACCCGGTGGACAGCCGGCACACCCTCTACGGGGCGCTGGTCGGCGGCCCGTCGTCGGCGAACGACTCCTACACCGACAGCCGCAACGACTACACGATGAACGAGGTCGCGGACGACTACAACGCCGCCTTCACCGGCGCGCTGGTCCGGCTCTACAACGAGTACGGCGGCTCGACCCTGGCCAGCTTCCCGCCCAAGGAGACCCCGGACGGCCCCGAGGAGTTCGTGCAGACCTCGGTCAACTCCGCCGGTTCGACCTTCACCGAGATCAAGGCCTACATCCTCAACAAGTCGGCCTGGCCCGCGCGGGTGCTGACCAACGGCACGTTCCGCTACTACTTCACCCTCGACGGGGACACCACGGCCTCCGACCTCACCGTCACCCAGAACTACGCCAGTGACGGCTGCAGCGCCCTGAGCGGCAAGATCACCCAGTGGACCGGGAACATCTACTACCTGCCGGTCACCTGCGCCGACGTGCGCCCGGCCGGGCAGTCGGACTACCGCCGGGAGATCCAGTTCCGGATCACCAGCGCCAAGACCTGGGACCCGACCAACGACTGGTCGTACACAGGCATCCCGACCACGCCCGGCACCACGCCGGCCGACGCCGCGGACACCCCGCTCTACGACGGCTCCACCAAGGTCTGGGGCAACGAGCCCGAGGGCACCGTGACGACCACGACCAAGCCGGTCACCACGACCACGACGACGACCACTCGTCCGGTGACCACGACGACCACCACGACCACCAAGCCGGTCACGACCACGACCACCACGACCCGTCCGGTCACGACCACGACCACCACGACCACCAAGCCGGTCACGACCACGACCACCACGACGACGGCCTGTGATTCGCTGGCCCCGACCGGGACGCTCAGCTCGGCCACGACGACCTCGCTGACGTTCTCGTTCTCCGCGCCGTACGCGAACTCGTGCAGCACCGGGGGGATCACGAAGATCACGCTGCTCACCGGCGCCGGTGGCACTCTCGTGGCCACCGGTTCAGGTACGGCGGGGGCGACCTCCGGCACCATCACGATCAACGGCCTGACGCCCGGGACGACGTACTACGCGACGATCGGCATCTCGAACTCCGGCTTCGGCGGGACGATCGGCAACGTCAGCACGCTGTCCGCCACGACGACCACCACGACGACCACGACGACCACGACCAGTGGCGGCACGGGCAAGGTCTGCTCGGCGGCGTATGCGGTGAGCGGTCAGTGGACCGGTGGGTTCCAGGGTGCGGTCACGGTGACCGCGGGGACCAGCGCGATCAGTGGCTGGAAGGTGAGCTGGACGTTCGCCAACGGTCAGACGATCAGCCAGGCCTGGAGCGCGACCGTGACCAGCAGCGGTTCGGCGGTCACGGCGACCAACCTGTCCTGGAACGGTGCCCTGGGCGCCGGGGCGAACACCAGCTTCGGGTTCCTGGGCAGCTGGAACGGCACCAACTCCGTGCCCACGCTCACCTGCACCGCGAGCTGAGCCACGGCACCACCTGAGCACCACGGCACCACCTGCGCACCACCTGCACCACGCACCACCACGGCGGGCCGCCCCGGGATCTCCCGAGGCGGCCCGACCGCTGTCGGCAGCGGTGACCCCAGGACCGTGTGCCGTCCACAGTCACTCCGCGGGCCTGGTCACCTGCCGGTCCACAATCACCTCACGGGCACGGCACCTCACGGGGCACGGTCACCTCCCCGCAATGCGCCTGGCATGCCGCTGAACGCTGGGCTGGCTAGCGTGAGGGCGACCGATGCCCGTCGGCTCCCTCACCCCCGCCCGGACCGGCAGGGTCCTTGCGCGCCGTCCTGCCAGGAAGGACCCCCAATGACCCCCACCAGTACCGGTGCCGTCCCTCCGGCGTACCCGGTCGAACGGACCGGTCTGGTCCGCGAGGGCGCCTACGGCAGCAAGATTGCCGCAGTGGAGCCCGGTGGCGCCGAGTTCATCCCGCTGCCTGAACGTCACGGACGCCCTCGTTCGCTCTTCTGGACCTGGATGTCCCCCAATCTGGAGTTCGCCACGGTCCAGGTGGGTGTCATCTCCGTCCTGTACTTCGGCCAGACCCTGTGGCAGGCAGTGCTGGCGATCGTCCTCGGCTCGGCTCTGGGCTCGCTGAGCCACGGCCTGTTGGGGGCGCGGGGCCCGTTCTTCGGCGTGCCGCAGATGATCCTGTCCCGCATCCCCTTCGGCTACCGGGGCAATGTCCTCCCGGCCGGTCTGAACGCCCTGACCGCGGGGATCGGCTGGTTCGCCGTGAACAGTGTCAGCGGCGCGCTGGCGCTCAACTCCCTGTGCGGCCTGCCCAAGCCCGTGGCCCTGCTCCTCGTGGTGGTGGCCCAGATCACCGTCGCGTTCCTCGGGCACAACCTCGTGCACGCCTTCGAGCGATTCGCCTTCCCGGTGCTCGCCCTGGCCTTCGTGCTCGCCTGCGTGGTGGTCCTGCCCAAGACCCACCCCTCGGCCGCGGCGGGCGGCGGCGGGGTGGGCGGATTCCTCATCTCCCTCGGCGCGGTGTTCGGCTACGCCGCCGGCTGGAACCCCTACGCGGCCGACTACACGCGTTATCTCCCGCAGGACACCTCCCGACGCCGGACGGCCCTGGCCGGCGGACTGGGCGTGTTCGTCTCCTGTGTCGTCCTGGAGGTGCTCGGCGCGGCCTCGGCCACCCTCGCCGCTCCCCCCGGCGCCTCGGCCACCTCGGCGTTCACCCACCCCATGCCGACCGCCGTCGCGGATCTCGTCCTCTTCGCGATCGCCCTGGGCGCCGTCTCCGCGAACGCGCTCAACGTCTACTCCGGCACCATGTCCTTCCTGGCGCTCGGCTTCCGGGTCCCCCTGGCCCTGCGCCGGGCCATCGTCGCCCTCGGCTTCGGCGCGATCGGCTTCGTCCTGGCGCTCTACGGGCTCGGGCACGTCGACACCTACGAGAACTTCCTGCTGGTCATCGCCTACTGGATCAGCCCGTGGCTCGGGGTCTACTTCACCGATCAGTTCCTGCGACGGCGGCACCGGGTGGACGGGTTCCTGTTCGATCCGCAGCACAACCCGTGGGCAGGTTGGGTGGCCATGGCGGTCTCGATGGCCCTGTCGATCTCCCTGTTCTCCTGCCAGACGCAGTTCACCGGGCTGATCGCCCGCCACGTACCCCAGATCGGGGACATCGCCTTCGAGATCGGATTCCTGCTGGCCGCCCTCGGCTACTGGGCGCTCTACCGCGTCCAGCGGCCCGAGGAGGACGAGGTCATGGTCATCGCCGCAGGAAGGTGACCTCCTCGGTCCGGCCGTCGACCGTCACGGTGGTCCGCGCGGGCCGGGTACGCGCCACGACCCGGCCCGCGCGGACCACGAGGTACCGCGGAGCCACGCGGCGGATCACGTCGACGGCACTCGGGGCGTCGAAGGCGACGAGATCCGCCGGGCCCCCCACCCGCAATCCGCCACTGTCCACCCCCAGGGCTCGGGCCGGGTTCGTGGTGACCATCTCCAACAGGTACGGCAGTTCCTCGGCACCGCTCAGGTGACCCAGGTGCGCCAGGACGAAGGCCGCCTGCACCGGATCACCGAAGCCCAGCGGGTACCAGGGATCCATCACCGAGTCGTGCCCGACGGCGACGTTCACACCGGCCGCGAGCAACTCCTTCACCCGGGTGTGTCCCCGACGGACCGGACCGGCGTCGAACCGTCCCTGCAGCACGGCGTTGTCCAAGGGATTCGTCACCATGTGCAGACCGGCCCGCGCGATATTCGAGACCAACCGCGAGGCATAGGCATTGTTGTAGGAGTGCATGGCGGTGGTGTGGCTGGCCGTCACTCGCCCTGACATTCCGCGCCGGATGGTCTCGGCGACCATGACCTCGACGAACCGCGAGTGATCGTCGTCGGTCTCATCGCAGTGAATGTCCACCCGCAGCCCGGCCTCCTCGGCGAGCGCGAAGACGAACCGCACCGACTCGACGCCGTCCTCCCTCGTCAGCTCGAAGTGCGGGATTCCGCCGACCGCGTCGACGCCTCGGGAGACGGCTCGGCGCATCAGCTCCGTCCCGCCCTCGAACCCGAGGATCCCCTGCTGCGGGAAGGCCACGAGCTGTAGGTCGATCAAGCCACGGAACTCCTCCCGGAGCGCCGTGAGGGCCACGAGGGCCCGCAGCTGCGGGTCGCACACGTCGACGTGGCTGCGCACGGCGAGCACCCCGCAGGCGAGCTGCCAGCGCAGCACCTCCCGGGCGCGCCGGGCGACATCCTCCACGGTGAGGGTCCGCACCCGCTCGCCCCAGATCGCGATGCCCTCGAACAGGGACCCCGAGACGTTCTGCCGGGGCTGCCCGACGGTCAGCACGGCGTCGAGGTGAATGTGGGGCTCGACCAGCGGCGGGGTGACCAGGCGCCCCTCGAGATCGATCTCCTCCCGTTCGAGCTCCTCCGACTCGGCGTGTTCCTCGAGCAGCCGATCGAGCTCGCCCGACCGCAACCCGGCTCCGATCGCGGCGATGCGCCCGCCCGCGAGCACGAGGTCGACCGGCCCGGAGCGGGCCCCGGGTCCTGCCGCCGGACCGCCACCGGGCCTGGGACGTCCGGGCGCCGTCGGGGCCGGGACGAACAGCTGGGCATTGCGCAGCACGAGGGTCATCGCTCTCCCTGCCTGGTCCGACGGCTGCCGGGCCTCGGGGCCATCATGGACGGCGTGACCCCGCCCGCCCGCCTGACCCCGCCGTCCGCGCCGCGGGCGAGCCGCGAACGAGGTCCGGGGCCAGCGGCACCCGCGGTACGCGCTGCGGGCGTGGAGCCCGCGGCGGACCCGCGATGAACGGCGACCGGCCCCACACCCCCTCGACCGTCGCGGCCGCCCGGCGACGCCGCCTGGCCTGGGAGGTCGCGCTCGTGCTGGCCCTGTCCCTGGGCAGGTCGGCGGTCTTCGCGGTGCTCGACCTGCTCGGCAAGGTCACCTCGGGCACGGCGCTCGCGGACCAGCGGGCCGTGCTCAACGCCCCGGCGAGCGACCGCTCCTGGCTCGACCTGTGCTACCAGCTGGCCGGGCTCGTCCTCGCTCTGGCCCCGGTCGCGCTCGTGGTCTGGCTGCTCGCCGAGCACTCCCGCTCGGCCGCCCGCGCCCTGGGGTTGCACCGTCCCCGCCTCGCGCACGAGACCGGGCAGGGGCTCCTCCTGGCCGCCGCGATCGGGATTCCGGGCCTGGCCTTCTACGCACTCGGTCGGGCCCTGGGAATCACCGCGGACGTCATACCGACCACATTGGGCAACCACTGGTGGACCGTGCCCGTGCTCATCGACCAGGCGGCCAGGAACCCGGTTCAGGAGGAGGTGGTCGTGGTGGTCTACCTGACCGCCCGACAGCGCCGACTAGGCAGGCGATGGCCACCCAACGTCGTCGTATGCGCGACGCTACGTGGCGCATACCATCTGTACCAGGGATACGGACCGTTCCTCGGCAATGCGGTGATGGGTCTCGTGTTCACGGAATGGTTCCGGCGAACCCGCCGACTGCTCCCGCTCGTCATTGCCCACACGTTCTTGGACCTTGTGTCCTTCGTGGGATACCAAGTCTTCGCCGGACAACTCGGTCTACGCTGACCGTGGCCACGCAGGTGCATGGGCGCATCTGCGGGCCTCCAGAGACAGGCGGGGCAGAGGCGCAGCACCGGGAGACTCCTCCGGGGGGTGTGCGTGGGCTTCGCAACGATGTCGTCTTCGAAGGGAAATTCGTATGCTCTCTTCCTCTCGCGCTCGGTTGGCCTTGGCCGCCGGTGCAGCGGCCGCCCTGGTGGGAGCCATGGCGGTGCCGAGCAGCGCTTTCGCCGCCTCGGCCCATCCCCGCGTCCCGGTCCCGAACGCCCAGCCCGAGTTGGCCGGCGCGCGGGCGACGGCCACCCCGGCCTCCGGACAGAAGCTCCAGGTGCGGGTGCACCTGGCGCTGCGCTCCAAGGACACGATCACTGACGCGATCAAGGCGGTCAGTGACCCGAGCAGCTCGAGCTACCACCGTTACCTGACGCCTGCGCAGTTCCGCGCCCGGTACTCGCCGACCCAGGCAAGCGTCGACACGGTGCGCTCGTTCCTGTCGGGCTACGGCGTGAAGGTCACCGACGTGACGGCCAACCGGACCACGGTGACCGCCGTCGGCACGGTCAGCCAGCTCGAGGCCGCATTCGGCACGACGCTGCGCACCTACCAACTCGACGGCAAGCAGGTGCGGGCAGCCGCCACCGCGGTCAGCGTGCCCAAGGAACTGCAGGGCGTCGTCCTCGGCGTCTCGGGGCTGGCCAGCCACAGCACGCTCGTCTCGCCGAGCCGGGAGACCAACCAGGGCCGCATCGTCCCCCGCACCAGTTACGCCCGGGCGGCCAAGGCGACCGGGTCGGCCCCGCCGCCGGACGCCTTCGTGAACGCCCCGCCGCTGTCGTCGTACTTCGGCGAGAAGTTGGCGACCACGGTCCCGACCGCGTACGGCAAGGTCCAGCCCTACGCCACGCGCGGGTACACCCCGTCGCAGCTGGAGAGCGTCTACGGTCTGGGCGCCGCCTACAACGCCGGCATCACGGGCAAGGGCGTGCGGGTGGCCATCACCGACGCCTACGCCTCCCCCCTGATCGTCAAGGACGCGAACACCTACTCGGTCAAGTACAAGGTGGGCGGCTTCGGCGCGGGCCAGTTCCGCCAGATCCTGCCCTCCGCCTTCCAGTACGGCTACGACGACACCGAGAACGGTGACCAGTGCGACGAGCGCGGCTGGTACGGCGAGGAGACCCTGGACGTCGAGGCGGTCCACGCCGTGGCACCCAAGGCGAACGTCCTGTACGTCGCCGCGGCCTCCTGCGACAACCTGGACCTCGCGGACGCGTTGGACACGGTCGTCGACGGGCACCTGGCGGACATCATCACCAACTCCTGGGGCGGCACGGACGAGAGCAACGGCTCGGCCGAGCTCGACTCGATCTACGAGCAGATCTTCGTCCAGGCGGCGCTCGAGGGCATCGGCGTCTACTACTCCTCGGGTGACAACGGCGACGGCTCGGCGCTCAACAACGGCGTGCCGACCGCCGAGGCCCCGGCGAACAGCCCGTGGGTGACCGCGGTCGGCGGGACCTCCCTGGGCGTCGACGCCAAGGGCAAGCGCCTGTTCGAGACCGGCTGGAGCACCTCCAAGTCGATCCTCACCGACAGCGCCTGGTCGCCGGCCCTGCCCGGCAACTACGTGTACGGCGCGGGCGGCGGCACCAGCCAGGTCTTCACCCAGCCCTGGTACCAGCGCACCGTCGTGCCGGTGAGCCTGTCCACGCGGTACTCGGACTACTACGCCCGGGTGATCCCGGACGTCGCGGCGATCGGGGACCCCAACACGGGCTTCCTGATCGGTGAGACGCAGACCTTCCCCGACGGTTCGACCAAGTACAGCGAGTACCGGATCGGTGGTACCTCGCTGGCGAGCCCGGTCTTCGCCGGGATCATGGCCCTGGCGGACCAGGCAGCAGGCTTCAAGCACGGCTTCGCCAACCCCGCCCTCTACGCCAAGGCAGGCACCCCGTCCTTCTACGACGAGAAGCCGATCACCGGTCTCGGCGTGGTGCGGGTGGACTACGTCAACGGTGTCGACGCCAGCGACGGGTTCCTCACCTCGCTGCGGACGATCGACAGCACCGTGACGACGACGCTGGCCGTCGCCCCGGGCTACGACGACATCACGGGTATCGGTTCGCCGAACGGCTTCACCCTGATCAAGGCTCTGAAGAAGCGCTGACCGGAACCCCGTACGACGAGGGGCCCGCCGCCGGATCTTCCGGTGGCGGGCCCCTCGTGCGGGTTCGGGCCGGTGGATCGGACCCCGGCCGGTGAGTCAGACGCCGGCCAGCACGTCCTCCGCCTCCAGGGTGACCGAGACCGCATGCACGACAGCCGCGATCCGCAGTGCCTCGTGCAACTGGTCCCGAGGCACCCCCGCCTCCCGAACCGCCTGCTCGTGCGAGGCCAGGCACTGGGCGCAGCCGTTCACCGCACTCACCGCGAAGGACCAGAACTCGAAGTCGGCCTTGTCGACCCCGCCCGAGGACCCGATCACGTGCATCCGCAGCCGGGCGGGCAGCTCGTCGTACCCGGCCACCCCGGCCTCCCGCAGGTCGTGCTTGCTGCGGTAGTAGATGTTGTTCATCGCCATGATCGCCGCCGCGGCGCGGGCCGCCGTCGCCGCCACCTCGCTCAGGTGCTCGCGGGCGTCGGCCTCCAGGGCGCGCAGCACCGCGGGGTTGCGCGCCGCGATGGCCGTGGCCAGCACCGTGCCCCAGAGACGCTGCTCGGGCAGGGTGGAGGTACCGATCGTGGAGCCGAGGTTCAGCTTGAGGTCCTTGGCGTACTCGGGCAGCCGGGACTTCAGGTCGTCCAGCCCGCTCACGCGGTCATCAGCTCCGTCACGTCCAGGGTGGCCGCGCCCTTGCGCCAGTTGCACGGGCACAGTTCGTCGGTCTGCAGGGCGTCCAGGACCCGCAGGACCTCCTCGACGTTGCGACCGACCGAGCCTGCGGTGACCGAGGCGAACTGGATCACGCCGTCGGGGTCCATGATGAAGGTCGCGCGGTCCGCCACGCCGTCCGCGTTCAGCACGCCGGTGGCTGCCGCCAGTTCCCGCTTGAGGTCCGACAGCATCGGGAAGGGCAGGGCCTTGAGGTCCGGGTGCTGGCGACGCCAGGCGTAGTGCACGAACTCGCTGTCCACGGAGGCCCCCAGCACCTGGGTGTCCCGGTCTGCGAACTCGCCCTCGAGCCGGCCGAACTCGGCGATCTCGGTCGGGCAGACGAAGGTGAAGTCCTTGGGCCAGAAGAACACGACCCGCCACTTGCCGGCGTGACTGGCGGGCGTGACCGTCGTGAAGAAGTCCTCGGGCACGCTCGCCGCAACGGCGGAGAGGTCACCCGGGATCACGGCGGTCAGCGAGTACTCGGGGAAAGCGTCACCGATGGACAGCATGGGGGCTTGGGTCTCCTCGCACTGGGTCAGGCGGGCCGGGCATTCGGCCCATGGTCCTCCGAGGCAAGCCCGCCGAGTGGTACTGCCATCCTCGCCGATCTTCCGGCGGGGCGCTGACTCGAAGTGGGAGTGGCAGTCGTCACAGTGCGCCCAGTTGCGATCACTGCAGGTATCCCCTTCTCCAGGGTTCCCTTCTCGGACGCCGTCCCCGGTGATCCCGCGCTCCCGCGGCGACGCCGCGCCGGCAGGAGCACCGTCAGGCCCACGAGCACGGCGATCGCGATCGCCACGAGACCACCGAAGAGGATCGACCACCGCGGCCCCCAGACCTGCCCGATCCACCCGACGAGGGGCGAGCCCAGCGGCGTGCCCCCCATGAAGATGGCCAGGTAGAGGGCCATCACCCGGCCCCGCAGATGCGCCGGGGTGGACAGCTGGATGAGCGCGTTGGACGCCGTCATCATGGTCAGCGCGCACAGCCCCACCGGCGGGAGCGCGAGCGCGAAGGTGAGGTAGCTGGGCATCAACGCGGCCACGCAGGCCACCACCCCGAACGCCAGCGTCGAGACCACGATCAGTCCCAGCCCCGGTCGGGACCTCCTGGCCGCGAGCAGGGCACCGGCGAGGGAACCGATCGCCATCACCGAACCGAGCAGGCCGTACTCGCCCGCACCCTTGTCGAAGGTCACCCGAGCGACCAGGGCGGTGGTCAGCTGGAAGTTCAGGCCGAAGGTGCCCACCAGGCCGACGATGACCAGCACCGCGAGCAGATCCGGGCGCGAGCGCAGGTACCGCAGGCTCTCCCCGAATCCGCCGCGGTCCCGACCGCGCGATCCCGTCCGCAACTCCTGCACCCGGATCCGGGTCAACGAGACGAGCACCGCGCAGAAGGACGCAGCGTTGATCAGGAACACCGGTCCGGTGCCGAACCGGTGGATCAGCAGTCCGGCCACCCCCGGGCCGAGCAACCGCCCGGCGTGGAAGGAGGCGCTGTTGAGCCCCACCGCGTTGGCCAGTTGCTCGCGCGGCACGAGCTCCGAGACGAACGCCTGGCGGGCGGGACCGTCGAAGGCCGCGACCACGCCGAGCAGGCCGGCCAGCAGGTAGACCTCGGCCAGGGTGGCCGCCCCGGCGAGCACGAGCAGGCCGAGCACGAGAGCGAGGACGGCGGAGGCCGCCTGGGTGACCATGAGCAGCCGCCGCCTGTTGACCCGATCGGCCACCGCACCGGTCACCGGCAACAGCAGCAGCACCGGGGCGAACTGCAGCCCGGTGGTGATGCCGACCGCGACCCCGGACTCGTGGCTGAGCTGGGTGAGCACGAGCCAGTCCTGGGCCACCCGCTGCATCCAGGTACCGGTGTTCGAGACGAGGGCGCCGATCGCCCAGCGGCGGTAGTTGGGCACCCGGCAGGAGGCGAAGGTGGGGCTCACGAGTCGGTGATCCTCCTCAGGATCTCGGTGGCGGCCAGCAGCACGGACCGGTCGGCCGGGGACAGCGCCTCGATCTCCCGGGCGAGCCAGGCGGTGCGGCGGCGGCGGGTCTCCAGCACGATCTCCCGCCCTCCGCCGGTCAGGGTGATGACCACCTGCCGGCCGTCCGCCGGGTGGGCGGTCCGGGCGACCAGCCCTCGGTCGAGCACGTGCGCGAGCGTGCGGGTCATGGACGGCGGCTGCACCCGTTCGTGATCGGCCAGCTCGCGTGGCGTCATCGGCCCGTGCCGGTCGAGAACCGCGAGCACCGAGAACTGGGAGTCGCTCAGATCGGTGTCCGCCTTCTCGGCCCGCAACCTGCGGGCACAGCGCAGCAGGCAGACGCGTAGCTCCGTGGCGAGCGTGGGGGCGTCGTCGCCCTCCTCAGGCTGGGTGGACCCCGGCGCGAGCGGAACCGCCCCGGCCGGCGAGGCCCCGGACCGGGAGACCCCGCTCCGCGAGGACCCGGGCTGGGGGAACCCGGGGCGTTCCGGCTCCGTCTGCGGGAGCCCGCCCCTCCCGGATGCGGCCAGGACCGGTGCAGGAGCAGGTTCGCGCATGACACCAGCCTAAATCGTTAGTCAAACTAATTACCGTTGCTAACGATCCCCTGGAGGAATCTGTTCCCGGGTCCCGATCCCGAACCCCGACACGACCAGGAGCAGCGAGAACCCGAGGTGACCGGTCTCCCGCCGCCCGTGGTCGCGCGTGACCCGTCCGGGTGAAAGCGACGCCGGCCGCTCGGCCACGCGCCCGCCGCCAGGCAGGCTGAGCCGTGGGTCGAGCCGAGAACCAGTACTGGATCGGAGTTCCGACGTGCCCGACCCCACTCCGCCCGCCGGCCCCAGCCGGCCCGCCACCGAGGAGAGCGCCGAGCGGCGACCGGGCGCCCCCACCACGCCGGCACCGGTGGTCCGGAGACCGGGCTACGTCGCCTACGCCCCGGAGGAATGTCCGAGGGTGCGGGTGCGCCCCACCACCCATCCGATCTGGCTGCCCGGGCGGCTCCACGCCTGGCTGCGGAGCGCGCAGGGTTGGCGCGGAGTGGTTACTTTCCGTACGCATGCCGGCCTGGAGTACTACCTTGATCTCCCGGCCGAGCAGATCCGCCAAGTCAACATGGGATCACCGGATGAATTGTCCGAAGGTGCCCTGGACGGCAGCGATGGGATCGACCCTCCCCTTCCGATTTGGCCGTGATCCGTGAGTCGTAATCATTGCGATGGTATTTTGCAATCATCCCGTTACTATTACTCTCCGTGCACATGTGAAACACTTCTCTTCGCGCCCTCCCCGTCCGACTCGGGTCGGAGGTTCCCGTGACCTGGTTCGTCGTCCAATCCCTGCTCGTGATCATTCCGGCGTTCGCCCTGGGCGTCCTGGTCGGCTGGTTGTGGTGGGGCCGCGCGCCCCAGCCCCTCCCCGCCGTGGACAGTGCCCCCGCGGTGCCGGTCACCGTGCCCTCGGCCACCCCGGCCGCGGTGCAGGTGATCGACCTCACCGAAGGGGGTTCCGTCCCGCACCACGAACCCCTGCCGCAGGGTGAACCCGCACCGCACCACGAACCCGTGCCCCGCACGGACGACGGCGCCTCCTCGGGCCCTCAGCTCTCTCCCGCGGGGACGGAGCCACAGATGCTCGCGGTCGACCTGACCGGCCTGGAGGCCGTTCCCGCCGAGGTTGTGATCGGTGACGTGGCGGCCCCGGAGCCGCCCGCACACTCCTCGGACGTCGCGCCGTGACGCCGCCGAATGCCACCGCCACGAGTCGGCAGGCACCGGTGGGGGGCTATGCGGCTCCCACAGCCGACCCGACGGGCTCGCTCCCGGCAGGACGACCGATCGGGGCCCGTACGGTGCTCCCGGCCGCCGTCCCCGGTGACGGCTGGGAGCGACGGGTCCGCTCGACCACGGTGCCCATCGTGGTCGGCGCGGTGGGGCTGGCGGCCCTCGGCACCGTCCAACTGATCCCCAACCGGATCTCCATGGAGCATCAGCTCACCAACGCCTCGCAGTCGGCGTTGCGGGCCGCGGGGATCGACGGTCTCACCGTGACGTTCAGCGGCCGCGACGCCGTCCTGCACGGGCAGATCCGCGTTCCGGGCACCGCGCTGCGTGCCCTGACCGTCGTACGAGGTGTGGACGGAGTCCGCGTGGTCCGCTCTGATCTGACCCCCGGTGGGAGCAGCTCCCCCACGACGGCCCCGGTCCGCCGGGTCCAGCCCCGGGAACTGATCGCCACCGTCGCCTCGGGAACGGTGACCCTCACCGGCAGCGTGCCGAATGCCCGCGCCCGCGCCGCGTTGGTGGCAGCTGCGTCCGAGGTCTTCGGCCCGGGCGCCGTGCTCGACCAGCTCACGGTGGAACCCGGCGCGGCCGCGCCGGACGCCCCGGCCCTGACCGAGCTGCTCACCGCCTTCGGCGCGCAGACCACGGGCGCGATCATCGACCTGAGCGGCAACCGGCTGACTCTCACGGGCACCGTCCCCAGCCCCCAGGCCCACACCGCGGTGATCGAGGCCGCGACCCGGTTCGGCGGCAATGCGGGAAGGATCGTCGACCAGCTCAGCATCGCCCCCACGGTGAGCGCGGACGAACTGCAGAAGTCCCTGGACGCGCTGGCGACCATCACCTTCCGCGCCTCCAGCACCACCCTGACCCTCCACAGCAAGGCCGTGGTCCGCCGGGCGGCGCGGGTCCTGCTCGACGGGCCCGACTTCCGCATCAGCATCCAGGGCCACACGGACAACCAGGGCAGTCACGCGACCAGCCTGCCGCTGAGCGAGGCCAGGGCGGAGGCCGTGCGGGACCGGCTCGTGGCCCTGGGGGTCGACCCCGCCCGACTCCTCACGGCGGGTCTCGGCGAGTCCAAGCCCCTGGCCGCGAACGACACCCCCGAACACCGATCGCTCAACCGTCGGGTCGACCTCGTCGTCCTGCCCTGACCCGTCCCCGGGGCGTCACCTCCCGGGGACGCCGCCACCGTTCGTCCGCCCGCCGGTTCGTCTCCTCGTCCCGGCGGGCGGTCCCGTACCCGCGGTGACCCTGTCGAACGAACCCTGTCGAACGAACCCTGCCCGCCGCTCGGCCCGGTCGGTAGGCTGACCACGTGCCTTCGCCCAAGGACCCCGGCCCGGCCCGGCCCGAGCTGCCACCGCTGCCGAACCGTGATCGTGAGGCGGTCGTCACCGGCATCGTCATCTGGGCCGTGCTGGGGGTCGTCGCGCTCGTCGGATACCCCTGGTTGAACCGGCACGGTCACGGCTGGCTGGTCTGGACGCCACCGGTCGCCGACCTGCTCGGCCTGTACGGCCTGCGGTACCTGCGCCGCCGCACCTCCTGAGCCGCCGAGGCACTCGGCCGCGCAGCCATCGCAGCCACCCGGCGGGACACCCCCGACCGGCCGGTCAGCCCCCGAGGATCCCGGCGAGCGCGACGTCCGCCGCCCCGCGGAACTCCTCGTCCTGGTCGACCGTGGTCACCCGTCCGCCCAGCAGAATCCGCCGACATCGATCACGCCAGGCGCGCAGGAATGGCACCGCCTCGGCCGCGGGTGCTCCGATCTCGCCGAGATGGCGCATCACCACCGGCCCTAGGGAGGCGATCTCCAGTTCGGCGAGGAGAACCGGTAGCGCGGGGCCGGGATCCCCGGTGATCCGCCAGTAGGCGTGAGCCGCCGCAACCCGCTCGTGCGCCCACCGGGCCGCCAGACCGCCGCGGACTCGCGGCAGGAAGGCCTCGGCGAGCGGACCGAACTCCGCCAGCGCCTCGAAGAACTTGTGCCACCCGCCCGAGCCGGACTCGCCCTGGGCACGCAGGACGTCGAGCGCGGTCCCGGTGTCCCCGCCCGACCGCCAGTACGCCACGACATACGTCGCGCACCACGGATCCTCCCGGCAGGTCTCGAGGACCTCGCCGAGTCGATCGACGACCTGTGACGCCAGCGGATGTTCCGGGGACGTCGCGGCCACCAACGCCTCGATCAGGCACTCGTTCCGGTCGATGCGGGTCAGCAGGTCCAGCAGCACCGGGACCAGGGCCGCCGCGCGGGGCCCCCAGCCGGCCAGTGCGCGCAACGTGCCCGACAGCCGGGGGTCGTCGTTCACCGATCGAGCCGGCGGGAGCGGCGGCGCGGTCCACAGGTACCCCTCGATCACCGGGACGAGGACGTCGACGTGGTCGACCATGCCCCCCAGCACCCGGCGCCAATCGGGCATGACCGCCCCCGAGCGCGCCACCCGCAGCAACGGGTCGAGGCAGCGGACATCGCCGAGCCGTCCGAGGCAGGTCAGCGCGGCGCCCACGAGCCCCACCTCCGGGTCGTGCGGTCGGGGCGAGGGCGGCGTGGCGGGCACCCGGTCCAGGTCGAACCGCTCCTGGGCCGCGTCGAGAGCCGCCACGAGAGCGTCCGCGGCCGGAGCCAGCAGCCCGGCCGCGTTGTCCGCGAGCACGGCCGCCGTGCGCGCACGCACCGAGGGTGCCGTGTCCGCGAGCGCCGGTGCGAGCACCGGCAGGACCGAGGGGGCGGTGTCCCGCCAGCGGTACAGGAGCAGACTTCCCCAGGAGACGGCTGCCTCCCGGCGACGGATCTGCTTCGCGGACAGCTCCTCCCGGATCGCCGCCACGCTGCCGGTCAGGTCGGTCCCCACCCCGCGCACGATGATCTCGTGCACGCCACTTCCCCGCCACGGGGTGCGGTCCAGACCGGGCACGTTCTTGTCCAGAGACGCGGCCACGAGCGACATCACGGGTGCCGAGATCGGGCCTGCCCAGCTCTGGCGGCCCAGGGCGATCGCGGCCGCGGTGCGGGTGCCTGTGTCCGTGCTCCCGAGCGCCTGGACCAGGGCCTCGGGCACCCGGGCCGCTGCGGCCCGCGCCCCCGTTGCGGGGGCGACCTGCGACATCCGGGAATCCGGCCCGAGCTCCCCCGGCACCGCCTCCGTGGCCTCGGCGGACGGACCGAGAACGGCGGCGGCCAGCTCGCCGGCTGCCAGCACGGCGCCGATCCTGGCCACGCGGTCCTCCTCCACCGGGAGCCGCGCGAGCAGTGGGTCGATCGACCGACCGGCCTGTTCCGGCAGGGCCGCCAGAAGGTAGGCCGCGGCCGCCCGGACCCGCGGGGTGGGGTCCTCCAACGCGGCCAGGTACTCCTCGACACCGGCGGCGACGGCGTCCCGGGCATCGATCGCGGCTCTGCGCTCCGCCGCCAGTTCCTCGGGCGGAGGGGTCGCGACGAAGTACCGACGCGAGCGCTGGTCACCGGGGCCCTCCCCGCAGGCGATCTCCCGGAGGAGGACCAGGATCTCCTCCCGCCGCGGACCGCCTGGGACAGCGGCCACCGCGCGCAGGAACGGGACCGAGGGCGCGGTCGCCTCATAGACCGTGCCGTCGTGGCAGATCGCGTACTCCAGCCGTCCCAGGGCCGAGCCCACCGCCGCGGACCGGCCCGAGGCGAGGTCCCGCAGCAGCTCCGGGATCGGGCCCACGGACTCCGGACCCCGACGCAGGGACGCCCAGTCCACTTCGTCGAGACCGGTCAGCGGATCGCCCGGACCGGGAGCCAGGTGTCCTCTCTCCCCGCCACCACCCATCATCGACG
Organism: uncultured Kineosporiaceae bacterium; assembly: GCA_964583765.1. Taxonomy (GTDB): domain Bacteria; phylum Actinomycetota; class Actinomycetes; order Actinomycetales; family Kineosporiaceae; genus CAZOWW01. The sequence goes on from CAZOWW010000037.1 coordinate 37,313, forward strand.
CCCCTTCCCTGGCTCACGATGTCCGCCGCCGGATCAGGCCCACCACCGGACGGTGCCCGCCGCCTCAGAGCTCCTGGATCGCGGCCTCGGCGAGCAGCCCGGCCAGGGCGTCGGACTCCGACAGCGCGGCGGCCAGCACCGCCCGGCAGGACCAGTTGCCGCCGGCCCAGGCCAACCCCCGCGCCAGCCCGTCCGTCGTGGCCGCGTGCACGACGGCCGAGGGGCCGGTGCCGTCGACCCACCAGTCGACGTCCTCGCCGTCCACCAGGAGCCGGTCGTGCTCGCACCACCGGCGCACCGGATGCGGGACGAGCAGCGGCAGCAGACCGGCCACCGACGACGGCAGCTCCACGATCTGGCCGGCGTCCGGGCCGTCCTCGACGACCTCCCCGTCCACCTCGTCCGCCGCCAGGGCCACGTCGAGCAGTTCCGCGAGCGCGGCTCCCCGGCCTGCGGGGGCCAGGACGGGTTCGCCGAGCCCGTGCAACTGGAGCAGCGGCGGGGAGTCGACCACCACGGCGTCCTCCGCGGCCACCACCCGGGTGCCCAGGCCGTCCAGCACGCGGACGCCGTCGGGAAGGGATCCCGCGGCGTCGACGATCGGCAGGTCCGAGAGCCGGCGCCAGAGGGCCACCGCGTCGGTCGCGTCCAGCTGCACCGAGGGGTCGGCGAGCCGGCGCAGGACGGCGGGCACGGCCTGCGCGTCCAGCTCCGCGAGGTCGTCGAACACCCCGAGGGCGGACCGCAGCGACGGCGGGAGCCCGGCCAGTTCGTCCCCGCAGGACGGCAGGAGGGTGGCGACCGGGCCGTCGGCCCCCGGCCCCGCGACGGCCCCCTCCCCCGCGGTCAACTCCTGACGCAACCACCAGGCGGTGTAGGAGGGCACGCGGAGCACACTGCCCCCCGCGACGACCCGAGCCGGTTCGGTGATCGCCGCGTGCACCTCGTGCGGGCCTTCCCGGACGATGCCGGCCACCATCCGCGGCAGGTATCCGGGCCGCACCAGGTCGAGATCCCGCAGCGCGGCGACGTCGGTCAGCACCGCCTCCACCGGGTCCGCGCCCCGAGCCCGCACGAGGGCCGCGACCAGATCCGTCCACTCCGCCCAGCCGTCCAGTTCGGTCGGGTCCTGACCGGGATCGGCCTCGGCGGCCAGCGCCGCCTCGAGCGGGAACTCCTCCCGCCGGAGCAGGCTCAGCGAGGTCAACACCCCCAGCGCGGCGAGGACCGGTTCGAGCCACCGTTGCGTCACCGTTGCGGCGACCGGGGTCACCTCGTCGAGGTCGAGCCAGTCCGCGGCCCGGCTGCCGGGCAGCACCAGGCCCCCGGCGGGGACCGGCTCCCCGGCCGCGTCCGGCAGCGGCACCTCCGCCAGCCACGGCAGGTCTCCCGGGCGCAGGGTGCCCGCGTCCACCGCCGCCTCGACGAGCTGCAGCACCGCCCGGACCGTGGGGGTGAGCCCGTCCTGGTCGGCCGGACCCACCTGCGCGACCGGTTCCGGGACCCCGTCCGCGCCCTGGTCCGTACTCGTCTCCCGGAACCGGGCCGCGGGATCGAAGGGTTCGTCGTCGAGGTCGTACCGCGCCGAGACGTCGCCGTCACGCGCCGCCTCGGCCACCGCCGCCCGCACCTGCTCGAGGTCGAGCGCGCCCCGCGCGTCCACCTCCTGAACGCCGAGGCGCCGGAGCAGGTCGTGCCCGGCCCGCGGGTCGACCACCCGCACTCCCAGGTGCGCCAGGGCTCGTGCCTGGGTGTCCCCGACGGCCAGCACGGCACCCCGCGCGCCCCGGACCACCCGGCCGTCCGCCAACGGCACGGGCAGTCCCGCGAGGTCCTCCCGGCCGTCCGGGGAGTCCGCGAGCGGTGCCAGTGCGGCGTAGCGGGCCCGCCACTCCTCGGGGGAGCCGGCCGACGGCAGCCCGTCCACCAAGTCGGCGACCGGCAACCGGGGCACGCCGAGGGCGGCCAGTGCCGCGGCCGCGGAGGCGGGGGCCGCGACCAGACCGGTCCGGGCGGGGGCGAGCGCGCACACCACGTCGGTCATCGTGCCGGCCGGTGGGGCCACGGCCGCCGCGTCCGAGGGGCACAGCAGCTCGCCGGTCGCCGCCGCGCGCAGCAGGGGGGTGGCGGCGAGGGCACGCACGGACGCCTCCCGGAGGCGGGCGTCGAACTCCCCGGCCGGCAGTCCGACCGGGACGTAACGCCAGAGGTCCTCACCGTCCCGCACCCGTTCGGCGACGAGGTCGGCCCAGCCGCGGGCGGCCTCGGCGACGAGCACGGAGGTCACCGTCCCGGGCGCCACCTGTCCCCGGCTGGACTCCACGGGGAAGGCCCCCACGAGGATCCCGGGCCAGGACATCGGCTCGCGGGTGGCGGTCGGCGCGTACAGGACGCCGGACAACCCGGGGTCCCTGCCGTCCCGGGGCAGCGCCCAGGTCACCTCCCAGTCCAACCGGTGCCGCTCCTCGACCGGACGGTCGCCCAGCTGCTCCGGCGTCCACCGTCCGTGTCTGCGGTGGACGTGCCAGCGCTCGGCCACGTCCCGGAGGACGACGGGAGCCTGGTCCGGCAGCTCCACCCGAATCTCCGCGAGGGCGGGCAGGCCCAGGAGCAGGGCGTCGTCGAGTTCCGCCAGCCACCGGCGCGCGGCGTCGACGGCCGGGCCGTCGCGCAGGGGCAGTCGCACCAGGGTGTCGTATCCCTCCGGCGCGACGCCCTCGGCCGGGAAGGGCAGGCGCAGCACGGGCAGGTGTCCCCGCCGGCGCGCGAGCTCCGCAGCCAGCTCGGGCGCACCGTGCGCGTCGGCCAGGAGGGCCTCGCGGGAGGCGTCGACATCGAAGCGCACGCCGCGCCCGTGACCGAGCACTTCCGGACGGTCGGTGAGGGCCAGAACCGCGGCGAAGCCCACCCCGAACCGGCCGATGGTCCCTTCCTCCCGTTTAGCGGAGGCCCGCAGGGTGGCCAGGGCCTGTACCCCGTCGGAGTCCAACGGCCGGCCGGTGTTGGCCGCCTCCAGGACCGGCGGTCCGTCGGGGTCCTGCCGCAGGCGGAACAGCAACCGGCCGGGGAGGTCCGTCCGGGCAGCGGCGTCGGCGGCGTTCTGCGCGAGTTCGACCAGGGCCCGGTCCCGGTACCCACCGAGCACGAGCTCCTCCTCGGCATTGGCGTCCTCCCGGAACCGCGCCGGGGAGGACGCCCAGGACGCCAACACCCGCTCCCGGAGATCCGCCGTGCCGAACGGGTCCACCTGCGCCGGGTCCTGCCACGATCCGTCCATCCGGCCAGCATCCCTGATCCCGGGGGACGGCGACACAGCGGGCGCGCAGGTGACGTGCGGCTGGGCGCCAAAACGGCAAAACGTGTTGGTGGTTGCTGCCCACACCCCACCA